>NZ_CP045118.1:2103747-2404282 GCF_009189165.1 Pseudomonas sp. SCB32
CGGGCGGTATCTCGGCAGGTAGCAGGAAGCTGATCTGGTTCAGGGATACGGAGATGAGCGCCGGCACACCCAGGCTCTGCATGACGTGAGAGATGCGCTCGGCACTGCAGCTGCGACGATGGAATCCATCCATGCCCAGCGGAATGGGTTCGTCGAGCAGCACCAGGCACACCCGGTAGTCGCGGCTTTCGCTCCAGCCCGAAGCCTTTGCGCGCTCGATGGCACTGGGCGTCGCTGAGAACTTGCCTTCGAGCAGGCCGGCCACGAACGCGTAGCCCAGGCGCGTCTCCTGATCCGAAAGCTCCCGCTGGTGTGTCAGGTGCAGCGCTGCGATGACTGCTGCATGTTCCAGCGCGCGTGAATCAAGCTCCTCGAATTCACCCTCGACGTTGTCCAGCCAGACAATGCCGATCACTTCATCGCGGGAGCGAATCGGGCAGCCCAGGCGGGGCCTGCGCAGACCATGGGCTTCGCCGAAGAGCGCCGGGGTATTGGAGTGGAACGCATTGAACAATGACTCGCGCAAGGTGATCTTGCCGATGATCTCGCGCTCATCAGGCTCACAGCAGCCAGGCCGTGACGCCCCCAGCAAGGTGCCGTCCGCCGAGACGATGGTGGCCGGCTTGTCCAGTGACTGCTGCAACGCAACGGCCACTCCCTCGAGGTTGCTGGCGTCAATCGCAGCAGCTGTCAGCGCCCGGTGAATGAGATCCGAGCGGCGAATGATCTCGGCCTGCACGTTGATGATTCGAGCCAGCACATCATGGGTGATTTCACTGAACTGAATGTCCCAAGGCAACTCAAGCAAGGGCAGGTCGCACTGGTTCGCTTCGTCGATGGCGGCCTGGGTGAAGTGTTCCCTGAAGTGGGGTACGGCCAGCACCACGCCAGCCAACCCTATCCGACTGAGGCTACGCACCATCTCGCGGCAGGTCTGGTCATCCTCGGGCCAGTTGTAGCCGGTGGTGAGCAGCAGTTCGCCCGGCTTCAACCAGTTGGTGATTTCCGGGTGATCGACGATGTGCACCCAGGAGATCTCGCGATCCATCGCGCGGCTTCCGGCAACGACCGTAGCTTCTCGTAAAACCGTGTGCTCGATGGCGGTGGCGAGTTTCATGGATGCCCTTAACGTCTGCTGGCGGATCGATCATAGCGTCGCGGCGCTCGGCACCGATGATATTGCCATCCGGCGTGTCGGGCACACCCCGTGCGGACTGGCCACGTCCATCGAAGGGAAACGGAGCTGGATTGCACCTGGCGATTGCTGTGCGGAGCTCGGGAGCACGCTCAGCCAGGGCATTGCGCGCCTGGCTGAGGTATCACTGTTGGCTATTTGCTGGCCCAGGACATGAAACGCTGCTCCAGCGCTTCACCGTTCTCGGTCCAGAACTCGACGTTCATTTGCAGGGCGTTCTTCATGTTCTCGGGCGCGGTCGGCAGCTCGCTGGCCAGTTTCTTGTCCAGCAACGCGGCAGCGGCGGTGTTGGACGGACCGTAGGCCATTTTCTCCGTGTACAGTTTCTGCTGCTCGGGCCGCATGGCGAACGCGATGAACTGGTAGGCCGCATCCAGGTTCGGCGTGCCCTTCGGAATCGCCCAGTCATCGAACTGGTAGAGGTTTCCGTCCCAGACGATCTTCAGATTGGCGCCGCTTTCCTGCGCGGCATGGATACGACCGTTGTACGAGGAGCTCATGACCACGTCGCCCGACATCAGGTACTGCGGCGGCTGCGCGCCTGCCTCCCACCACTGGATGCTCGGCTTGATTTCGTCGAGTTTCTTGAAGGCACGGTCAACGCCAGCCGGCGTTGAAAGCACCTTGTAGACATCGGCAGGCGCCACGCCATCGGCCATGAGGGCAAACTCCAGTGCCCCGCGTGCGGATTTGCGCAAGCTGCGCTTGCCGGGGTATTTCTTCAGGTCCCAGAAATCCTTCCAACCGGTAGGTGCGACCTTGAGCTTGTCGGCGTTGTAGGCCAGGACGTTCGACCAGACGAAGATGCCGACGCCGCAGTCGGTTTGCGCGCCCTTGACCAGCGGGTCCTTGATGCCCAGGCGCGAATAATCGAGCTGCTCGAAGAGTCCGTCCTCACACCCCCGTACGAGGTCGGTGTCTTCCACGTCCAGTACGTCCCACGAGACGCTTTTCGTATCGACCATGGCCTTGACCTTGGCCATCTCGCCGTTCCACTCGCCGGCGATCACCTGCTTGCCGGACTCCTTCTCGAACGGTTTGTAGAAGGCCCCCACCTGAGCCTCCTTGCTGGCGCCACCGTACGAGATGACGGTGACGCTGTCGGCCAGGGCGTTGCCTGCGATCCCTAGCCCGCTCAAAGCCACGAGTGCCAGTGCTTTTGCCTTCATTGTTGCGCTCCTGTAAAGCTGCAAATCATTGTTTGAATTAGAAAAAGGCAGAATTTGAAAGGTGGACGGTTCAGGTCTGGCGAGTCTTGCTGCTGTTGTACTTTCACCATTGCGGATGTCGCTGAGCGGCAATGAGATTTTGGAGTTTCGGAACTCAAGAACCTGACTGTCCCGGCTGATCGTATGCAAATTGCTCCTGAGGCGACCACCTATTCCAAGTAGCAAGAGCGGGCTAATTATTAGTCAGGAAAGTTGGAGCCATTCAACTTATGGATGAATGCTGGTGCCGCTCGGGGCCCATCCAATGGGCTCTGATACCGGGAGCCAAGCGTGATCCTCCTGATGTCGAGCAAGAGCGTTATCTGACTGCCATAGATGAAGATGAAGAGGAGGGTGATATCCGCTCTGGTCCTATCTCACCATGCCATTCCTGTTCACCCTTCCGGGCGTCAAGGTGGAAGAGCTTCCTCCATGGGAGGAGGGTGACCAACAGTGGCGTCGGTTACGGGTGAACTTCCCGGATAGCGTGGCTACGCACTGCTCGACGCAGGACTTCTATTTCGGTGAGGACTTCCTGTTGCGGAGGCACGACTATTGTGTCGATGTCAGCGGAACGCTGCCTGCTGCCCAGTACGTTCACGATTACATCGAAGCTGATGGGCTGCGCATGCCAAGCAAACGGCGCGCCTATCGACGAGATTAGCGCGGCCAGGCGATCGAAGAGCAATTGCTGGTTTCCATCGATATCACCAATCTACGGTACACATGAATTGACAGGCCAGTTAGGGGCGAAAGATGCCGCTGGTCAGCGGCAGCTTCCCCCATAGTGGGCGCTCATGGTGACCAAGATCGGTTAATAAGCCTCTCCGCCGCAGTCTGGCCGCGTAGTCGACGAACAGCTTCATCCTCATTCCAGTAATGGAAAACTCATCTGGCTGGACTCAGAACCAACAGAAACGTCATTTCAATAAATGGAGCGGGAGCTTTCCTGAGTTTTCCTTTAGTCGTCAAGATACATATTTTTTAATGCTTGCTTGAGATAGAGTTTCTGCTTAATTTCAAGTTTAATTAATAGTTCAACTACTTCGTTTTGCTTGATGTCGTGTCTTTTTCACGTGATCGACTTCGTTGAGCAGAAGGCTGTTAGCCGTCCGATTCTTTCCTTCGGTATGCACGCCGTCACCTTCGGAACTGTATCCGTTCCGCCGGGCTGCTTCGTGCCGGCAATCGGGGCTCATGCCTGCATGGCTGAGACTGATGACCCTATGGCTGAGTTGCGAGGAGAGTCAACGAGTCGGCCTTCTGTTGACGTTGCCTCGCTGATAACAGAGCAGCCAGGCGCTGGCGTAAAGCCCCCTCAGACATTGTCTGTCCGGTCTAGTGGGTGGAGGCCCGAGATCGGCGAGATTGTGCTGGCTGTCGGTTTTCCTGAACTGGATTTGTCGGAGGTGGGCGAGTCAGAGCAGAACGCACTCCTCACCGAGGGAATGTATGGTGCTTATGGCCGAATAATTGACGTCCAACTCGAAGGAACCAGTCGCTCAAACAGCACCCCCGTGTTTGTTGTGGAAAGTGATTGGCCGTCTGGGATGAGCGGAGGCCCTGTCTTCAACCGCAGTGGTGAGGTGATAGGGATAGTGAGCCGATCCCAACCCCCCCGAACCTAGTGCGCCCGGGTGGGGTTTGCTGCGTTCCTGGGGTCTATCCCGGATCTGGAACACTTGGCGCCTACCTTAGACAAAGACAATCCCGGCTGGCGCCAGTGCTGGGGTGTCTTTTCTGCAGGCGGAGACGCGCCGAGCAGCATGCATCCGTCTAGAGAAGCGGCAGAGATAGCGGCTCAAGAGCTTGATCCGCCGGGGGACATCCGGTGGATATCCAATCGCATAGGTAGCGATGATTACGTTGGGGGTGGCGACTGCCTCTAGATTCAAGGCATCGCTTGTTTTTGGTTTCGCCGTGTTACTCAGGTTGGGTGATATGCCAAGCTTGGATGACGACTTTGGTCCGCGCCGCCTGTTTTGCCTGTTACTATTTCCGGCGCTTCGCTTCAACTGGTCGGCTGTCAATTTGGGCGGAGAAATTGCTCTCAAATTTGATAAATGTCAAATTGCCATCAATTGATAGTAGGATGCTTAAGCGACGCCCGAGAAGCAGGCGCATTGTGAGCACCGACACTTGGGCTACCTGTCGGCAGAAGCCGGATTGAGGGTGTGGCGAGATGAAAGATGTTTTCCAAATTGAGCCGCATACTGAGATCGACCGGGCTCAGTCCTACATCCGAGCCTATCCGCACATTCTCGCCGCCTTGAAGTCCCCCCAGCCATTGGATGAGCAGGCGTTCGTTTGTGGCGCGCACATGGTCTATGGGTGGATGCCGACGATACTGGAAATCCACATCAGTGGGACAGTTGATGCCCACGCTGGGGCGGCACTGCTCAACAAGGCACGGACCGAAGGACGACTCGATAACGAGGAGATCAAGCAGTTGGCTGGCCTGATTAATCACTCGGTTGTAGGGGCCTCCAAACTGTTGCATTTTGTGAATCCTGAAGCCTTTGCGATTTGGGACTCCAATATCTATTACTTTCTTCATGGGGAGCCTGGAAATAACTCCCGCGTTAACAAAGTCGGTAGGTACGCTAGCTACTCGAATTATCTAAGGCGCTTAACGCAGGACCAACGATTCCCGGAGTTTCACTCATCCGTTAATCGCAAGATGGGCTACGCAGTTTCCCCGCTACGAGCGCTTGAGGTAGTGATGTTCATCAACGCCGGCGCCTCCAAAAAATCGACCAAACGAAAGGGCGCAGTGACAGCAGTTTGAGCGTGGTTTCCGAGCAGACCACCAAGGGGACCGCTCTGGGCTGGTCGCAGGAACGGCCGCTTGCGCGGGGCCATGGGTAGCGAAGACAACCGAGTTTGAGGACTCGAACGCCAGACGACTGGTGTCATTTCGAGTGGTGATGGATTCGCCCGAGAGACTTACATGGAAGAGAGTACTCAGCACCTTACCGAGCGCTATGTCTCCTCTCGCAGCCAGCATCCGGCTTGGCTGCTATTGGCCTCCCGACGGGCGCCTCTGGTCCTTAGCTGCCTGCGCACTCTATTCGATAAAGCCAACGATGGAATCGTTGTAGAGGATGCGCTTCAAGGCTTGTCAGAGCTCCTTGCCAGCTACGCAAGCCAAGAGCTTTTCGAGATCGATGCTGACAACGTCCACCTTCAGGCGGGGCGCGAGTTGCGGGAGTGGATCAAGCGACGCCTGATCGTCGAACGCGAAGGTCGTGTCTACGCGACGGATGCTCTGGAGGTCGCAATCCAGTTCGTGGAGTCGCTAGACAGCCGAATGATGACGTCTACGGCATCACGCCTGTCTGTCGTACAGCGCGAGATCGAGAATCTCGAGACCAATCTGAACCCCAGCCCGGCGGGTCGCATCGCTAGCCTGCGTCGTCGCATCCAAGATCTCGAGCATGAGCTGAAGCAGGTGGAAGCTGGCTACATTGTCGTTCTTGATGAGGCCCGGGCAATTGAGGGGATCCGGGAGGTATATAGCCTAGCGACCAGCCTGCGTGCGGACTTCAGGAGGGTTGAGGACTCTTGGCGCGACGCAGATAGAGCACTTCGCCAGTCCATCATTAGCGAGCAATATCACCGTGGCGACATCGTGGATCTGCTGCTCGATGGACAGGATTCTCTATTGAGTACCCCGGAAGGGCGGGTGTTCGATAGCTTCCAACAGCAGCTGCGACAGTCCATTGAATTGGACGAAATGCGCGTGCGGGTCCGAACGATTCTTCGGCATCCCGCTGCTTCCAAAGCGCTCCAACGTAGCCAGCAGAAAGAAATGCGATGGCTAGTTCTGAGACTGGTTCAGGAGTCTCAGTCGGTGCTGCAGGCTAGAGCGCGCAGCGAAAGGGACGTTAAAGGATTCATGAAGACGGGGCTCGCGCTGGAGCACCATCGCGTTGGTCAGTTACTCCACGACATTTTCAGTGCCGCGCTGGGGTTGGACTGGCAGCGCCAAAGCCAACGTCGAAAAGCTGTGCCATTGCCTCCCATTGGAATTCCGATCTCGGGCATCCCGTCCGTCGGGCGCTTGCGATTTAAAGACTTCAGTACTGGGGCCGAGGCAGAGCTAAATCTCGATGTTGTCTCCGCCGGCTTAGACGAAATCGATGCGGACTTTTGGGATGCATTTGATGGGCTGGATCGAAATGCACTCATCCGCGAGACCCTGTCGGTTTTGGCTCAACAGGGAAGACCTTTAAGTCTCGGCGAACTAGCGGCTTTGCTGCCACCTGCACATGATCTAGAGACATTTTCTCTCTGGCTGGGGATGGCCCGCGAGGCGGGTCTCCATGTGTACGAGAATGAGGCTGAAAGCGTCGAGCTAGTTGACTCAGAACAGCAACGCTGGCGGTTCCATCTTCCTCTCGTCGGTATGGATAGCGCTGCACTCAAAGACATTGATTGGGAGTTGTGAGCATGGCGGGAATTTTCGATCAATTGGCAAGTTCGGCAGTGGACGATCCGAGGTCGGCTGACCTGCCGGCCGATGAGACAGAACAAGCGGCTCCCCCTCAGACTCACGAGCCATCCGACGATAGTCGTCGCACTCATGGCCGCATTAGAGAAACCGTGCAGGAGCTTCTTAAGTACGGCTTGCTGGAGGACAGCCACAAACCCAACCTCTATCGCCTTGCCGTCACCCATGCCGTTGAGATCGCGAACGTTCTCGAGCCCCTCGACCTGGGCGTCAGTATCGACGAGATACGGGGGCTTGCCGTTGTGACCGTCCGGCAGGACACCCGGGCTGAGGCAGATGAGTGGTCACACCCGCTCGTGCGGAGGCAGCGCCTGAACCTGGAGCAATCACTGCTCATCGCGATACTGCGCCAGCACTTCATTGTGTCAGAGCAGGAAAGTGGTATTGGCACGACGGTCGCGCAGGTTGCGGTGGACGATCTAATCCCTCAGCTACAGGTCTACCTTGGCGATTTGGGCAGCGATGCGAAAGAGCGCAACCGCGTTCTCACGCTACTGGACCAGTTGAAAGGACATGGTCTGGTGTCTACCCCTGACGCGCATGACAACATCATCATTCGCCCGATCATTGCTCACTTGGCAAACCCTGAGAACCTGCGGGCTCTGCTAGCTTGGATTCAGGACCAACAGCGGCTGGAAAGTGATCCCAACGATCTGGCCATGGAGGTCGAAGAGTGAAGCAGGAAGCTTTTTGGCGGGATAACGAAACCTTCGTCCTCACCTCGGTTGAGATGTTCAACTGGGGCGGCTTTCAAGGGTTTCATCGGGCGCCGATTGACGGTGCGGGGACCGCAGTCATTGGTCCGACTGGGAGCGGGAAGACGACCCTCGTCGATGCGCTAATGACCCTCATCTGCGCGAACCCTCGGTACAACCTTGCATCCACCGGCGGCCACGACAGTGACAGGGATCTTGCCTCGTATGTTCGTGGTGTGACCGGTCCTGGAGATGGGAGTGCTGGTCAGTCGCACATCGCTCGTTCTGGTAAGGCGATTACGGGAATTTCTGCGACACTCAATCGTGAGTCTGGGATGGTTCGGCTTGGTGCGCTGCTCTGGTTCGAGGGCACCAGTTCATCTTCCACCGACATGAAGAAGCTCTGGATATTCAGTACCTCTCCCGACCATACGCTTGAACACTGGCTCAGTGTCCAGCACGAGGGGGGGATGGCCGCTCTGAATAAGATGGGGAGCTCGGAAGCGGGGATTTGGACGTACCAAAGCAAAAAGCAATACCTCGCCCGACTGCGGGATTTCTTTGAGGTCGGAGAGAACGCATTCAACCTTCTGAATCGAGCCTCAGGGCTGAAACAGCTCAATAGCATCGACGAGATTTTTCGTGAGCTGGTGCTGGATGATCGTGCGGCGTTTGATCGTGCTGCAGAGGTGGCTGACAGCTTTGATGACCTCACTGAAATCCATCGCGAGCTCGAAGTTGCGCGCCGGCAACAGCGTGCGCTAGAGCCGATAGCAGATCTATGGTCGCGCTACCAATCGCTTGAGAGCCAAGCAAGTGAGAAGGCAACCCTGCAGCGACTTGTGCCTGTTTGGTATGCGGAGCAGGGGCACCGTTTGTGGCTAGCGGAGACTGAGCGTCTGCGGATCGAGCATCGACAGGCCGAGGCGGAGGTGGCCTCTGCGCATGAGCTCCTCGAAGCACAGAGGCGGCGCGCTGGCGGGTTACGACAGCTCTATCTACTGAAAGGCGGCACCAACATTGACCAGCTGAGAGCGCGCGTGCGTGATTGGAGCGCAATTTCATCGCGGCTTGAACTAGCCTCACGGCAGTATCAGTCGCTTGCTCGGAATCTAGGTCTGCCAGGGGAGCTCGACTCATCGATATTGCGTGAGAACCAGGTTAAGGCAGAGGCGCGGCTTGTTACTCTGAGGTCAGATCTGGAGCAAGCCAAAATGACGTCCTTCCAATTGGGCGTCGTAGAGACTGAACAGTCGACCTTGCTCGCAAGACTTAAGACTGAACGACAAGAGGTTGAGCGTCGTCCCGGGTCAAATTTGCGCCCTAATTTCCAGAGTCTTCGCTCTGATTTAGCCATGGAGCTTGGTCTCGACGAAACCGCGCTGCCGTTTGTGGCAGAACTCGTCCAGGTCAAGAGCGAAGAGCATCGTTGGAGAGGGGCCATCGAGCGGGCAATCGGTGGTCACCGACTGCGGATTCTGGTGCCACCGGAGTCTATCGGACGGGCGCTTCGTTGGATCAATAATCGGCATAACCGACTGCACGTTCGTTTGTTGGAGGTGAAGCGTCCTGAGTCAGCTGCGGCCTTCATGCCGGATGGCTTTACTCGAAAACTCACATACAAGGATCACCCCTACCGAGAGGCGCTTAAGGTACTTCTTGCTGAGAATGATCGGCACTGCGTCGACGGCCCAGAGGTGCTGAGATCTACACCTCATGCGATGACTGCTGAAGGCCTCATGTCGGGTAAAGCCAGCTTTTACGATAAGCAGGACCAGTCGCGTTTGGAAGACGATTGGCTCACGGGCTTCGATAACCGCGACCGCTTGGCCCAGTTGGCTAGTCAAATTCATGAGGTCAGCGACCGGCAATTGCACGCTGCTCAAGAGCTCAAAAATGCTCTAACAGCAGTTAGCTTGCTTGAGGGCCAAATTACGGCCTTGGAGCAAATCGCCAAGGTCGATTTCGCGGGAATAGACCTTCCTGGAGCGCAGAAGCAGCTCGACGAGCTGAATCAGGGGATCCAGGAGCTGTTGCGGCCTGACACTGACCTTGCGGCGGCAAAAATAGCCGTGGATCAGGCTGAGGAGCTGATCCGTGGGCTAGATCAGCAGCACCAAAAGGCGATCGCGAAGAGGGCCACGGTGAATACCAGCCTAGACCAGGCTGCATCGAGTACTCGCAAGGCCTTTAATCAGTCTGAAGCAGGGATGAGCGACCAGGAGCGTGAGCTCGCGATTAGATACTTGCCAGAGGTCGCGCCGAAGTACTTGGCAGAGATCGGCGAGCTTGAGCTGCAATTCACTCGAGACCTGCAGAGTGAGATCAGCGGCTTCAAGGACAGACTCAGCAAGATTCAATCTGAGCTTGCAAGAAAAATGTCGGATGCGCTGAAAGAGGATACCGGAGCACTGGTAGACGTGGGGCGAGAGCTCGATGACGTGCACAAGTACTTGGATCGGCTGAAGGTACTCACCGAAGAGGCCTTGCCAGAGAAGCTGAAGCGATTCCGAGACTACCTAAACCGCTCCTCCGATGATGGTGTGACTCAGTTACTGAGTTACATCGAGCAGCAGGTCGCGCTGATTGAGGAGCGACTGGACGATCTGAATAGCACGATGTGCCGGGTCGATTTCCAGACAGGGCGGTACCTGAGATTGATCGCAAATAAGGTCTCGCATGACAGCATTCGTTCACTACAGCGTGCGCAACGTGCCCTCAATTCGGCCAGGTTCATAGAGGACGAAGGGGAGAGCCACTACAAGGCCCTGCGAGAGCTTGTGGTGATTCTGCGGGAGGCTTGTGAGCGGAATCGGACTCAGGCCGCTCGTGCGTTGCTTGATCCGCGCTTCCGGCTGGAGTTCGCAGTCTCTGTGATCGATCGAGAGACAGGTAATACGATTGAAACCCGGACCGGCTCGCAAGGTGGGAGTGGTGGCGAGAAAGAGATCATCGCCTCCCATGTCTTAACTGCATCGCTGAGCTATGCCCTGTGCCCAGACGGGAGTAGAAGACCACTTTTTGGCTCCATCATCCTGGATGAAGCGTTCTCCCGCAGCTCTCATGCCGTAGCGGCTCGAATCATCGGGGCGCTCCGTGAGTTCGGCTTGCATGCCATCTTCATCACTCCAAACAAGGAAATGCGGCTACTGCGCCACCACACTCGATCGGCGATCGTAGTTCACAGGAACGGCATGGATTCCAGTTTGGTCTCCCTTAGCTGGGAAGCGTTGGACGAACACTATCAACAGCGGATGAAGGTGCAGAGTGAAATCACCACTTGAGATCAGCCGAAAGCTAGCTCGTCAGTGGTATCAGTCAGAGACCCGTAGCAAGCGACTTCTTGGCCTAAGTGAGTGGCCGTTGTGCATACGAATCGGGGCTGCCTCTGCTAGGGAGTTTTCGCAGGATCCCGGCGCCGTACAGCGCCATGCTGATGCTTGGAAGTCGGTGCCAGTTGGAACGGTGAAGTGGGAGCCAGTCAGCTATCGCGCTGGAGCTGAACCAGTTCCGCTTCCTTCGCAGTGGTGTCTACGCACGCCATCCGAATGGATCGCTGCAACGATGGATATGGCGATAGGCAAAGAGTATGCAGATCTTGAGCACATCGTTGAGTGCACCGATGTGACCTTCAGGGCATTGCTCGTTACTCAGCGCAGCCTCTGGATCAAGAAAAATCCAACGGAGGTCATTGCAGCCGCAGATTTGGCCTTACGTCTCGAGCCGGGGTGTGCGATGGGGCGGCCACTGCGATTGTTGGCCGAGCATGGCGTGGATACGAAGTTCTTCGAGCGTAATGCTGGACTGCTTACTCGGCTACTGGATGAGCGTTTTCAGGGAGTGCCGTCTGAGCTGGGGCTCACTACCTTCCTTGGGGCCCTGGAAGAGAACGAACACTGGGTACTGGTTGCACCTCTGTGTGATGGACTGCTTCCCTTTAAGAAGCTTCGCCTCACAACCGCTGAGCTCATGGAGTCTCGGCTTCCAGGGGCTCGGCTGATGGTCATTGAGAACGAAAAATGCCTTCACCAACTGCCTGAGCTTGACGACACCGTCGCGGTTCTTGGTTGTGGTCTCGATCTGCAGTGGATGGCAGCATCCTGGTTGCGAGAGAAGCAGCTTGCTTATTGGGGGGATATCGATAGCTGGGGCTTGCTAATGCTAAGTAGTGCCCGAGAGTTCTGTCCTGATATCTCTGCTCTTCTCATGTCAAGAGATGTGTATGAGTTATACGGCTCTAGGTCTGCAGTCGAAGAGCCCGTCACGGCTCAGGCGTTTCCTCCATCCGGACTTTGCAGTGAGGAAAAGGATCTTTACTCAGACTTGTTAGGGCTGAAAAAGGGGCGCTTGGAGCAGGAGTATTTGCCCTCAGTTGCTGTAGAGGCGGCAATATGTCAGTGGATAGACAGGTGTTCAAATGATCTGTAGTGGCCGCTCATGACGCCAAAGTAGCAGCCTAAGTAGAGGTGAGTACTACGCCGGGGCTGCTTTGTTACTGAATCCGGGCCCCAAAATCGGTCCAGACTAGCAACACTGCGAGTGCAGGGGGATCCTCTGGCTTGCCGGTCCGCTGGGGCTTCCGATGATCTATAGGAAAAGTGGTTGCAATGGCTTCCAGGTATCTGATTTCAGATGTTAGGAGGTAGATGGTGGCATGGGCATAGCCATCGTCGACAGCCCGTTATTTGGTGTTTCCCACGTGGCAGCCGAGAGTGATCGAGTAAGGTAAGTAATTGGTTGTTCTTCAGTAGAAATTCCCTACCTCAGAGAGTTTCATAAGCCCATCGAGCTTCTCTCCTAAAAGCTGCCATGCCTCTGTTTTTTCCTTGGCGTAGTCGTGGTGCAGGTAATGCCGGCGTACCTTGGAACCGCCCAGCAGGTGGTTCTGGCAGCGATCGATGATCTCCAGCGTCACACCGAGCTCCTGCATCATGGTAGCGCCTGTGCGACGCAAGTCATGAGGCGTCCACTCACCTTTAGCGCCTCTGCTCAGCACTAGTGAGTCATCGTGATGGCGGCCGGCTACTCCAGGATGACGGAACGTTTCTGTTCCGGGTCCATACGCTTGGGTAGGCTGTTGGGGCGGCGGGCGTTGATCAGGCGGGCGAAGTCATGGGCGACGAACCAGGGTTGGCGTTCGATCAGGATCGCGCGCAGTTGGTAGGTGTGGTGTTGGAAAACGACAGGCTTGTAAGCGTCTTGCATGGTGAGGCTCCATCTACGAGGTTGAGGAGCCGCCACACGTCGTCGCTATTCGAAGGGTGGCGGACCGCGCAGGGTTAGCGAACCGGGAGATGGAACCGGCAGACCCGAGGGTCTCCCCGCGCGATCCGCCATAGAGCCAGTAGTGAATACTGCAGGCGTGAAAGGGCCTACAGGAAATATTCGCTCTTTCCTGCATGCGCTTTCAGCGCAATCGCGCCATCTCTACAAGTCGCTAAACGTGGCCACGGGATTGACCGTGACGGCTGGAGAATGGCGGACGGCTTTCCGAAGCGGCAACCTGCAAAGCTCGTAGGAATCCAGGAAGCGCGTTGAGGTGTGAGGTCCTGGTGAGTCTTCTCTATATAGAAGAGGCGGCTGAGAGGGACGGCGCATCGGCTTGGGCCCGTCCGCCATCGGTGCTCCTGACGGTGTGCGGTCGCCGGAAGGCTTGCTTCTATATAGGAGAGGGAAGGGGAGGCAGATATTTGTCATCTTTCTGCAAAAAGTCGTTGACGGGCTCTTTTCAGTCCCTATAATGCGCACCACTCCCAGCGACGAAGCGCTGAAAGAACTTGAAAATCAAGTACTTACAGAGATTCGGAGTTGAGGGTGGTGATCAGGCAGGTGATTCACTTGCCGCTTTCCATTGGCTGCTCCGGCAGCGAGCTGAAAGGAAGATCGCCGAGGTGCTTGACAGTGAGCTTGATCGCTGTAGAATGCGCCTCCCGCTGATGAGAGGTTTGACTTCTCGGAAGCCCAAGCGATTGAGTAGAAAAGAAATTTTCGAAAAATAAGGCTTGACGGAAGATGAGGTTAGCGTAGAATGCGCGCCTCGGTTGAGACGAAAGCCTTGACCAACTGCTCTTTAACAAGTCGAATCAAGCAATTCGTGTGGGTGCTTGTGATGTAAGACTGATGATCGACTGATTATCAGCAACGCAAGTAACACTCGTGAATTCGAGAGTTTTAGCTCTTTAAATAGAGCATGCGATTGCTGAGCCAAGTTTAGGGTTTTCTCAAAACCCAAGCAGTATTGAACTGAAGAGTTTGATCATGGCTCAGATTGAACGCTGGCGGCAGGCCTAACACATGCAAGTCGAGCGGATGATGGGAGCTTGCTCCCGGATTCAGCGGCGGACGGGTGAGTAATGCCTAGGAATCTGCCTGGTAGTGGGGGACAACGTTTCGAAAGGAACGCTAATACCGCATACGTCCTACGGGAGAAAGCAGGGGACCTTAGGGCCTTGCGCTATCAGATGAGCCTAGGTCGGATTAGCTAGTTGGTGGGGTAAAGGCCTACCAAGGCGACGATCCGTAACTGGTCTGAGAGGATGATCAGTCACACTGGAACTGAGACACGGTCCAGACTCCTACGGGAGGCAGCAGTGGGGAATATTGGACAATGGGCGAAAGCCTGATCCAGCCATGCCGCGTGTGTGAAGAAGGTCTTCGGATTGTAAAGCACTTTAAGTTGGGAGGAAGGGCAGTAAGTTAATACCTTGCTGTTTTGACGTTACCAACAGAATAAGCACCGGCTAACTTCGTGCCAGCAGCCGCGGTAATACGAAGGGTGCAAGCGTTAATCGGAATTACTGGGCGTAAAGCGCGCGTAGGTGGTTTGGTAAGATGGATGTGAAATCCCCGGGCTCAACCTGGGAACTGCATCCATAACTGCCTGACTAGAGTACGGTAGAGGGTGGTGGAATTTCCTGTGTAGCGGTGAAATGCGTAGATATAGGAAGGAACACCAGTGGCGAAGGCGACCACCTGGACTGATACTGACACTGAGGTGCGAAAGCGTGGGGAGCAAACAGGATTAGATACCCTGGTAGTCCACGCCGTAAACGATGTCGACTAGCCGTTGGGATCCTTGAGATCTTAGTGGCGCAGCTAACGCGATAAGTCGACCGCCTGGGGAGTACGGCCGCAAGGTTAAAACTCAAATGAATTGACGGGGGCCCGCACAAGCGGTGGAGCATGTGGTTTAATTCGAAGCAACGCGAAGAACCTTACCTGGCCTTGACATGTCCGGAATCTTGCAGAGATGCGAGAGTGCCTTCGGGAATCGGAACACAGGTGCTGCATGGCTGTCGTCAGCTCGTGTCGTGAGATGTTGGGTTAAGTCCCGTAACGAGCGCAACCCTTGTCCTTAGTTACCAGCACGTTATGGTGGGCACTCTAAGGAGACTGCCGGTGACAAACCGGAGGAAGGTGGGGATGACGTCAAGTCATCATGGCCCTTACGGCCAGGGCTACACACGTGCTACAATGGTCGGTACAGAGGGTTGCCAAGCCGCGAGGTGGAGCTAATCCCATAAAACCGATCGTAGTCCGGATCGCAGTCTGCAACTCGACTGCGTGAAGTCGGAATCGCTAGTAATCGTGAATCAGAATGTCACGGTGAATACGTTCCCGGGCCTTGTACACACCGCCCGTCACACCATGGGAGTGGGTTGCTCCAGAAGTAGCTAGTCTAACCGCAAGGGGGACGGTTACCACGGAGTGATTCATGACTGGGGTGAAGTCGTAACAAGGTAGCCGTAGGGGAACCTGCGGCTGGATCACCTCCTTAATCGAAGATCGCAGCTTCTTCATAAGCTCCCACACGAATTGCTTGATTCACTGGTTAGACGATAGGTTTGCTGCTCGGTTGGTTTGAGCGCGCCCCCGGCTCTTGGATAGAGAGCGGGTGAGGTCGACAAGCTGGCAAAGCCCGAACGATTGGGTCTGTAGCTCAGTTGGTTAGAGCGCACCCCTGATAAGGGTGAGGTCGGCAGTTCGAATCTGCCCAGACCCACCAATTGTTGTGGTGTGCTGCTGATCCGATACGGGGCCATAGCTCAGCTGGGAGAGCGCCTGCTTTGCACGCAGGAGGTCAGGAGTTCGATCCTCCTTGGCTCCACCATTAAAAATCGTCGAAAGCTCAGACATGAATGTTCAGATTGAACGAACATTGATGTCTGGTCTTTGTGCCAGAACTGTTCTTTAAAAATTTGGGTATGTGATAGAAGTAGACTGAATAATCTCTTTCACTGGTGATTATTCAAGTCAAGGTAAAATTTGCGAGTTCAAGCGCGAATTTTCGGCGAATGTCGTCTTCACGTTCGAGACAATAACCAGATTGCTTGGGGTTATATGGTCAAGTGAAGAAGCGCATACGGTGGATGCCTTGGCAGTCAGAGGCGATGAAAGACGTGGTAGCCTGCGATAAGCTTCGGGGAGTCGGCAAACAGACTTTGATCCGGAGATCTCTGAATGGGGAAACCCACCCGAGATAACTCGGGTATCTTGTACTGAATACATAGGTGCAAGAGGCGAACCAGGGGAACTGAAACATCTAAGTACCCTGAGGAAAAGAAATCAACCGAGATTCCCTTAGTAGTGGCGAGCGAACGGGGACTAGCCCTTAAGCTTCTTTGAATCTAACAGAACGCTCTGGAAAGTGCGGCCATAGTGGGTGATAGCCCCGTATGTGAAAGGTTCTTTGAAGTGAAATCGAGTAGGACGGAGCACGAGAAACTTTGTCTGAATATGGGGGGACCATCCTCCAAGGCTAAATACTACTGACTGACCGATAGTGAACCAGTACCGTGAGGGAAAGGCGAAAAGAACCCCGGAGAGGGGAGTGAAATAGAACCTGAAACCGTATGCGTACAAGCAGTGGGAGCCTACTTTGTTAGGTGACTGCGTACCTTTTGTATAATGGGTCAGCGACTTATATTCAGTGGCGAGCTTAACCGTATAGGGAAGGCGTAGCGAAAGCGAGTCTTAATAGGGCGTTTTAGTCGCTGGGTATAGACCCGAAACCGGGCGATCTATCCATGAGCAGGTTGAAGGTTAGGTAACACTGACTGGAGGACCGAACCCACTCCCGTTGAAAAGGTAGGGGATGACTTGTGGATCGGAGTGAAAGGCTAATCAAGCTCGGAGATAGCTGGTTCTCCTCGAAAGCTATTTAGGTAGCGCCTCACGTATCACTCCAGGGGGTAGAGCACTGTTTCGGCTAGGGGGTCATCCCGACTTACCAAACCGATGCAAACTCCGAATACCTGGAAGTGTCAGCGTGGGAGACACACGGCGGGTGCTAACGTCCGTCGTGAAAAGGGAAACAACCCAGACCGTCAGCTAAGGTCCCAAAGTTATGGTTAAGTGGTAAACGATGTGGGAAGGCTTAGACAGCTAGGAGGTTGGCTTAGAAGCAGCCACCCTTTAAAGAAAGCGTAATAGCTCACTAGTCGAGTCGGCCTGCGCGGAAGATGTAACGGGGCTCAAACCATACACCGAAGCTACGGGTGCATCGCAAGATGCGCGGTAGAGGAGCGTTCTGTAAGCCTGTGAAGGTGAGTTGAGAAGCTTGCTGGAGGTATCAGAAGTGCGAATGCTGACATGAGTAACGACAATGGGAGTGAAAAACTCCCACGCCGAAAGACCAAGGGTTCCTGCGCAACGTTAATCGACGCAGGGTTAGTCGGTCCCTAAGGCGAGGCTGAAGAGCGTAGTCGATGGGAAACAGGTTAATATTCCTGTACTTCTAGTTACTGCGATGGAGGGACGGAGAAGGCTAGGCCAGCTTGGCGTTGGTTGTCCAAGTTTAAGGTGGTAGGCCGAACACTTAGGCAAATCCGGGTGTTCAAGGCCGAGAGCTGATGACGAGTCATCTTTTAGATGATGAAGTGGTTGATGCCATGCTTCCAGGAAAAGCTTCTAAGCTTCAGGTAACTAGGAACCGTACCCCAAACCGACACAGGTGGTTGGGTAGAGAATACCAAGGCGCTTGAGAGAACTCGGGTGAAGGAACTAGGCAAAATGGCACCGTAACTTCGGGAGAAGGTGCGCCGATGAGGGTGAAGCATTTACTGCGTAAGCCCATGTCGGTCGAAGATACCAGGCCGCTGCGACTGTTTATTAAAAACACAGCACTCTGCAAACACGAAAGTGGACGTATAGGGTGTGACGCCTGCCCGGTGCCGGAAGGTTAATTGATGGGGTTAGCGAAAGCGAAGCTCTTGATCGAAGCCCCGGTAAACGGCGGCCGTAACTATAACGGTCCTAAGGTAGCGAAATTCCTTGTCGGGTAAGTTCCGACCTGCACGAATGGCGTAACGATGGCGGCGCTGTCTCCACCCGAGACTCAGTGAAATTGAAATCGCTGTGAAGATGCAGTGTATCCGCGGCTAGACGGAAAGACCCCGTGAACCTTTACTGTAGCTTTGCACTGGACTTTGAGCCTGCTTGTGTAGGATAGGTGGGAGGCTTTGAAGCGTGGACGCCAGTCTGCGTGGAGCCAACCTTGAAATACCACCCTGGCATGCTTGAGGTTCTAACTCTGGTCCGTTATCCGGATCGAGGACAGTGTATGGTGGGCAGTTTGACTGGGGCGGTCTCCTCCTAAAGAGTAACGGAGGAGTACGAAGGTGCGCTCAGACCGGTCGGAAATCGGTCGTAGAGTATAAAGGCAAAAGCGCGCTTGACTGCGAGACAGACACGTCGAGCAGGTACGAAAGTAGGTCTTAGTGATCCGGTGGTTCTGTATGGAAGGGCCATCGCTCAACGGATAAAAGGTACTCCGGGGATAACAGGCTGATACCGCCCAAGAGTTCATATCGACGGCGGTGTTTGGCACCTCGATGTCGGCTCATCACATCCTGGGGCTGAAGCCGGTCCCAAGGGTATGGCTGTTCGCCATTTAAAGTGGTACGCGAGCTGGGTTTAGAACGTCGTGAGACAGTTCGGTCCCTATCTGCCGTGGACGTTTGAGATTTGAGAGGGGCTGCTCCTAGTACGAGAGGACCGGAGTGGACGAACCTCTGGTGTTCCGGTTGTCACGCCAGTGGCATTGCCGGGTAGCTATGTTCGGAATAGATAACCGCTGAAAGCATCTAAGCGGGAAACTAGCCTCAAGATGAGATCTCACTGGGAACTTGATTCCCCTGAAGGGCCGTCGAAGACTACGACGTTGATAGGTCGGGTGTGTAAGCGCTGTGAGGCGTTGAGCTAACCGATACTAATTGCCCGTGAGGCTTGACCATATAACACCCAAACAATTTGCGTGTTGTACGGTGAAGACGTAACGAACCGAAAGTTCGTGTGAACCGCAAATTACCTGTCACATACCCGAATTCGGATGAGCGTGTGCGCAAGCCACGAGCGTCCTAAAGAATTGCTTGACGACCATAGAGCGTTGGAACCACCTGATCCCATCCCGAACTCAGCAGTGAAACGACGCATCGCCGATGGTAGTGTGGGGTTTCCCCATGTGAGAGTAGGTCATCGTCAAGCTCCTATCCCAAAGCCCCGGTCAGCTTCGCTGTCCGGGGCTTTGCTTATTAGTGTAAGCATACCGAATTCGGATGAACGCCAAGGCGAGCATCCAACCGAATTGCTTGACGACCATAGAGCATTGGAACCACCTGATCCCATCCCGAACTCAGCAGTGAAACGATGCATCGCCGATGGTAGTGTGGGGTTTCCCCATGTGAGAGTAGGTCATCGTCAAGCTCCTATCCCAAGACCCCTGATCAGCGAGAGCTGGTCGGGGGTTTTGTTTTTGCGCGCGAAAAATAGTTTCGGAGCCTTCTATGTAGGGCGCAGTTAGCCGGTGATGAGGGTGTTGGGCGGCTCGCGGGCATGGCCGACTCCTACAAGAGTGCGGATAGTCCAGGCGGGCATGGAAGGCTTCGGCAGTGAGGGAGGAGGGGGCAGCAGGGCTTCTACGCCGCGCCCCAGGGCTGCCTTCTCGATTCGGGGTAGCAGGGGGCTGCCCGATGCCTTTGCGCTGCTGCTGTGGTGCTATGAGGAGGCTGCGTACGGCATTGTCTTCAGGGCGCCTGTGCTGACGATCTCAGCGCCCAATTGAGTAGGCGCTGACCCGGCAACCGGACTGCACGCTCAGGCGTGGAGGGTGTCGCCACCGGCTCGGCGACGCTCGCGGGACGGTCCTGGCCGTTGCTGCTTCCCTGACGGCTGCCACTATCACCTCGCTAATGGCTGCAGCGTCTTCGCTGCGAGCTTTCCTGGTCGCACTCTCCCCGTTGTCATGGGCGGGTAGACAAGAATCGCAGACAACAAAAAAAGCGCCCTAGGGCGCCTTTCTTGTTTGGGTCACTGATCAGCCGTTGTGGCGCTTCAGGACCAGGGTGGCGTTGGTGCCGCCGAAGCCGAAGCTGTTGCTCATGACGGTGTCGATCTTTGCGTTTTCGCGAGTCTCGCGCAGGATCGGCATGTCGGCGACTTCCGGGTCCAGCTCGTCGATGTTGGCGGAACCGGCGATGAAGTTGCCTTCCATCATCAGCAGGCAGTAGATAGCCTCGTGAACGCCAGCGGCGCCCAGGGAGTGGCCGGACAGGCTCTTGGTGGAGCTGATGGCCGGGGCCTTGTCGCCGAACACTGCACGCACGCCACGGATTTCAGCGACGTCGCCGACCGGGGTGGAGGTGCCGTGGGTGTTCAGGTAGTCGATCGGGGTGTCCACGGTCGACAGGGCCTGCTGCATGCAGCGGATGGCGCCTTCGCCGCTCGGGGCAACCATGTCGTAGCCATCGGAGGTGGCGCCGTAGCCGACGATTTCGGCGTAGATCTTGGCGCCGCGCTTCAGGGCGTGTTCCAGCTCTTCGACGACGACCATGCCGCCGCCGCCGGCGATGACGAAACCGTCACGCTTGGCGTCGTAGGCGCGGGAGGCCTTCTCCGGGGTCTCGTTGTACTGGGTGGAGAGGGCGCCCATGGCGTCGAACAGGCAGCTCTGGCTCCAGTGTTCTTCCTCGCCGCCGCCAGCGAAGACGACGTCCTGCTTGCCCAGCTGGATCTGTTCCATGGCCTGGCCGATGCAATGCGCGCTGGTGGCGCAGGCCGAGGAGATGGAGTAGTTCACGCCCTTGATCTGGAAGGGCGTGGCCAGGCACGCGGAAACGGTGCTGCCCATGGTGCGGGTTACGCGGTATGGGCCGATGCGCTTGACGCCCTTCTCGCGCAGGGTGTCGATGGCTTCCATCTGGTTCAGGGTGGAAGCACCACCGGAACCGGCGATCAGGCCGGTGCGCGGGTTGGAGATCTGCTCGGGGGTGAGGCCGGAGTCCTTGATTGCCTGTTCCATCGCCAGGTAGGCGTAGGCGGCGGCGTCGCCCATGAAGCGGAAGACCTTGCGGTCGATCAGCTCTTCCAGGTTCAGGTTGACCGAACCGGAAACGTGGCTGCGCAGGCCCATCTCGGCGTAGCTCGGGTTGTGGCGGATGCCAGCACGGCCTGCACGCAGGTTGGCGGAGACGGTGTCTTTGTCATTGCCCAGGCAGGAAACGATGCCCAGACCGGTGATCACGACGCGACGCATGCGGATACCCTTAGAAGCTGTCAGTGGAAGTGAACAGGCCGACGCGGAGGCCTTCGGCGCTGTAGATTTCGCGGCCATCAACGCTGACGGTGCCGTCGGCGATGGCCAGGATCAGCGAACGATTGATCGTACGCTTGATATGGATGTTGTAGGTGACTTTCTTGGCGGTCGGCAGGACCTGGCCGAAGAACTTCACTTCACCCGAACCCAGGGCGCGGCCGCGGCCGGGATTGCCCTGCCAGCCGAGGTGGAAGCCCACCAGCTGCCACATGGCGTCGAGGCCCAGGCAGCCCGGCATGACGGGGTCGCCTTCGAAGTGGCAGGCGAAGAACCACAGGTCGGGGTTGATATCCAGCTCGGCGACCAGTTCGCCCTTGCCATACTTGCCGCCGGTTTCGCTGATGTGGGTGATGCGGTCGATCATCAGCATGTTGGGGGCGGGCAGTTGCGCATTACCCGGGCCGAAGAGCTCGCCGCGGCTGCAACGCAGCAAGTCTTCTCGGGTGAAGGCGTGTTGTTTGGTCATGCGAGCTCCTCAAAAATCTTGGATGGCAGGCGGTGTTGGCTTCTGCCTGCGGCGCCGCGTTCCGTTTTTATTGTCACGGTCTCACGCGGCAGCCTAGTCATAGACTATTGCCTTTAGGTGAAAGTCACAGCGTCCGGCGAACGCTTGTTCACTTTTCGTCGGCGCCTTGTTGTTGTCAGGGGCAGATGCCCGTGGTCGGTCCGCAGTGTGGTGCATGCGTGCGCGCGGATCAACGGCCTGGAGCAACCCAGCGCTGCAGGATCCGTTGCAGTTCCGCCCGCTTGAACGGCTTGGCCAGGTAGTCGTTCATCCCTGCCTCCAGGCAGGTTTCCCGGTCGCCCTGCAGGGCGTTGGCGGTCAGGGCGATGATCGGCACCTGCTCGCCACCGGGCCTTGAGCGGATCTGCCGGGTGGCCTCGTAGCCATTGAGCACCGGCAGCCGGCAATCCATCAGGATCACCGCGTAGTCGCCGCGCTCGGAGGTGCGGACCGCCTGGACGCCATCACCTACCAGCGTGACGCGATAACCCAGGCTGCGCAACATAGCTTCTATGACCGTTTGATTCACTGGGTTGTCCTCGACAAGCAGAACGGACTGACCAGCGGCAAGCGTATCGGCACCTGTCTCGCCTTCCTCGGTGGCGGCCTGGCGCTCGCGGAAGGGCAGGGGGATTTCCAGGGTAAAGGTCGAGCCACAGCCTTCCTCGCTGCTGGCACCGAGGGTTCCGCCCATGCGTTCGGCCAGGGTCCGGGCGATGGCCAGGCCCAGGCCGGTGCCGCCGTAGCGCCGTGAAGTGGACGAGTCGGCCTGCTGGAAGGCGTCGAACATGTGCTCCAGACGCTCTTGGGAGATGCCGATGCCGCTGTCCTGTACCGAACAGCTGAGCCACAGGACCTCATCGTCCAGCGCCTGCCAGGTGGCTTCCAGCCGCACGCCGCCTTCTTCGGTGAACTTCAGGGCATTGCCCAGCAGGTTCACCAGGATCTGCCGGATGCGCGTCGGATCGCCCTGTACTTCGAGGGCGTTCAGGCCGTCCTGCACCGCCAGTTCCAGTTCCAGGCCGCGCTGATGGGCGCTGTGCTGGAACACCTGCACGGAGCTCTGGATCAGTTCCAGCAGGTTGAACGGGATGCGCTCCAGCTCCAGTGCACCGCGCTCGATGCGGGAGAAGTCGAGGATGTCATTGATCACCTTGAGCAGGTGCTCGGTGGATTCGGTTGCCAGCGCGCTGTATTCGGCCTGCTCCTGGTTCAGCTCGGTGGTTTCCAGCAGCTGCAGCATGCCCAGCACACCGTTCATCGGCGTGCGCAATTCGTGGCTCATCATCGCCAGGAAATCGGACTTGGCGCGGTTCGCCTCTTCGGCTTCCTCTCGTGCGGCCACTAGCTGGGCGATGCTGCGTTCCTGCTCCAGGGCGGCTTGTTGCAGGCCGCGGGCGAGGTTGTTGATGTGCCGGGCGAGGTCGCCGACTTCGCCGTCGTCGGGCACCGGCAGGGTGGTGTGATAGTCGCCACTCTGGATCGCCTGTACCGCGCGGCCCATGGTGCTGATTGGCGCGGCCAGGCGGTGCGCCAGGCGCCGGGCGAGGAGGTAGGTCAGTACCAACGCGAAGAGTGCCAGCAGGCTGGCCTTGAAGAGAATCTCCTGTTGGCGCTCGCTGAAGGCATCGCTGGCCATCCCAACCACCACGCGACCGAGGTAGTCATTGCTGGACGCCGGGGCTGCGTTGGCATCGAGGGCGACGTCCAGGTTGCCGTCATTGAGCTGGATGTTCTCGCGCTGGATGGCGGCGTGGAAGATTTCCACCTTGGCGGTGCCTTGCGCCGGATCGGCGGCGTGCTCGACGTAGACCAGGATGTTGTCGCTGCGGTCGCGCACTTCGATGAAGCGCACGTGAGCGGTGCCCAGGGTGGCCCGCAGCAGGCTTTGCAGCACTGGCAGGTTGCCGGAGATGACGCCGTACTCGGCGGCCGGTGCCAGCTGGTTGGCGATCAGCTGGCCGGTGTGATTGGACTCTTGCCGCAGGTCCTGCAGGCGCGAGTAGGTGAAATAGCCGGTGAGCAGCAGTGTCAGCAGCAGCGCCGGACCGAGGCTGATGGCCAGCATGCGTGTCTGGATATTCCAGCTCTTGCGGGCGCTCATGGGGAGTCTCCTTCGGCAAGACGATGCGCGAGCGAGGCGTCGTCCTGCAACTCGATGCCCAGCGAACGCGCCACCTGGCGGTTGCTTTGCACCTTGAAGTGTTCAGGGTAGAGGCTCGGGGGCCATTGCGACGGCGACTGGTCGAGCAGTGGGGCCAGGGTGTCCAGCCAATCGTTCTGGTCGCTGTAGGTGCTCGCCAGGCTGCCGGCCCTGACGAACGCCACGGTGGGGCCGATCAGGGCATGGTTCTCGGCATAGGCGCTGAGCAGGATGCCTTTGACCGTGCGCGGGTTGTAAAGCAGTTTGTCGTCCAGTCCCAGCAGCAGGTCACTGTTGTCGAGCAATTCACGCAGCGGGCGTGGATCATCACTGCGCTCCTGTTCCTGGGTGATCAGTTCGACGCCCAGCTGCTGGGCGTGCTCCGACAGTTCCTTCAGCAGGAACTCGCTGGAGGGACTGAACAGCACGCCGATGCGCTGCGGTCGCGGATGAAGCAGCAGCGCCAGTTGCAGCTGCCGGGAGGGTGGCGGATCGCTCCAGAGCAGGCTGATGCCCTCGGGACGGCGACCGTCGAGCAGTTGCTCTGCTTCCACGCGGCTGACCAGCAACGTCAGTGCCGGTGGGCCCTGTTCGCTGGCCAGGCGCCAGTTCAGCGCGGCCGTCCCCAGCAGCAGCAAATGGGTCTCCGGGGAGAGCGTCGAGGCGGGGGGCAGCCTGTCGGGGGACTCCAGGCGAACCTGGTCCTCCGGGCGGCGTTCGGCGAGCGCCTGGCTGAACGCCTGGACGGAAGCGCTCTGGTCGCTGCTGACCAGCAGCAGTTCGCGGGCCTGCGCCGGCAATGCCAGCAGGTAGACCAGGCCGAGCAGCAAGGACCTGAGCAGGTTTCCGAGGCTCATCGCTGAGCGGCGGGCCGCCATGCTAGAAATCCACCTCGGCGCTGAAATACAGCAGGTGACGGTCGTCGAAGCGGTTTTCCGGCCAAGTGAGCGGCTCATCGTCCAGGCGCTGCTGCAGCACGCCCGCCAGCTCCAACGCGGCGCCACCCAGGGGAATGCGCTTGGCCACGCGCAGGTCCACGCGTTCGAAGCGGTGCTCGTTCAGCGCGTCATCGCCGTAGTAGAACACCGAGCTCGACCAGCCGCGGCCCCAGTCGCCCATCCAGCCCGCCGAGCCGCTGTTGCGGGCGGTGAGACGCTGGTCGTAACGGCTTGAGGCCTCGTAATCGACGTAGGCGTAGGTGAGCCGTACCCGGTCCCACAGGCCGACGCGCCAATCCAGTTGGGTCTCGGCGCCGTTGAAGCGGATTTCGTTGTCGTTGGTGGGCTCGAAGTCGGTCAGTTTCAGTGGATCGCTGATCAGTCCATGGATTTCGTCGTGGTACGCCTTCACGTCCAGCGCCAGGCCGATCTCGTCGAACTGGCCGTTGTAGCCGACTTCCCGCGAGCGCATGCGCTCCTGGTCCAGATCGCCGGGGCCGTGGGCGCGGGCGAAGTAGTAGGCCGTGCTCTGGCCGTAGGGGGCCGGGGTGAGATTGCGTACGCGATAGCTCCAGTTCACGTCGCTCTCGTACATGTCGGGCGAGCGCACGGCTTCGGAGTACACCGCCCGCAGGCTGTGTCGTGGTGTGATCAGGTAGTTCAGGGCGATGCGCGGGCTGACGGAGCTGCCGGAGTTCTGGTCGTCTTCCAGCATGGCGCCACCCTGCAGCAGCCAGTGGGACGTCAGGTGCCATTCCATCTGGCTGAACAGCCGCCAGATTTCATTGTTCACCGTGCCGTCGAAGTAGGTCTCGGAGACTGCCTGGTCGTGGCGGTAACTCATGCCGGAAACCAGCCGCATGTTGTCGGTCAGGCGCAGGGTGTCCTGCATTTCGAGGTCGTAGCGGGTTTCCCGGATGTTCTGGTTCACCCAACCACAGGCCGGCCTGCCGGCCCCGCCGACTATCTGCCGAAGCACCTGGTTGGCCAGCGCCTGCTCCTGGGCGGTGCCCTTGGGAATACGCGGCAACGTGCCGGCCAGTTTTTCCACATACTGGGGGTCGAGCGTCCAGAGCTGTGCCAGTTGCGGGCTGAACGCGACCTGCGCCTCGCAGGCGTGGAAATCCTGGAGGCGCTCCCAGTGCTCTGCATAGCCCTGGACATAAAGGCTGTGCTGCGGGTTGGCGTCGAAGGTCCAGCGCAAGGAGCCTGCGTAGTCGCGGGCGGTCAGGTCGGAGTCGCTGTCGCCAGCGGGAATGCTGTCGAATACCGGGCTGTAGTTGTAGGGGCGCTGGTTGCTACCTTCCTTCGCGTCTATCTGCCAGTCCAGGCTGTTGCGCATATCGAGGCTGTGGTTGGCCACCAGGCTGAAGCGGGACAGGCGGCGGCCGTCGCGATAGTCGCGGTCGAACTGGTCGTGGTCGAAGCCATCGTCCGCCTGGCCCGAGAGCGACAGCCGATAGTCGCTGGACTCGCCGCGCAGTCCCTGGCTTGCGTACCAGTCGCGGATGCCGTTCTGTCCGGCGCTGTACTTCAGGCGCGTGCCCAGGCTATCGGCGGGGTGGCGGGTGAGGATGTTGATCACGCCCATCAGTGCGTTGGCGCCGTAGCTCACAGCGTTCGGCCCGCGGAAGACCTCGATGCGGTCGATGTCCTCGATGGCCACCGGAATATCGCTCCAGTCCACCGTGGCCAGGCCTGGACGGTACACCGAGCGGCCATCCACCAGTACCTGCAGGCGCCGCGCTTCGGTGACGTTGGTGCCGTGGTAGTTCACCGTGGCCTGGTTGCCCGACAGATAGCCCACCATCATGCCCGGCACCAGACGCATCAGCTCGGGGATGTCGCGGGCGCCGGAAGAGCGGATCAGGTCGCGGTCGAGCACCGTCATGCTGCCCGGCACTTCCGCGGGCGACTGCTTCAGGCGGCTGGCGGTGAGCACCTCCGGCACATCCGTGCGATCGACGAAGAGATCGCCGGCGACCGCCTCGCCCACCAGTAGGGCGGCAAGCAGGGACAGTGGCAGGGGAGCGCGGAGCGGGATCAGCACGGAACGTCCTTGTTCTCGATTTCTTCTCGATGGGTGTGCAATAAACGGATGTTAAACGAGGCGCCGATGTTTGCCAGTCCTGCGATCCGGGCTGGTCGCTGGGCATAGGGGCCTTATAATGCCTCAATCGCCGCCCCGGGGGCGGCCCGTGATGGAAAAGACATGACTGAGCAGCAACCGATCGCCGTTCTCGGCGGTGGCAGTTTCGGTACCGCGTTCGCCAATCTGCTTGCGGAGAACGGCCAGCGCGTTCGCCAGTGGATGCGCGACGAGGAACAGGCCGAAGCGATTCGCACCCTGCGGGAGAACCCCCGCTATCTCAAGGGCGTGAAGATTCACGCGGGTGTCGAGCCGACCACCGACCTGCCGGCGACCCTGGCCGCGTGCGAGATGATCTTCGTCGCCGTGCCGTCCAGCGCCCTGCGCAAGGTGCTGGAAGGCCGCAGCGAAGAGCTGGCCGGGAAGATGCTGGTCAGCCTGACCAAGGGCATCGAGGCGCAGACCTTCAAGCTGATGAGCCAGATTCTCGAGGAAATCGCGCCCAAGTCCCGCATTGCGGTGATTTCCGGCCCGAACCTGGCGCGCGAGATCGCCGAGCATGAGCTGACCGCCACCGTGGTCGCCAGCGAGGACGAGGAAGTCTGCGAGCGGGTACAGGCGGCGCTGCACGGTCGCACCTTCCGCGTTTATGCCAGTGGCGATCGCTTCGGCGTCGAACTGGGTGGTGCGCTGAAGAACGTCTACGCCATCATCGCCGGCATGGCCGCAGCATTGGGCATGGGCGAGAACACCAAAGGCATGCTGATCACCCGCGCCCTGGCGGAAATGACCCGCTTCGCCGTCAAGCTTGGCGCCAATCCCATGACCTTCCTCGGTCTGGCCGGGGTGGGCGACCTGATCGTCACCTGTTCGTCACCCAAGAGCCGTAACTATCAGGTCGGCTTCGCACTGGGCGAAGGCCTCTCCCTGGACGATGCCGTGGCGCGCATGGGCGAGACTGCCGAAGGCGTGAACACCCTGCGGGTGCTCAAGGCCAAGGCCGACGAACTGCAGGTCTACATGCCGCTGGTGGCCGGCCTGAATGCCATCCTGTTCGGCGGCCGCACTCTGGCGCAGGTCATCGAGGCGCTGATGAACGGCGAGCCGAAGACCGACGTCGACTTCATTCCCACCACCGGTTTCTGAGGGAGGTCCCCCATGTCCGCCGAGCGTATGGAAAAAGAATCCCTCGTCCTGCGAGTCGTCTGGATGCTGGTCTTCGCCCTGGTCTGGTTCGTCGCCGAGATCCTTCTCGGCGTCGTCGTGGTGGTCCAGCTGATCTACCGCATCATCTACGGCGCGCCGAGCGGCAGCCTGATGGGCTTTGGCGACAGCCTCAGCCAGTACTTCGCGCAGATCGGCCGCTTCGGCACCTTCCAGACCGAGGAAAAACCCTGGCCGTTCGGCGACTGGCCGGCCGCCCGCGCCCCCGAGGGTGAGCAGCCGCACAGCATGCCGCCCGCCGAGCACCCGGCGCGCGACGAAGAGCCCAAGCCATGAAGCTCTGGCTGCTGCGTCATGGTGAGGCCGAGCCGCAGGCCCGCCGCGACTCGGAACGGCGCCTGACCGCCCACGGCCGCAAGGAAGTGCTCAAAATCGCGGCCCAGCTCGCCGGCCAGCCACTCGACGGCATTCTCGCCAGCCCCTACGTGCGCGCCCAGGAGACCGCCGAACTGATCCGTGAGGCGCTTGGTTTCGAGAGCTCCGTTGGCACGGCGCCCTGGCTGACCCCGGACGACGATCCCAAGGACGTGCTGCGCTTCCTGGACGGCCGCACCGAGCGAAACCTGCTGCTGGTCAGCCACCAACCCCTGATCGGCTCCCTGGCTGGCCTGCTGGTCCACGGCAGCCGCAGCGACGCGGTGCCATTCAACACGGCATCGCTGGCCGAGCTGGAGGGTGAATGCCCAGTCGCGGGGCTCATGGAGTTGGTGTCGCTGCACCATCCGCGGCATAACTGATAGCCGGCGACTCGAGAAAAAAGGCCCCTAGGGCCCTTTTTGGTTACTGCCGAGTAAGTGCGTTCCGATCATTCTTCGGGGCGGAGGATGTTTCGCGCGAAATGTGAGGAAAGTAGCGATTTGCCATCGCTGGTCCGTGTATGCTCCTGGCCGTTTGAGCCCATCGCAGTGGCGCGATTCATCAGGCTCATCGCATTCGAAGCTCCATGGATGGAACGGGTCGATGACAGGCTGTCAATTCTCGGCGACTCTCAGTGAGCACCCGCAAGACCCGCTTCACGCGTCTTCGGCACAACATGCGCATGTCCTCCACGGGCTTGGAGGCGGCGCTGATTGAACGTCTTGCTGATCCATCAGAATTTCCCTGGCCAGTTCCGTCACCTAGCTCTGGATTTGCTCAGGCAAGACCCGCAGAGTCTGCTGGCGATTGGGCGCGATACCGCGCCGGGACTGCCGGGGATTCGAATGCTGCGCTATCGTCCGCATCGCTCTCCCGCTCAGGAAACTCATGGGTATCTTCGTGGCTTCGAAGATGCGGTCCTGCACGGACAGCAGGTTGCGCGACTGCTGCTGCGGCTGAAAGGACAGGGTTATCGCCCCGACGTCATTCTCGCCCATCCGGGGTGGGGAGAAACGCTCTATGCCAAGGAGGTGTTTCCTGACGTCCCTCTGGTGCACTTCTGCGAGTACTACTATCACGCTCGGGGCGTAGACGTCGGGTTCGATCCCGAGTTCCCCAGTAGCCTGGACGACCAATCGCGAATTCGCACGCGCAATGCGCTGCATCTTCTGAATCTGGAACACTGCGACCTGGCGATTACGCCCACTCGCTGGCAACACAGCCTGCACCCCGAAGCCTTTCACGACAAAATTCGCATCGCCCACGAGGGGGTGCCGCTGGACAATCTATGGCCAGATCCCCTGGCGTGCCTGCAACTGCCCGATGGCCGTACGTTGCATGCCGGACAGCCAGTAGTAACCTACGTGGCGCGTGATCTGGAGCCCTATCGTGGTTTTCATAGCTTCATGCGGGCACTGCCTCGGGTGCTGGCTCTCCACCCTCAGGCGCAGGTGGTGGTCGTTGGCGGCGATGGGGTCAGTTATGGTCGCTTGCCGCAAAATGCACTGAACTGGCGCGCCCGCATGCTGGAAGAGGTGGAAATCGACCTTACTCGGGTCCACTTTCTCGGCAAAGTGCCTTACGCCACCTACCTCAAGGTTCTGCAAGTCTCTGCGGCGCACGTTTACCTGACTTATCCCTTTGTACTCTCCTGGTCGATGCTCGAGGCCATGGCCACCGGCTGCTTGTTGATCGGGTCGGACACGGCTCCGGTACGCGAGGTCATTCGCCATGGAGAGAACGGCTACCTGGTGGATTTCTTCGATCCATCGGCTATCGCTGAGCAGATCCTGCAGGCGTTGCAGCGCCCTGTTGATCAGCAACCCTTGCGCGAGATGGCTCGCCATACGGCGCAGGATTACAGCGTCGCCAACGGGTTGAAGGCCTATTACCGTTTATTGATTGAGGCATGTGCTCCGCAGTCGGGACGGCGGTTGCTTCATGCAGACTCATTTCCCGTACCGCACTGATGTAAACGTGCGACCTGTTGTCTGGAAAGGAACTCCACATGCCCAGTGTCGAAACACCCAATGAAAGCGAGATCACACCACCTCAGGACACCGGGCTGATCTGCCTGGTGATGCTGGCACGCTTTCACAACATTGCCGCGTCGCCCGAACAATTGGCCCATGAATTCATGCCGCCCGGCGAGCGTTTCGGTAGTGCTGAATTGCTGTTGGCCGCACGCAAGATTGGCCTCAAGGCCAAATCTGTCCGGAGCAAGCCCGAGCGACTGGCGCACACACCTTTGCCGGCAATGGCCCGCGATCATGAAGGCCGCTATTTCATCATTGCTCGCATCGACCAGGACAAGACACTTATTCAGGACCCCGTTCAGGGGCGGCCGGAAGTACTTGCGCTCGATGCGCTGAACTCGCGCTGGACAGGCGAACTGCTGCTATTTCGCTCGGAAGCTTCGCAGGCTGCGGAACTGTCGCGCTTTGACTTCACCTGGTTCATTCCGGCCATCGTCAAGTACCGCAAGCTGCTGGGCGAGGTGCTGGTCGCCTCTTTCGTCCTGCAGATCTTTGCTCTGCTTACTCCCTTGTTCTTCCAGGTGGTGATGGACAAGGTGCTGGTGCACCGCGGTCTTTCCACCCTGGACGTCCTGGCGGTCGGTCTGCTTGGCATCATGCTCTTCGAGACGCTGCTCAGCGGACTGCGCAGCTACGTTTTCGTCCATACCGCCAGTCGAATCGATGTGGAACTGGGAGCACGGCTGTTCCGTCACCTGATCAGCCTGCCGCTGGCGTACTTCCAGGCGCGCCGGGTAGGGGATTCGGTGGCGCGGGTACGTGAGCTGGAGAACATCCGCAGCTTCCTCACCGGCAACGCCATCACCCTGTTGCTCGACGTACTCTTCTCGGTGGTGTTCATCGCCGTGATGTTCTTCTACAGCGGCTGGCTGACCCTGGTGGTGATCCTCTCGCTGCCGTTGTACTTCGTCCTCTCGCTGCTCATCACGCCGCTGTTGCGGGCTAGGGTGCAGGAGAGCTTCAGTCGAGGGGCGGAAAACCAGGCGTTCCTGGTCGAGTCGATCAACGGCATCGATACCCTCAAATCCATGGCAGTCGAGCCGCAAGTCACCCGTAAATGGGATAACCAACTGGCAGCCTACGTGTCAGCCAGCTTCAAGACCCAGACCCTCTCCACTTTCGCCAACGAAGGCGTGTCGCTGATCGGCAAGCTGGTGACCGTCGCTACGCTTTGGCTCGGTGCACGGTTGGTGATCGACGGGCAACTCACCGTTGGCCAGTTGGTGGCCTTCAACATGCTCGCCGGGCGGGTGGCTCAGCCGATCATGCGATTGGCGCAACTCTGGACCAATTTCCAGCAGACCGGAGTTTCCGTGCAGCGCCTGGGCGACATTCTCAACAGCCAGACCGAGCTGACCCAGGCCACCCGCAGCTCGCTGCCAGCACTTCGCGGCCAGGTCGAGTTCGACCAGGTGCATTTCCGTTACCGCCCGGATGGCTCCGAAGTGTTGCGCGGCGTCAGCCTCGCGATTCGTCCGGGGGAAGTGATCGGCATCGTGGGTCGCTCCGGCTCCGGCAAGAGTACGCTGACCAGACTGCTGCAGCGCCTCTACGTGCCTGAGCGCGGGCGCGTGCTGGTGGACGGTATGGACCTGGCGCTGGCCGATGTCAGCTCGTTGCGCCGGCAGATCGGTGTGGTCCTGCAGGACAATCTGCTGTTCAACCGCAGCATCCGCGAGAACATCGCCCTGACCGATCCTGGTGCGCCCATGGAGGCGGTGATCCAGGCGGCCCGTCTGGCCGGCGCCCACGAGTTCATCCTGGAACTGCCTGAAGGTTATGACACCTTGGTTGGCGAGCACGGTTCTTCGCTTTCCGGTGGACAGCGGCAGCGCATTGCCATCGCGAGAGCGCTGATCGGCAATCCGCGCATTCTGATCTTCGACGAAGCCACCAGCGCTCTGGACTACGAGTCCGAGCGGGTCATTCAGCAGAACATGAAAGCCATCTGCCAAGGCCGCACCGTGCTGATCATCGCTCACCGCCTGAGTGCCGTTCGGGATGCAAACCGGATCATCGTCATGGACCGCGGGCAGATCGTCGAGCAGGGTACCCACGGGGAGCTGCTTACCCTCCAGGCAGGCCATTACTCGCGACTGCATCGTTTGCAGCAAGGAGGCCAGGCATGAGCGCCCGACGCGAGTTGCTCAAGCGCTACCGGCGCACATGGAGCCACGCTTGGCGTAACCGCAAGCAGATGGATGCACCTCCAAGGCTGCCCCATGAGGTGCAGTTCCTGCCGGCCGCGCTGTCGCTGCAGGAGCAGCCGGTGCACCCTGCGGCGCGCTATATCAAGTGGGCGATCATGGCGTTCTCGGCACTGGCGCTGCTCTGGGCCTGCCTGGGCGAGATCGACGTCGTCGCCACGGCCCAGGGCAAGATCGTTCCCAGTGGCAAGACCAAGGTGATCCAGCCCAGCGAAGTAGCAGTGGTCAGGAATATCCATGTCTACGATGGCCAACAGGTCAAGGCCGGCGACCTGCTTGTGGAACTGGATGCCAGCCAGACCGGCGCCGACGTCGAACGTTTGAAGACTGACTTGAAAGCTGCCCGTATCGACGCTGCCCGCGCGGCTGCATTGCTGGAGTCCATTCGCAGTGGCCAGCCGCCACAGTCGCTGGATTCTCGATTGCTTGGTGTCAGCGAGGAGGAGCGTCAGGCCGCCCAGCTCTGGCTGCAAGGCCAGTACCTCGAGCTGCGCAGTAATGTCGACCAGGCCCAGGCGATGATCGATCAGCGGGCCGCGGAAATTCGCGCGGCCCAAGCCACTGTTGAGTCCCTGCGTAAGACGCTGCCCATCGCCGAGCAATTGGCCGGGGACTACAAACGCCTGCTGGAGCGTAACTTCGTTGCCAAGCACGCCTGGCTGGAAAAGGAGCAGGCGCTCTTGGATCAGCAGCGCGAACTGGCCGTACAACAGGCGCGCGTCCTTGAAATGGATGCCTCCCAGCGTGAAGCCGAGCAGCGCCGTGAAAGCGTCATCGCCCAGACCCGGCGCGCCATGCTCGACCTGCAGCATGAGTCCGAGCAGAAGGCCGCCGGTCTCGCCCAAGAGCTGCTTAAAGCTGAACAACGGGACCGCCTGACCCGTCTGACCGCACCGGTCGATGGCACCGTCCAGCAGTTGGCCATCCACACCAACGGTGGCGTCGTCACCGAGGCTCAGCCACTCATCGTCCCCAGAGACCAGCCGGTAGAAGTCGAAGCCATGCTGGAAAACAAGGACATTGGCTTTGTTCGGCCCGGACAGGAAGTGGAAATCAAGGTGGAGACCTTTACTTTCACCAAATACGGCGTCGTGCATGGTCGGGTGATCAGTATTTCCGACGATGCCATCGAAGACGAGAAGCGAGGGTTGCTTTACAGCATGCGAATCCAGTTGGGGCAGAACCATATACGCGTGGGCGATCGGGATATCCCGTTGACGCCGGGGATGGCGGTGAGTGCAGAGGTTAAGACGGATAAACGAAAAGTTATCGAATACTTCCTGAGCCCACTTAAGCAGTATGTAGATGAGAGCTTGGTCGAAAGGTGAGGGTTTTGAAATTTGTAATTTTTGTGCGTACTTGGAGAGATTTAGTCTATGACGGGGTTGAGTAAGTTTTTCATTGGATTTGCTCTTGTGGTTCTAGTGGTTCTAGTGGTTGTGGGTGGGGTGGTGTTTTTAAGTTTCAAAGTTTCTGGGGATGGTGAGCGAGACTCTAGGTGGATTCGTGAGGGTATGTGGAAGGGGGGATATTTTAATCGGTCAAGAGGGAGGCTGGATGAAGATGAGGTGGTAAATATTGTAAGTCTTAAAGAGGGGGCTTCAAAGAATCAAGGGTTGCTCAATTATGTGGGGTCAAAAAAATGTGCGCTTGGTGGTGCGGGGTGCGTTTTTAAAACTCTAACTGCTGCTAATGTTTTAATTGATGCGGCTGAGTTTGAAAATGCATTGCGTCTCTTGGAGGGTGTCCGAAGGCAAGTTGATCTTGAAGGGCTATGCCCGATAGGTCTTGAGTTAAGTCTATTAAATTACAAAGTAGCCCAGTTAACTAAAATGTCGTCGCAAAAGGCAATCTCTGAGGCGGAGAGCACCGTTGAGAGAATTAAGGAGCGTGGGGGGCTGGTCAAAGATTTAAGGGTTTCCTCATGTGATGCAATGGCAAGAGATAAGCCAGAGTTTTTCCATGAGTATGTTGTTTTGGTTTCGAAGGTTATGCGTATGGGAGGGGCGAGGCTGTTTAAGTCTGGATACTATGTCAAGTCTATAAATAAGCTTGATTATTAAATTTCAAGGAAGGAGTGCGTCTGCGATGCCTGATACAACAGTCGGTGATGTGAAAGGGTGGATGGATGACGCTAAGTCTACGTCTGAGTATTTAAGAAATCAGATCGATAATATTAATAACTCAAGTGACCCGGGGGTAGCGGAGAAGTCGGCTCGGGAAACTATGGGGTATGCAGCTGATATGCTAGGGGGAATCCCTGGGGCGAAAGTTACTGCAGAGGCGACAAAGAGAGTTTTGGCGGTGGTGGAGTTTAGTGAGCCATCTTTCCCTACTGAAGACGCAATTAAGCAGCAAAATAGTGTTTTGCGGGCTTTGATTGATCTTAGTAATTTCCTTAACGATCTGGTTGGTGGTGAGGGGAAGCCGAATCATTATCCTGATGGGCCGTTCTTGGATGATACAGATCCTAGGCAGAAAGAAATTGATGATTGGAAAAAAACAATTGAGGATACTCGTAAGAGGTTAGATGATTTATTTTCTGTTCCATATATCGATACTGGAACCAGTTGTAAGATCGATCCAGCGGCCAATGGGTCTTATGGCTCAGCCCTTAGCTTTGTACAGCGTATCGATCCACTTGCCTTGGATCTTGATGGCGACGGTTTGGAAACGGTATCGGCCAACTCAGGTATAATCTTCGATTTCGACGGCGACGGCCTGAAAACGGGCACCGGTTGGGTCGGTAAAGATGATGGCCTCCTGGTCTGGGATCGCAATGGTGACGGTGGGATCGATACCGGCGCAGAGTTGTTCGGTGTGGACTTCGTCAAAAGTAACGGCCAGAAGGCTACTAACGGCTTCGATGCTCTGCGCGATCTGGACTCCAACGGAGATGGTGTATTCGATGCCAACGATGCCCAGTTTGCCAATGTGCGTGTGTGGCAGGATCTGAATCAGGACGGGGTCAGTCAAGCAGATGAGCTGAAGTCCCTAGCCGATCATCACATCACCTCGATCAATCTCACCGCGACCAATAGTAACCAGAACAACAACGGCAATATCATCAGTGCCATCGGCAGTTTTGTCCGTGACGATGGCTCGACCGGACAGGTCAACGGCAACCAAAGTGTCGCCGGTAACCTGGACCTGACTTCCAATCCGTTCTACCGCGAATTTACCGACCATCTGCCCGTGGATGAGACCGCAAAGGCGTTGCCGGACATGCGAGGTTCTGGTGCGGTGCGGGATCTGCGCGAAGCAACCATGCAGAACGCCGCCCTCAAAGGCGTACTCGCCGAATATGCGAGTGCTCAGACCCGGGAACAGCAGATGGGGTTGTTGGATCGCCTGCTCACTGAGTGGGCGAACAGTTCGGGCTACCGGACCTTCGAGCAGCGAGTCAGCGACCTGTCCACCAGCATGATGACCGTGGATTTCGAGTGGTCCTGGGAGCAGGACTTGAAGCTGGCGGCGGGCGGCACCGGTGGTGGTAGCTCCTCCTTGGGCGGCATTGACCCTGACTCGATCAATGCGGGTAGCGGGCCGACTGCAGAACAGTTGCAGCAGAAAGCCTTGCTCGAGCGCGTACGGCTGCTGGAGGTATTCAACGCGCAGAACTTCTTCAATTTCACTAAGGAAGAAGACAGCAGCGGTGGTCTCAGCCGGCTAGGCATCAAGTCGGGTGCATCAGTGACTCAACTGAGCAATATCACGGCCAATGGTAGTAGCGGTTCCCAAGGCAGCGGTGGTGGTTCCATCGTCAGCAACTGGACTCTGACCGAGAAGAATCTCGTTCTGAATGCTGGGCAGGCTGGCTTCATCAATTCGGCCTATGAGTCGCTGAGAGAGTCGATCTACAACGGCCTGTTGCTGCAGACGCGCTTGCGGCCTTATGTCGAGGCTATTGGCATCACGCTGAATGACAATGGTCTGCGTCTGGACTACAGCGAGGTGGCTGCGCTGTTCCAGGCATCGTTCGCTCAGAATCGAATCAACGGCATAACGGATCTATTGGAGTTTCTGGGACAGCCGGTGGCCCAACACGGCCTCAACGAGTTGTCTCCCATTACCGAGTCGAGTGTCCAGAGTTTGAGTGCGGATGAGATCGCGAGGATCAATACACTCGGCATTGGTCTTCAGGTGGGCACCGCAAGCAACCAGAGTCTGTCAGGTAATGATAAGCAGGATTATCTATTTGGATTCGATGGCGCCGACACTCTGTACGGAGGCACCGGAGGGGACTACTTATCTGGCGGGGCGGGTACTGACTCTCTCTATGGTGAAGCAGGAAACGACACGCTGATCGGCGGGGTTGGTAACGACTACCTCAATGGGGGGGCCGGCAGCGATGTCTACCGCTTCGAGCGTGGCTGGGGACAGGACACGGTCTACAACTACGACACTGGTACGAGCAAGGTCGACGCCATCGAGTTTGCCGCCGGTATCGGGGTGGATGACATCGAGTTTGGACGGTCGGGCAATGATCTGATCCTCAAGCTCAAGGGCAGCACCGACCGGATCACGGTGTCGAGCTATTTACTCCAGGATGGCGCCAGTGCCTACAAGGTGGACGAGGTCCGATTCGCCGATGGCACGGTGCTGAATGTTGATCAGGTGAAGCGGCGTATCCTGCTGGGGACTGAGGGAAGTGACACGCTATACGGGTATGCCAGTGATGACTTGCTCAATGGTGGTGTGGGTAACGACACCCTCTATGGCGGAGGTGGAAACGACACGCTGATCGGCGGGGTTGGTAACGACTACCTGATGGGCGAAGCCGGCAGCGATGTCTACCGCTTCGAGCGTGGCTGGGGACAGGACACGGTCTACAACTACGACACTGGCACGAGCAAGGTCGACGCCATCGAGTTTGCCGCCGGTATCGGGGTGGATGACATCGAGTTTGGACGGTCGGGCAATGATCTGATCCTCAAGCTCAAGGGCAGCACCGACCGGATCACGGTGTCGAGCTATTTACTCCAGGATGGCGCCAGTGCCTACAAGGTGGACGAGGTCCGATTCGCCGATGGCACGGTGCTGAATGTTGATCAGGTGAAGCGGCGTATCCTGCTGGGGACTGAGGGAAGTGACACGCTATACGGGTATGCCAGTGATGACTTGCTCAATGGTGGTGTGGGTAACGACACCCTCTATGGCGGAGGTGGAAGCGACACGCTGATCGGCGGGGCTGGTAACGACTACCTGATGGGCGAAGCCGGCAGCGATGTCTACCGCTTCGAGCGTGGCTGGGGACAGGACACGGTCTACAACTACGACACTGGCACGAGCAAGGTCGACGCCATTGAGTTTGCCGTCGGTATCGGGGTGGATGACATCGAGTTTGGACGGTCGGGCAATGATCTGATCCTCAAGCTCAAGGGCAGCACCGACCGGATCACGGTGTCGAGCTATTTACTCCAGGATGGCGCCAGTGCCTACAAGGTGGACGAGGTCCGATTCGCCGATGGCACGGTGCTGAATGTTGATCAGGTGAAGCGGCGTATCCTGCTGGGGACTGAGGGAAGTGACACGCTATACGGGTATGCCAGTGATGACTTGCTCAATGGTGGTGTGGGTAACGACACCCTCTATGGCGGAGGTGGAAACGACACGCTGATCGGCGGGGCTGGTAACGACTACCTGATGGGCGAAGCCGGCAGCGATGTCTACCGCTTCGAGCGTGGCTGGGGACAGGACACGGTCTACAACTACGACACTGGCACGAGCAAGGTCGACGCCATTGAGTTTGCCGTCGGTATCGGGGTGGATGACATCGAGTTTGGACGGTCGGGCAATGATCTGATCCTCAAGCTCAAGGGCAGCACCGACCTGATCACGGTGTCGAGCTATTTACTCCAGGATGGCGCCAGTGCCTACAAGGTGGATGAGGTCCGATTCGCCGATGGCACGGTGCTGAATGTTGATCAGGTGAAGCGGCGTATCCTGCTGGGGACTGAGGGAAGTGACACGCTATACGGGTATGCCAGTGATGACTTGCTCAATGGTGGTGTGGGTAACGACACCCTCTATGGCGGAGGTGGAAACGACACGCTGATCGGCGGGGCTGGTAACGACTACCTGATGGGCGAAGCCGGCAGCGATGTCTACCGCTTCGAGCGTGGCTGGGGACAGGACACGGTCTACAACTACGACACTGGCACGAGCAAGGTCGACGCCATTGAGTTTGCCGTCGGTATCGGGGTGGATGACATCGAGTTTGGACGGTCGGGCAATGATCTGATCCTCAAGCTCAAGGGCAGCACCGACCGGATCACGGTGTCGAGCTATTTACTCCAGGATGGCGCCAGTGCCTACAAGGTGGATGAGGTCCGATTCGCCGATGGCACGGTGCTGAATGTTGATCAGGTGAAGCGGCGTATCCTGCTGGGGACTGAGGGAAGTGACACGCTATACGGGTATGCCAGTGATGACTTGCTCAATGGTGGTGTGGGTAACGACACCCTCTATGGCGGAGGTGGAAACGACACGCTGATCGGCGGGGCTGGTAACGACTACCTGATGGGCGAAGCCGGTAATGACACCTACGTGTTCGGACGCCAGTTCGGGCAGGACGCCGTCAACAACTACCACACCGACGCCAACACCCTTGATCAGCTGGTCTTTGCGGATGGAATCACCGCCAACCAGCTCTGGTTCCGCCAGAACGGTAGCAACCTGGATATCAGTGTGATTGGAACCAATGACAAGGTATCGATCAGCAGCTGGTACTCGGGTAGCAACTACCACGTGGGACAGATCACCTCAGCCGACGGCAAGACCTTGCTGGAAAGTCAGGTGCAAAGCTTGGTCAATGCAATGGCAGCCTTCGGAGTGCCCGCTGGTGGGGAGTCGAACCTGACGGCGGATCAGCGGCAGCAACTGGAGGTGGTGATTGCTGCGAACTGGCAGTAAGCAGTAGATCGCACGTCCTCTCTTGATGGAGAGGGGCTCCATGAACAAGGCCCCAAGAGGGGCCTTATTCATTTCGGCGGATCATCGTCGTCCGCGAGGTGCTGTAGCAGGGCAAGTCATCGCCGGATATTTCGCCGCGAATCCCCGTGGTAGAGGGGCTGCGCCTGGTATGTAGGACGCGCCCTACAAAAGTTCACACGTTCAGTCTTGTCTCGCGTGGCCGTGCATGGAATATTCAACCAAGCAAGTGCTTGGTTGATTCATCGCTGTACCTCTGAGCTACACCTCTGAAAAAGAACAACAAAGGAGGGGCACGTGGTTAAAGCAGTCCGATTACCGCTCGATCTGTTCTATCAGCGCGAGACGAGTCACCCGAACAAGCCTTACCTCGTACAGCCGCTGGGCGGCGGCGAGGTGGAAACGCTCACCTGGGGCGAAGTGGGCGATCAGGCGCGCCGCGCCGCCGCCTGGCTGCGCAGCCTGGAACTGCCGGCGGGCAGCCGGGTGGCGATCATTTCCAAGAACTGTGCGCATTGGGTTGTCGCCGATATCGCCATCTGGATGGCCGGCCACGTGTCCGTGCCGCTGTATCCCAACCTTACCGCTGACTCCGTGCGCCAGGTGTTGACCCACTCCGAGGCGGCGGTGGCCTTTGTCGGCAAGTTGGACGACTGGCCGTCGATGGTCGACGGCATTCCGCCGGGCATGCCGACTGTGGCGCTGCCGCTGCACCCGGCCGGACGCTTCGATCACCAGTGGGCTGACCTGCAGACGCAGTCGCCGATTCGCGATGATCCGCGCCCGGACGCCTCGGCCTTGGCGACGCTCATCTACACCTCCGGCACCACCGGCACGCCCAAGGGGGTGATGCATACCTTCGGCAACTTCGCCTTCGCCGCCAGCCACGCGATCAGCCTGTTCGGCGTGGGGGAGCAGGATCGCCTGCTGTCCTACTTGCCACTGTGCCACGTGGCCGAACGCATGTTCGTGGAGATGGCGTCGATCTATGCCGGCCAGACGATCTTCTTCGCCGAGAGCCTGGACACCTTCGTCGCCGACATGCGCCGCGCGCGGCCCACGGTGTTCTTCGGCGTGCCGCGCATCTGGACCAAGTTCCAGATGGGCGTGTTTGCGCAGATGCCGGCGAAGAAACTCGATCGCCTGCTGCGCCTGCCCATCGTCGGGCGGCTGGTCGGCCGCAAGGTGCTCGCCAGCCTCGGCCTGGATGCCGTGCGCTACGCGTTGTGCGGCGCGGCGCCAGTGCCGGAAGCATTGCTCAACTGGTACAAGCGCCTTGGCCTGAGCGTGCTGGAGGTCTACGGGATGACCGAGAACTGCGGCTATTCGCACGTCTGCCGGCCGGGCGAGCAGCGAGCCGGCTGGATCGGCCGCAACAGCCCGGGCGTGGAAGTGCGCATCAGTGATGAGGGCGAGGTGCAGGTGCGCAGTGGCGCCACCATGCTCGGTTATTACAAGGACCCGGAACGTACCGACGAGGCCATCACCCGGGACGGCTTCCTGCGCACCGGAGACAAGGGCCAGCAGGACGCCGACGGCAACCTGCGCCTGACCGGACGGATCAAGGAGATCTTCAAGACCGCCAAGGGCAAGTACGTGGCGCCGGCGCCGATCGAGAATCGCCTGGCGGTGCACTCGCGCATCGAGCAGATCTGCGTGGTCGGCGATGGCCTGATCGCCCCGCTGGGGCTCTGCGTGCTGTCCGAGATCGGCCGGCAGGAAGCGGCCAACGGTGCCCGTGGCGAGCTGGAGCAGAGCCTGAAGGTGCTGCTGGAAGAGGTGAACAGTGCCCTGGACAAGCACGAGCGGCTGGCCGGTCTGGTGCTGGTTCGCGATGTCTGGACAGTGGACAACGGCTTCCTCACGCCGACCCTGAAGATCAAGCGCAACGTGGTGGAAGGCGCCTATGGGCAGCGCTTCAATGAATGGGCGGAGCGCCGCGAGGCGGTGCAGTGGCATGACTGAGCAAGGGGAGGACAGCAATGATCTGGCGCACTACGCCCAATCTGGAAAAGCTCAATGCGGGACTGAAGAATACCATCGGCGAACTCCTCGATATCCGTTTCGAGGCCTTCGATGACGACTCGATCACCGCCAGCATGGTGGTGGATTCGCGGACCCACCAGCCCTATGGCCTGCTGCACGGCGGCGCTTCGGTGGTGCTGGCGGAGACCGTCGGTTCCACCGCCAGCTACCTGTGCCTGGACAGCAGCCAGTACTACTGCGTCGGCCTGGAAGTGAACGCCAACCACCTGCGCGGCCTGCGCAGCGGCCGGGTGACGGCGGTGGCGAAAGCGGTGCACATTGGCCGCTCGACCCACGTCTGGGAAATCCGCCTGCACGGGGATGACGGCAAGCCGAGCTGTATTTCGCGGCTGACCATGGCCATCGTTCCGCTGGAGCGCTGAGCCTGCGAGGGGCTTCGGGCTAGGGGCCACGCTCGAGATTTGCGTGGGGCTCGGCCAATCGCGGACGGAGTCCGCTCCTACGCTCCCGGTTAGTTAGGCTTGGTGTAGGAGCGGACTCCGTCCGCGATGTCTCCGCCCAACGCCAGGCTCCTGACCTGGCGCCGAGCAGGCGAGCCCAAGGGCTACCACTCGCAATTTTGTCCAAGACCCACCCATCCCGCGCCGGTAAAGTAGGCGCATGGAACGCATCGAACATCACAGCAGCGGCCTGCCCGGCGTCCGTTTCATCGACGCCGAGTACCGCCGTTTCGCCTTTCCCCGGCACTTTCACCTCGACTACCACGTCGGGCTGGTGGTCGACGGCTGCCAGCGCTACACCCATCGCGGTGAGCGCTCGCTGGCCGGGAATGGCGACATCCTGCTGATGAGCCCCGAGAGCATCCACGACGGCGCCAGCGAGGGCGACGACGGCTACCGCATCCGCGTGCTGTCCATCGAGCCGCAATGGCTGGACGACGCCTGCCGCGCCTTCAGCGATGGACGCCAGGGCGCGCCGCGCCTGACCGCCGCGCAGTTGCGCGATCCGCTGCTGCAGGTCGAGTTGCAACGCGCCCACGCCCTGATGCTGGGCGGCGAGCGGCTGGCCCAGGAAGACCAGCTCTGGCAGGCGCTGGCCGCGCTGCTGGAGCGTGCCTCGGGCCTGCGTATTCGCGAGCCAGGACAGGGTTTCGACCCCGCGACCTGGGCCCGTATCCGCGAATGGCTGGAATCGCGGCTGGAGACGCCGCCGACCCTGGAGGAGATCGCCGGGTTCTGCGACCTCAGCCCCTGGCAGGTGTTGCGCCGCTTCCGTCACCAGTGCGGATTGCCGCCGCACCAGTGGCTGACCCAGCTGCGCCTGGAGCGCGCGCTGCCACGGGTGATCAAGGGCCAGCCGCTGTCGGAGATCGCCCTGAGCCTGGGCTTCTACGATCAGGCGCATTTCAGCCGCCTGTTCCGCCGTACCTACGGATTGCCGCCCGCGCGATTACGCCAGCGCTGATCCGCCCTAAATTCCGTTTCCCTTTCCACTGGAGAATCCCGCCATGCAGGAGGTTCACGTCTTGCTCATGCTCACCGCCGTGTTCGCCGTCGCCCTGGTCAGCCCCGGCCCGGACGTCGCCCTGGTGGTGCGCACCGCCTTGCACCAGGGGCGTCGCGCTGGCGTGCTCAGTGCCCTGGGCCTGGCCTGCGGCATCCTGGTTCACGGCACCCTGGTGCTGACCGGAGTATCGCTGCTGCTCAGCCGTTCGCCGCTGCTGTTCAGCGCGCTGCAATTGGTGGGCGCGGCCTACCTCGGCTGGCTCGGCGTCGGTGCACTGCGCGCCTTGGGCAAACCGGGTGGGGCAGGGCGGATCGACGGCGATCTCGCGGATTCGAAGCTCGGTCCCTGGCTGCGCGGGCTGGCGACCAACCTGTTCAACCCCAAGGCGTTGGTGTTCTTCCTCGCGCTGCTCAGCAGCCTGATCCCGGTGGACATGTCGGCGCCGGGCAAGGTCGCGGTGGCGGTGATGCTGTTCGGTACCGGTTTTGCCTGGTTCAGCCTGCTCAGCGTTACCCTGACCCGGCCCTTGTGGCAGCAGCGCTTGCTGCGCGCGGTGCCGGTGATCGATGGCGCCTGCGGGCTGGTTTTCCTGCTGGTGGCGGGTGGCATCCTGTTCAGCGTGGTAAGTCACGCGACGCATTGGGTTTGAGGCGGAACGGCGGACTCCTAGTAGGGCGCATGACCGTTCTCGGTTATCCGCCGCAAGCGTCTGGCACGAGGCCTGTTCAGGGCAAATCCGCCGGAGCGCCATGGACTTTGGCCGTACTGCCATCATTCGCGGCGGCGCGGGTCATTGCCGCGCTTCCGGTGCTGTCGGAAAATTCAGACTGTCATTACTCTGAGTTCGCCGGCATGCCCCAATCGGTCTTCTTCGCCCACGCCAACGGTTTCCCATCGGGTACCTACGGCAAGTTGTTCGACGCCCTGGAGCCGGATTACCGGGTCCTGCGGCTGGACATGCATGGCCACGACCCGCGCTTCCCGGTGAATGCCAACTGGGAAAACCTGGTGGAAGAGTTGCTCCATCACCTCCAGGCCCTGGATGAGCCAGTCTGGGGTGTCGGCCATTCCCTGGGAGGCGTGCTGCACTACCATGCCGCGCTGCGCCGCCCGGACCTCTACCGGGGCGTGGTGATGCTCGATTCGCCCATGCTCACCTTCGCCGACCAGGTGGTGATCCGTGTCGCCAAGCGTTTCGGCTTCATCGACCGCCTGACGCCTGCCGGCCGCACGCTCGGCCGCCGCGAGGACTTCAGTGATTTCGCCGAGGCGCTGGAATATTTCGCCGGCAAGCCGTTGTTCAAGCGTTTCGACCGCGACTGCCTGGAGGCCTACGTGCGCCACGGGCTGGCGCAATCGGCGGCGCAGGGGCTGCGGCTGAAGTTCGACCCGGCCACGGAAATCAGCATCTACCGCAACGTCCCGCACACCAGTCCCGGCCGGCCGAAGCAGCTCGCGGTACCGCTGACCATGGTGCGCGGCCGCCACAGCCGGGTGGTTCTGCCGCATCATGCACGGCTGGTGAGCCGCGTTCCGCAGGGCGAGAACCTGTCGCTGCCGGGCGGGCACATGTTCCCGCTGGAGCGCCCGCAGGACACCGCCGCGCTGCTCAAGACCGTATTCGCCCGCTGGCAACAGCGCGCCAGCCAATAAGGAATCGCCATGACCGCCCACGTCCAGGAAATCCGCCTGAACCTGCCGCACATCGAACTGGCCGCCCACCTCTTCGGCCCGGAAGACGGCCGCCCGGTGATCGCCCTGCACGGCTGGCTGGACAACGCCATGAGCTTCGCCCGGCTGGCGCCGAAGCTGCCCGGCCTGCGTATCCTCGCCCTCGACTTCGCCGGCCACGGCCTCTCGGCGCACCGCGCGCCGGGCGCCAGCTACCTGCTGTGGGACTACGCCCTGGACGTGCTGATGGTGGCCGACCAGATGGGCTGGGAGCGTTTCACCCTGCTCGGGCACTCCATGGGCGCCATCGTTTCCGTGCTGCTGGCTGGCGCCATGCCCGAGCGAATCGAGCGCTTGGCGCTGATCGACGGCCTGGTGCCCTACACCGGTGAGGCGGAAACCTCGCCGCAGAAACTCGGTGAGGCGCTACGCGCGCAGATGGCGCTGCCGAACAAGCGCAAGCCGGTGTACGAGGCCATCGACCGCGCCGTGGAAGCGCGCATGAAGGGCGTCGGCGCGGTCAGCCGCGAGGCGGCGGAACTGCTGGCTTCCCGTGGCCTGATGCCGGTGCCCGGTGGTTACACCTGGCGCAGCGACTCGCGCCTGACCCTGCCATCGCCGCTGCGCCTGACCCGTGCCCACGCGCGGCAGTTCGTGCAGTCGATCCAGTGCCCGACCAGCCTGGTGCTGGCGCAGCAGGGGCTGTTGGCGGTGGAGCCTGCCACCCGCGAACTGCTCAAGGATCGCCCCATCGAGGTTCACGAACTGCCCGGCCAGCATCACCTGCATCTGGACGACGAGGCGGGCGCCGAGGCGGTGGCTGCCGTGTTCCGGTCGTTCCTGTTGGGCTGAGAGGGTGTTCAGGGTCTCGCCGAGCGCAGCGTGAGCAAGCGCAGGCAGACATTGAGCAGGCTCTGAGGGAAATACCCGGTAGCGCCGTGCGGCTTGACTAAACCGGGGCCTGCCGCGAGTCTGCACGGATCGCTTCAGGGAGATAGTGCATGCTCGACATCCAAACCGCCGCGCGTCCGTGCTGCAAAGGGACTTTCCACACCGACGCGCCGACGATCCGGATGCCCCGGCGGCTTCACTCCCTGCTCCTGGGCGGCCTGCTCGCCATCAGCGCCAGCAGCTTCGCCGCCGATCTGCCTGACAGCCACGACCTGGAGATCCTGCCGCGTTTTCCGCGTTCGGAGATCGTCGATTTCAACCAGGCCGCCAGCCAGGAACGAACCTACCCGCAAGGCTCGATCAGCCGCATCAGTGGACGCCTGCGCATGGAAGGGGAGGTGCGCGCCGTTGGCAGCCTGACCGCCGTGACCTACCGCCTGCCCGACGAGGATTCCAGCCAGAGCGCCTTCGCCGCCGCCCGCAAGGACCTGCTCAAGGCCGACGCCACGCCGCTGTTCTGGTGCGAAAGCCGCGATTGCGGCTCCAGCAACCTGCTGGCCAACGCGGTCTTCGGCAATTCCAAGCTCTACGGCCCCGACGACCAGCAGGCCTACCTGCTGGTGCGCCTCGCCGCGCCTCATCAGGACAGCCTGCTGGCGGTCTACACCATCACCCGTGGCAACCGCCGCGCCTACCTGCACGCCGAACAGCTGGACAGCGCCGCCGCCCTTGGCGAACTGCTGCCCAGCCCGTCCACCCTGATGCGCCTGCTCAAGGCCAATGGCGAGCTGACCTTGAGCCACGTGCCTGAGCAACCCGGCGGCGCCTGGCTCGACCTGCTGGTGCGCACGCTGCGCCTGGACACCGGCGTTCGCGTCGAACTGGCCGGCAAGCACGCCGGAGACTGGCGCACCGCGCTGACCGCCCAGGGCGTGCTCGATTCGCGCCTGGAACAGGGCAAGGATACCAGCGATGGCCTGCACCTGACCTGGCTGCGCTGATTCGCCTACGCTGAAGGCTGGCGCTCTGGACAGGGCGTCTCACCGTTTTCCATATTCCGGAGTCTCGATGTTCGACAATGATCGCCTGCTGCTGCGCCTGCTGCTGATGGTGCTGCTCGCCGCCAGTGTCTGGGTGCTGCTGCCATTCTGGTCGGCGCTGGTCTGGGCCGCCGTGCTGGCCTTCGCCAGCTGGCCGCTGATGCGCCTGCTCACCCAATTGCTGCGCGGCCGGGAGGCCGCCGCCGCCGGCCTGCTGACCTTCTGCTGGATCGTGCTGGTGGCCTTGCCGCTGATCTGGCTGGGCTTCGGCCTGGTGGATCGGGTGCGCGAGGGCGTCGAGCTGGTGAAGAACCTGCAGGTCTCCGGCCTGCCGCCACCGCCGGCCTGGATGGCGCGCATGCCTGTGGTCGGCGGTCGCCTGATCGGCTGGTGGAACCAGGTCGACCAGCAGGGCGTGGCGATGTTCTCCGCGCTCAGGCCCTATATGGGCGAGGTCGGCAACTGGGTGCTGGCGCGCAGCGCCAAGCTCGGCACCGGGGTCTTCGAGCTGGTGCTGAGCCTGGTGCTGATGTTCTTCTTCTACCGCGACGGCCTGCGCCTGCAGGCCTTCGCCCATGCCATGCTGCAGCGCCTGATCGGCAATGCGGCGTCGCAGTACATGGAGATCATCGCCGGCACCGTGCAGCGCGTGGTCAACGGCGTGATCGGCACCGCCGCCGCGCAGGCGGTGCTGGCCACCATCGGCTTCCTCATCGCCGGTGTTCCGGGGGCCTTCGTGCTGGGATTGTTGACCTTCGTCTGCAGCCTGCTGATGGTCCCGCCGCTGATCTGGGGGCCGGCGACGCTCTGGCTGTTCTACCAGGAGAGTTACGGCTACGCGGTGTTCATGGCGATCTGGGGCTTCTTCGTGATCAGTGGCGTGGACAACATCCTCAAGCCGTACCTGATCAGCCGTGGCGGCAACCTGCCGCTGGTGGTGGTGCTGCTGGGGGTGCTGGGCGGGTTGCTCAGCTTCGGCTTCATCGGCCTGTTCCTTGGGCCGGTGCTGCTGGCGGTGATGTACAACCTGATCAGTGCCTGGATCGAGAGTTCGGATCGGTCGCCGCCTAGAGTTTGATGGGCGGCCCGGTTCCACGTCAGGTTTTGTAGGAGCGGACTCCGTCCGCGATGTTTTTTGTTTTGGTGTCTCTGCGCCGCTTCGGCGTGCTCGGGGACTTTTTGTTTCGCCCCCTCGGGCGAGTTACTTCTTTCAAACGTCGGAAGGCCGCTCCCAAAGAAGTAACCAAGAAGGCTCGTCCCGACATCTGGCCCCGGCGCAGCCGGGGCCGGATGCAGGGGCAAGACCTTTTGGTTCCTTTTGGGGCCCCAAAAGGGACTCGCCCGAGGGGGCGAAATAAAAACTCTCAGCACACGCCAAAGCGACGCAGAAACACCCAAACAAAACGAAAAGCATCAGGGACGGAGTCCGCTCCTACAGAGACGCTCCACACGCATAGGAGCAGACTCCGTCGCAATCAGCCGACTTTCACGAACTCCGTCGCTACGAAGAGCCCGCCGTCTCAGACGTGCTCGCTCGTCACCCGCACCAACCGATCCCGCCCAGCCCCCAGGCCGAAGCCGATCGCCGCGACCGACACCACCACGAAGATCACCCCGGTTGCGCCCCAGCCGCCGGTGGCGTCGTGCACCACGCCGACCAGGAAGGGGCCGCTGGCCGCCAGGGTGTAGCCCACCCCCTGGGCCATGCCGGAGAGGTTGGAGGCGACGTGGGCGTCCGGCGAGCGCAGCACGATCAGTGCCAGCGCAATGGCGAAGGTGGCGCCCTGGCCGAGGCCGAGCACCACCGCCCAGCCCCAGATGCCCGACAGCGGCGCGTAGAGCAGGCCGAGCAGGCCCGCCAGGGTCAGGCTCATGACGATCGCCACCGCCAGGCGCTGGTCCTTGCCACGGGTTGCCAGCCAGGGCCCGGCCAGCGCGCTGAACAGCTGCACCATCACCGAACCGGACAGCACCAGCCCGGCTTCCGTTGGGCTCAGGCCACGGTCGATGAGGATCGACGGCACCCAGCCGAAGACGATGTAGGCCAGCGACGACTGCAACCCCATGTACAGCGTGACCTGCCAGGCCAGCGGTTCGCGCCACAGGCCCTTCACCTTGTACACCGCGCGGTGGGCGTGGTGGTTCTGCCGGGTCTGCGGCAGCCAGACCAGTGCGGCGATTACCGCCGGCAGCGCCCAGAAGGCCAGCGCCAGCTGCCAGCTGTCGCCCATCAGCCCGGCCAGCGGCACGGTGCCGCCAGCGGCGGTGGCCGCGCCCAGGCACAGCGCCATGGTGTAGACGCCGGTCATGGTCCCGGCGATGTGCGGGAAATCGCGCTTGACGATGCCCGGCAGCAGCACGCCGATGATGCCGATGCTGGCGCCGGCTACCAGGCTGCCGAGGAACAGCCCGGCCACCGGGAACAGGCTGCGCAGCACGATACCGGCGGCCAGGGTGAGCAGGATCAGCAGCACCGTGCGCTCGGCGCCGAGGCGACGCGCGAGCATCGGCGCCAGCGGCGCGAACAGGCCCAGGCAGAGCACCGGCAGGGTGGTCAGCAGGCCGGCGGCGGATGCCGACAGGCCAGTGCCGTCGCGCACGGTGTTGAGCAGCGGGGCGAGGCTGGACAGCGCCGGGCGAAGGTTCAGCGCCACCAGTACCAGGCCCAGGAGCAGCAACCAGGTACGCGCCGGGCGGACCGCGGGTGTGGGTTCATCGTTGGCTTCGGCGTCGACCAGAAGCTCCTCCGGGGGGCAGGAGCGCTTGTGTTCGGCGTCGCGTGGATCATCGGGCAGGGACATGGTGGGCATTCCGGCAGAAGGCAAAGAACGTCAGATCAGCAGCGCGCGGTTGGCGAAGGCGGCGGCGTCGGCGTCGCCGCGCTCGATGGCGTCGAGCAGTTCGCGGTGCAGCTCGAAGCTCGGCTGCGGGCGGCCGGGGTCGCCGATGGTGCGTTCCAGGCCGGCGCGGATCACCTGGGAGAAGTAGCGGTACAGCTCGCTGAGCACCGGGTTGTGGGCGCTGTCCACCACGCGCTGGTGAAAGATCAGGTCGTGGACGATGTAGTCGTCCAGCGCGCCGCCGTGGCGTGCGGCGGAGGCCTCCAGGGCCTGCCGCAGGGCGATGATGTCCGCGTCGGTCCGGCGCTCGGCGGCCAGCCGGCTGGCTTCCACCTCGATGACGCCGCGCGCTTCCAGCGCCTGCTCCACCGAACTGCGCGCCAGCACCAGCATGGTGTCCAGCGGGTCGGCGCAGGCGCGCACGTAGGTGCCGTCGCCCTGGCGCACTTCCAGCACGCCGGAGAAGGTCAGCACGCGCACCGCCTCGCGCACGGTGTTGCGGCTGATGCCGAGGGCTTCGGCTAGTTCGGGCTCCGGCGGCAGGCGCTGGCCGAGCGGCCAGCTGCCGTCGTCGATGCGTGAGCGAATCTGCTCGAGGGCGATATCCACCAGCGAGCGCTTCTGAATAGGTCTTGGCATGGAAACATCCAATCATCGGATGAATTTACAAGTGCCAAGCCTAGGGCATAGTCGGGGCGGCGTGCAAACGCGGGAAGACCGCCGGAACGCCGGTTCCGGCGGTCGGTTTCGCCGCGACGGTCAGGCGGCGATGTTCACCAGGCTGCCGCTGCTGGCCTGGAGGGTGGTGGCGTCGCTGCTCTGGTACTGCTTGAGCAGGTTGGCCACCAGCTTCTGGTAGGCGTCGCTGGTGCTGGTACCGGAGCTGGAGCCGTCGGCGGACTGGCTGCCCGACGGTGGCGGGGGCGGCGGACCATCGCCGCGACCTTCGGCCTTGAAGGCGCTGGCCAGCTCGTCGCTGCTGATACCGCCGCTGCCGTCGCTGTCGAGTTTGCTGAACAGCTGGCTGAGCTTGTCGCTGTCGTCGCTGCTGCCGGCCGCCGCCAGCTCGTCGGCGCTGATCACGCCATCACCGTTGGTGTCCAGCGAGCTGAGCAGGTCCTGGCTGGAGCCACCGGCACCGTCGGGGCCGCCCATTCCGCCCATGCTGCCGGGAGGCGGCGGTGGCATGGCGGCCGACAGTTCGCTCTGCGAGATGCCGCCGCTGCCATCGCTGTCGAGTTGGCTGAGCAGTTTGTCGATGTCGATATCGCTGCTGCTGGTATCGCTGCTGTCGGAGGACGACAGGGCGCTGCTCAGTTCGTCCTTGCTGATGGTCCCGTTGCCATCGCTGTCGATGGACTTGAACAGGTCTTCCTGGAATTTCGCCGCGCCCTGCGCGCCGCCGCAGCTGCCGGTCTGGGTGCCGGTTGTACTGCTGGCGGTCTGGGTCTTGGCGAGCGTCGAGCCGGTGTAGTAGCTCGTGTAGCTGCTGACGCCGCTGATCATAGGACTGTCTCCATGGTTGCCCGGAGGGTTCTCCGGTTGTCGCAGCCTCGGTGGCGTCTGTGTCGCGGGTTTGTGCGCTTTGTATGCGGCTTTCTACAAGTCAGAGCCTGTCTGCGATATCGCGCGCTAGAGCCGTAGTAGGCGGCAAGCGCCAGCGGAGTTTACTGCTGTAAATGAGCATCTGAGGGAGCTTGCCAGCGCGCTACGACCGACGCGCAGCAGATCGAAGACAGGCTCTCAGGTGCGTGGCAGTCGCAGCACTGCGGTGGCGCCGCCGCCGAGGGTTTCCTCGAAGAACAGCTCGCCGCCCTGGCGCCGCGCGGCGTCGCGGGCGATGGCAAGACCGAGGCCGACGCCACCGGAGTTGCGGTTGCGCGAGCCTTCCAGGCGGAAGAAGGGTTCGAACACCTGCTCGCGCAGTTCGGCGGGAATGCCCGGGCCGTGGTCACGCACGCGGATTTCCACTTCGTGGGGGTCGTCGCGCAGCTCGATGCAGACGTCGCTGGCGTAGCGCAGGGCATTGTCCAGCAGGTTGTTCAGACACGAGCGCAGGGCCATCGGCTGCACCTTGAGCGGTGCGCAATAGCCGTCCACGCCGACGTCCTCGCCGCGCTCGCAGGCGTCTTCGGCCAGGGAGTCGACCAGCGCTTTCACATCGAGCCATTGCTGCGGTTCGCTGGCGCGCTCCTGCTGCAGGTAGTGCAGCGTCGAGTCGAGCATGCTGATCATCTCGGCCAGGTCCTGGCTGATGCGCGTGCGCAGCTGCGGGTTGTCGACTTCCTCGACGCGCAGGCGCAGGCGCGACAGCGGCGTGCGCAGGTCATGGGAGACCGCCACCAGCATGCGGCTGCGTTGCCGCACCTGCTCGCGAATGCGTTCGCGCATGCGGTTGAAGGCGCGCGCGGCCTGGCGTGCCTCGTAGGGGCCGGTTTCCGGCAGCGGCGGGCTGTCCAGGTCCTCGGAGAGGCGCAGGGCGGCATTGCCCATGCGCCGCACCGGGCGCGCCAGCAATCGCGCGCCGATACCTGCGGCCAGTACCAGGGCCAGCAACTGGAAGACGAAGGGCGCGTTCCAGAACGGCGGGCGTGGCGGCGGGCGGAAGCCTTCCGGCGGCGGACCGCGCTCGAAGCCTTCGCTGGGCGGCGGTGGCGGCGGAGGCGGCATGTGCGGGCCGTAATGGCGGAACCAGGCGAAGGCCAGCAGGTGCGCGATCACGATGGCCAGCAGGAACACCCCGAACAGCCGCGCGAACAGGCTGTCCGCACGCTTGAGCGGGCGTTCCTTCGCGCCCAGGGGCGCCGGCTCAGGCGATGTCGCGGACATCGAACAGGTAGCCTTCGCCGCGCACAGTCTTGATCAGGCGGGGCGAGCGCGGGTCGTCGCCGAGCTTCTGCCGCAGGCGCGAGACCAGCAGGTCGATGCTGCGGTCGAAGGCCTCGATGGCGCGGCCTCGGGCGGCGTCCAGCAGCAGTTCGCGATTGAGCACCCGGCGCGGGCGTTCGAGGAACACCCAGAGCAGGCGGAATTCGGCGTTGGACAGCGGCACCACCAGGCCGTCCGGCGCATGCAACTGGCGCAGCACGCTGTCCAGGCGCCACTGGTCGAAGCGCACCTGGGCGCGCGGTTCGCCACGCACGCCTTCCTCTCCGGGGCCGTTGCCGCCGCGCACGCGGCGCAGGATGGTCTGGATGCGCGCGACCAGTTCGCGCGGCTCGAAGGGTTTGGCCATGTAGTCGTCGGCGCCCAGTTCCAAGCCGATGATGCGGTCGGCCGGCTCGCAGCGGGCAGTGAGCATCAGGATCGGGATGTCCGACTCGGCGCGCAGGTAGCGGCACAGCGACAGACCGTCCTCGCCGGGCAGCATCAGGTCCAGCACCACCACGTCATAGCTGCCGCACTCCAGGGCGCGGCGCATGCCGACGCCATCGGCCACGCCATGGGCCTCGATATTGAAGCGCGCGAGGTAGCCGCAGAGCAGTTCGCGGATCGGCTCGTCGTCGTCCACCAGCAGGGCGCGGGTGGTCCAGCGGCGCGGGTCGTCGGAAGAAATGTGCTGCATGAAGAGGCCTGTCGCAGGAAACGGGGGCAGGGCGGGCCGGTGGGCCGCGCGGGATAGGCGACGGTGCGCATGCTAACCCGACGCCGCGGGCAGGGCCACGCTGAGCGAGGCTGGGGCCGGCGGGTGTCGCCAGCGTGTCGGCTCTGTAACGGTCCCGATACATGCCCGCCGAACGCTGCGCCAGAGCGGTTTTTTACGCTTTCTTTATGCCCCGCCAGGTCCTCGGGAATCGCTCCTTTACGGCCTCCTTGCGGAAAATTTCCGTCAGGCGGCAAGCGCCGCAAGAAGGAGAGAGAAGCCATGAGCGTGCTCGACGGAGTGTCCCTGGTCCTGGCCACGGCACTGTTCATTTACCTGCTGGTGGCGCTGCTGCGCGCCGACCGTTCCTAGGAGTGGCCATGAACAGCCATGACGTATTGCTGATCGTTGCCTTCCTGGCGCTGGTGCTGGTGCCGGCGCCGTTCCTCGGGCGTTTCTACTACAAGGTGATGGAAGGGCAGCGCACCTTCCTGAGTCCTGTTTTCCTGCCGGTGGAGCGTGCCATCTACCGCGCCTGCGGCATCCATCCCGAAGACGAGCAGGACTGGAAGAGCTACACCGTCGCACTGCTGGCCTTCAACCTGGCCGGGCTGGCGCTGCTGTTCGCCATCCTCATGCTGCAAGGCTCGCTGCCGCTCAATCCCCAGCACCTGCCGGGCCTGGAGTGGACCCTGGCGTTCAATACCGCCGTCAGCTTCGTCACCAACACCAACTGGCAGGCCTATAGCGGCGAAGCCTCGCTGAGCTACCTGAGCCAGATGCTCGGCCTGACCGTGCAGAACTTCGTCAGCGCCGCCGTCGGCCTGGCCGTGCTGGTGGCACTGGCCCGTGGCATTTCGCGCAAGTCGACGAACAACCTCGGCAACTTCTGGGCCGACCTGACCCGCGCGACCCTCTACGGCCTGATCCCGCTATGCCTCGTGCTGGCGCTGCTGCTGGTCTGGCAGGGCGTGCCACAGACCTTCCTCGACTACGCCCACGCGCTGACCCTGCAGGGCAGCGACCAGTCCATCCCGCTGGGGCCGGCGGCCAGCCAGATCGCCATCAAGCAGCTGGGCACCAACGGTGGCGGCTTCTTCGGCGTGAACTCGGCGCACCCGTTCGAGAACCCGACCGCCTGGAGCAACCTGTTCGAAGTGGTGTCGATCATCCTGATTCCCGTCGCCCTGGTGTTCACCTTCGGCTACTACGTCAAGGACCTGCGCCAGAGCCGCGCCATCCTCGGCTGCATGCTGGTGCTGTTCGCCCTGGGGCTTGGCGTGTCGCTGTGGTCCGAGTACCAGCCCAACCCGGCGCTCAGCGCGCTGCCGGTGGAGCAGGTGGCGCCGCTCGAAGGCAAGGAGAGCCGCTTCGGTACCACCGCCAGCGTGCTTTGGTCAGTGACCACGACCTCGGCCTCCAATGGATCGGTGAACGCCATGCATGACAGCCTCAACCCGCTGTCGGGCATGGTGGCGATGATCAACATGATGGTCGGCGAGGTGATCTTCGGCGGCGTCGGCGCGGGGCTCTACGGCATGCTGCTGTTCGTCCTGGTGGCGGTGTTTCTCGCCGGGCTGATGGTCGGCCGCACGCCGGAGTACCTGGGCAAGAAGCTGGAGGCGCGGGAAGTCCGCCTGATGGTGGCGACGCTGCTGGTGATGCCGGTTGGCGTGCTGGTGCTCGGCGCCATCGCCGCCAGCCTGCCGGGCCCGGCCTCGGCGGTGAGCAACCCCGGCGCCCACGGCTTCAGCCAGCTGCTCTACGCCTACACCTCGGGCACTGCGAACAACGGGTCGGCCTTTGGCGGCTTCGGCGCCAACACCCCGTTCCACAACCTGATGATCGCCCTGGCCATGCTGATCGGCCGCTTCGGCTACATCCTCCCGGTGCTGGCGATTGCCGGCAGCCTGGCGGCGAAGAAGACCACGCCGGTCGGACCGAACAGCTTCCCCACCCACGGCCTGCTGTTCGTCAGCCTGCTCACCGCGACCATCCTGCTGGTGGGCGGCCTGAACTTCCTGCCGACCCTGGTGCTTGGCCCGGTGGCCGACCACCTGACGCTCGGTTTCTGAGGAGCTTTCGCAATGAATGCGCATACCCAGGATCTCGCCCTGAAAAACCCGTCGAGAAGCGCGGACAAACGTCCGACCACCTCGCTCTCCGCCCTCTGGCGGCCGGCGCTGGTGCAGTCCTTCGCCAAGCTCGACCCGCGCCAGCTGCAACGCTCGCCGGTGATGCTGGTGGTGGCCCTGACCGCCGTGCTGACCACCGTGCTCTGCGTGGTCGGCGGCGAGTCGGTACCGACTTTCGTGGCCGCGCAGATCGCCGTCTGGCTGTGGTTCACCGTGCTCTTCGCCAACTTCGCCGAAGCCCTCGCCGAGGGTCGTGGCAAGGCCCGCGCCGACAGCCTGAAGGCCGGCACCCAGGGCCTGCAGGGGCTGCGCCGCACCGCCAGCGGCAGCTTCGAGAAAGTCGCCGCCAGCAGCCTGCGCAAAGGTGACGTGGTGCGGGTCGAAGCCGGTGAGCTGATCCCTGGCGACGGCGAGGTGATCGAAGGCGTGGCGGCGGTCAACGAGGCCGCCATCACCGGCGAATCCGCGCCGGTGATCCGCGAGTCCGGCGGTGACCGCTCGGCCGTGACCGGCAACACCCGGCTGGTTTCCGACTGGCTGCTGGTGAAGATCACCGCCAACCCCGGCGAGTCCACCCTCGACCGGATGATCGCCCTGGTGGAAGGCGCCAAGCGCCAGAAGACCCCCAACGAAGTGGCGCTGGACATCCTGCTGATCGGCCTGACCCTGATCTTCCTGCTGGTAGTGGTGACCCTGAAGCCCTTCGCCCTGTTCGTCGGCGGCAACCTGCCGCTGGTGTTCCTGGTGGCGCTGCTGGTCACCCTGATCCCCACCACCATCGGCGGCCTGCTCTCGGCCATCGGCATCGCCGGCATGGACCGCCTGGTGCGCCTGAACGTGATCGCCAAGTCCGGCCGCGCCGTGGAAGCGGCGGGGGACGTGCACGTGCTGATGCTCGACAAGACCGGCACCATCACTTTCGGCAACCGCCGTTGCACAGCACTGCACACGGCCCCCAGCGTGCAGCCGCTGGAACTGGCCGAGGGCGCTTTCCTCGCCTCGCTGGCGGACGACACGCCCGAGGGCAAGTCCATTGTCGAGTTCCTGCGTGCCCAGATCGTCCTGCCGGAACCGGAGCGCAACCGCGTGACCCCGATTGCCTTCAGCGCCGAGACGCGCCTGTCGGGCATCGATATGGACGGCCACGTCTACCGCAAGGGCGCGGTGGACGCCGCGATGGCCTTCGTCGGCCTGGACCGCGCACAGATGCCCGAGAGCCTGGCCAAGGAGATCGAACGCATCGCCCAGAGCGGCGGCACACCGCTGCTGGTGGTGGCCGACGGCAAGCTGCTGGGCGCCATCCACCTCAAGGACGTGGTCAAGCCAGGCATTCGCGAGCGCTTCGCCGAACTGCGCCGCATGGGTATCCGCACCGTGATGGTGACCGGCGACAACCCGCTGACCGCCGCCGCCATTGCTGCCGAAGCGGGGGTGGACGACGTGATCGCCGAAGCCACGCCGGAGAAGAAGCTGGCGCGCATTCGCCAGGAGCAGGGCGAGGGCCGCATGGTCGCCATGTGCGGCGACGGCGCCAACGATGCTCCGGCTCTCGCGCAAGCGGACGTCGGCATGGCCATGAACGACGGCACCCAGGCCGCCCGCGAGGCCGCCAACCTGGTGGACCTGGACAGCGACCCGACCAAGCTGCTGGACGTGGTGCAGGTGGGCAAGGAGCTGCTGGTGACCCGTGGCGCGCTGACCACCTTCTCGGTGGCCAACGACGTGGCCAAGTACTTCGCCATCCTCCCCGCGCTGTTCGCCGGCATCTACCCGCAACTGGGTGTGCTCAACCTGATGAAGCTGGCCAGTCCGCAGAGCGCCATCCTCTCGGCCATCGTGTTCAACGCGCTGATCATCGTCGCGCTGATCCCCCTGGCCCTGCGCGGCGTGCGCGTGCAGGCCAGCGATGCCTCGCAGCTGCTGCGGCGCAACCTGCTGATCTACGGCGTGGGCGGCATCGTCGCGCCCTTCGTGGGGATCAAGCTGATCGACCTGCTGCTGGTCGCCATCGGTCTCGCCTGATGCGCTCTGTAGGTTGGCGTGGAGCGAAGCGATACCCAACAGATCGCCGGGCCGCGATGGGTATCGCTCCGCTCCACCCATCCTACGAACACCACTCATGCAGTACGCACTGAACGCTCAAGAGGAACACAAAAAATGCTCAACCAACTCCGTCCCGCCATCGCCTCGCTGGTCCTGCTCAGCCTGGTCACCGGCGTCGTCTATCCGCTGGCCGTCACCGCCATCGCCCAGGTGGCCTTCCACGACCAGGCCAATGGCAGCCTGGTGCGCGACGACCAGGGCAACGTCCGTGGCTCGGCACTGATCGCGCAGAAGTTCGAGGGTGCCCAGTGGTTCCATGAGCGCCCCTCGGCCGGCGACTTCGCCACCGTCTCCAGCAGCGCCAGCAACCTCGCGCCCGGTAACCCGGCGCTGGCGCAACGTATCGCCAAGGACGCAGCAGCCGAGCGGGTTGGCGAGCAGCCGGTGCCGCTGGCGCTGGTCACCACGTCCGGCAGCGGCCTCGACCCGCAGCTGCCGCCCCAGGCCGCGCTGTACCAGGTGCCGCGCATCGCCCAGGAGCGCGGCGTAGCGGTCGCCAGCCTGGAGCAACTGGTGGAGGCGCACACCGAGCGCCCGCTGGTTGGCCCCGCCGTGGTCAACGTGCTGGCGCTGAACATGGCTCTGGCCAGCCTGCCTCGCTAGACTCCAGCGCCAATGCAGTCCGGGCCGTAGCACAATGGTTGCAACGCTGCGGACAGCTCCTCTCCCTCGGGACAGGAATGGGGCGATGGGCTCCGGCCCCCGCTCCAGCAACACATGAAGCGAGCACCTCGCGTGCTCCGAGGATAGCCACATGACCGACTCCAACCGCGCCGATGCCCTGCTTGCCGACCTGCCGAGCATGGGCCGTGGTCGCCTGAAAGTGTTCCTCGGCGCCGCGCCGGGGGTCGGCAAGACTTACGCCATGCTGCTGGCCGCACAGGGCCAGCTGCGCCAGGGCGTGAACCTGCGGGTGGGCATCGTCGAGACCCACGGCCGCGCCGAGACCGAGGCGCTGCTCGCCGGCTTGCCGCAGCAGGCGCTCAAGCGCTCCGAGTACCGTGGTATCAAGCTGGTGGAATTGGACCTCGACGGATTGCTGGCCGACCCGCCGCAACTGGCGCTGGTCGACGAGCTGGCCCACAGCAACGCCCCCGGCAGCCGCCACGCCAAGCGCTGGCAGGACATCCAGGAGCTGCTCTCGGCGGGCATCGACGTCTACACCACGGTCAACGTGCAGCACCTGGAAAGCCTCAACGACCAGGTGCGTGACATCACCGGCGTGCAGGTGCGCGAAACGGTGCCCGACTGGGTCCTGCAGGAAGCCTACGATCTGCTGCTGGTGGACCTGCCGCCACGCGAGCTGCTCGAACGCCTGCGCGAGGGCAAGGTCTACGTGCCCGAACAGGCGCGGGCCGCCATCGACGCCTTTTTCAGCCAGACCAACCTCACCGCCTTGCGCGAGCTGACCATGCAGACGGCGGCGGCGCGGGTCGATGCCGACTTGGCCCACCGCTATCGCCAGCAGGGCGTCGACGCTCCGGCGGTGCGTGGGCGCCTGCTGGTCGGGGTGGACGGCGAACGCAACGCCGAGCGCCTGGTGCGCCACGCTTGTCGGGTTGCCGAGCGTCGGCACCTGCCGTGGTCGCTGGTCCACGTCGACACCGGCGAGGCGCGTAGCGAAGAGTCGCGCATGCAGTTGCAGAGTGCCCAGCAGTTGGCCGAGCGCCTGGGTGGTGATGTGGTGGAACTGCGCGGCGGCGAAGTGGCGCGGACCCTGGTCGAGCACGCCAAGGAGCGCCGTTCCAGCCTGCTGCTGGTAGGACGCTCGCGGCAGCGCTGGTATCGAAAGGTGTTCGGTGGCGGACTGGCGGCACGCTTGCTGCGCCTGGGTGACGGGTTGGAAATCAGCGTGCTCGACAGCGAAGCCGATCTCGCTCCGCCCAAGGCCCGCGCGCAAACGACCTGGCCCTGGGGCAGTTACCTGCTCGCCGCCCTGGCCGCCGCCGGCGCCAGTGCGCTGGCCTGGGCCGTGGCCAGTGTTCTGGAACTGCCGAACATCTCCCTGGTGTTCCTCGCCGCCGTGCTCCTGGTGGCCGTGCGCAGCAGCCTGGGGCCGGCCCTGGCGTGCGCGGTGCTGTCGTTCCTGGCCTACGACTTCCTGTTCATTCCGCCGCATTTCTCCTTCGCCATCCAGCGCGAGGAGGATGTGCTGACCCTGCTGTTCTTCCTGCTCATGGCCGGCCTCACCGGTAACCTGGCCGCCCGCCAGCGCCGGCAACTGCAGGCGCTGCGCGAGACCCAGGAAGAGACCAGCCAGATGCTCGAGCTGTCGCGCAAGCTCACCGCCGCCACTGACCGTAAGGCGGTGATGACCGCTGCCGCACAACAACTGAGCGGCTGGGGAGGGCTGGACATCTGCCTGCTCGGTCAGGCCCACGGTGAGTGGAAAGTCGAGGGCGGCCTGGTTCGCCCGCTGGACGACCAGGAACGTGCCGCCGCCGATTGGGCCTGGCAGCACGACCAGCCCGCCGGTCTGGGCACCGGCACCTTGCCGAGCGGGCGCTGGTGGTGGTGGCCGCTATCGGGTGAGGAGGGGCCGCTGGCACTGCTCGGCGTCAGCCCGCGCGACGGCCAACCGCTGCCGGGCTCGCGTCGCCGCCTGCTCGCCGCTCTCGGCCAACCGCTGGGCCAGGCGCTTGCCCGCGCCCGTCTCGCCGAGGACCTGGAGGCCGCGCGCCTGCACGGCGAAACCGAACAACTGCGCAGCGCGCTGCTGGCCTCGGTCAGCCACGACCTGCGCACCCCGCTGACGTCCATGCGCGGCGCCATCGACAGCCTGCTGGCCCTGGGCGACGCGATCCCTCCCGATGACCGCCGCGAGCTGCTGGAGAGCACCCGCGACGAGGCCGAGCGCCTGGACCGCTATATCCAGAACCTGCTGGACATGACCCGCCTCGGCCACGGCGGCCTGAAGCTCTCGCGGGACTGGGTGTCGCCCGGCGATATTATCGGCAGCGCGCTCAACCGCCTGCGCGCGGTGGTCGCCCCGTACCGTGTGGAAACCCGCGTGCCGCCTGAGCTGCCACTGCTCTACGTACACGCCGCGCTGATCGAACAGGCGCTGGTCAACGTGCTGGAAAACGCTGCGCGCTTCTCGCCGCCACAAGGTCGCCTGCGCGTGGCGGTGGAGCCGGTTGATGGCGAGCTGCGCTTCCTGGTGAGCGACGAGGGGCCGGGGATTCCGCTGGCCGAGCGGGAGAAGATCTTCGACATGTTCTACACCGCCGCCCGTGGCGATCGCGGCGGGCAAGGGACCGGGCTGGGCCTGGCGATCTGCCAGGGCATGGTCGGCGCCCACGGCGGGCGGATCACGGTGGAGGATGGTATCGACGGGCGCGGCACCACCCTCGTGCTGCACCTGCCGTTGCAGCAGCAGCCGGACCTGGAGCAGCTTGATGCCGCTGTCTGAAAGGCTCAAGCTGGACAGCCTCGCCAGCCAGTCCAGCTCCCCGATGAACGCCAGCGCCGCCACCATCCTGGTCGTCGACGACGAACCGCAGATCCGCAAGTTCCTTCGCATCAGCCTCAGCGCCGGCGGCTACAAGGTACTGGAGGCCGGCACCGGCGAGGAGGGCCTGGCCCAGGCCGCGCTGGGGCGCCCGGACCTGGTGGTGCTGGACCTCGGCCTGCCGGACAAGGACGGCCAGGACGTGCTGCGCGAACTGCGCGAGTGGTCGCAGGTGCCGGTGCTGGTGCTTTCGGTGCGTGCCAGCGAGAGCGAAAAGGTGCTGGCGCTGGACAGCGGCGCCAACGACTACGTGACCAAGCCCTTCGGCATCCAGGAATTCCTCGCCCGCATCCGCGTGCTGCTGCGCCAGGGCGCCAGCGGCGAACCCCAGGAAGCAGTGGTCACGGTGGGCCCGCTCTGCGTCGATTTCTCCTACCGCCGCGTGCTGCTGGACGGCGCTGAAGTCTCGCTGACCCGCAAGGAATACGCGGTGCTTTCGACGCTGGCCCGCCACCTCGGTCGGGTGGTCACCCAGCAGCAACTGCTCAAGGATATCTGGGGGCCGACGCATACCGAGGACACCCACTACCTGCGGGTGGTCGTTGGCCATTTGCGGCAGAAGCTTGCTGACGATCCGGCAAGCCCGCGCTTCATCGTTACCGAGGCGGGCGTGGGCTACCGCTTGCGTGAAGGCTGACCGCGCGGCGCTCCTACAGATCAACTCCGGCATTTGTGCTGGCGTAGAAGCGGACTTCGTCCGCGATGTGTGTGCCTCGCGCCTTTGTTTCCCGCGTCGCGCCGGAGTGCGCGCGAACTTCCTGTTTCTCCCCCTCGGGCGACCTACTTTGCCAAACGACGCAAAGTAGGCAAAGGTCTTGCCCCAATCATCCGGTTTTTCGCTTAGGCGAAAAATACCCTCGTTGAACCGAAGTTTCAGGGGCACGCCACGACGGGCCATCCCTGGCCCATCGTGGCTCTCGCGACATCCATGTCGCTCAACCCCTGAAACTCCGCTTCAACGAGGCCTCCTGAACGGGGCGATTCGGAGTGTGGGGATGTTTCTCTGGAAGTCTTCAATATCCAAGCCAGAGCCAGAGCCAGAGCCAGAGCCAGAGCAGTGCGGGTTGGGTTTCTGTAGGAGCGAGCTTGCTCGCGAACCCGCACGGCACCGGATCAACCGGTCAATACGGATTCTCCGCCTCATACCGGTCCAGCGTATCGCTGGCGATCTGCCGGCCGAGGGCGATGAGTTCCGGAGCCTTGTAGAACTCGAAGAAGCGACACACGCGCTTGGGTACGTTGATCAGGATGTCCGGTGGGTAGCCGGCGATCTTGTACTGCGCCAGCGACGTCTGCATCACCTCGAAGCTCTGGTTCACCAGCTCCAGCAGGGAGGCCGGGCTGCTGCTGTCGATCACCCGGCTGCCGGTGGCCGAGCGCGGCGAGCCCTTGCTCCGGGGCGCGGCGACCGGTAGCTGCATTTCCGGCTCGGCCGGCTCCTCGGAGGTGACCGGTACCGGGTGCAGCAGAGCGTCGGCCTGCAGTTCAGGCGGCGGCTCGCTCTCGCCGCGACGGAAGAAGTTCAGCTTGCTGGAAAGGCCGGAAATCACCGCGTCGAAGCGGCCCATGAGCGCGGGCGGACGCTCGATCACCGGTAGCGAATACTGGCGCTGGTTGGTGGCGTTGAGGTTGACCGCGACGATCAGGTCGGCGTGGGTCGAGACCACCGGGACGATCGGCAGCGGGTTGAGCAGGCCGCCGTCCACCAGCATGCGGCTGCCCTGCATGACCGGGGTGAACAGACTGGGGATCGCCGCCGAAGCGCGCATGGCCTGGTGCAGGCAGCCTTCCTGGAACCAGATTTCCTGCTGGTTGGTCAGGTCGGTGGCTACGGCGGTGTAGGGGATCGGCAAGTCCTCGATGTCGATCTCGCCGAGCATTTCGTGGATCTTGCCGAACACCCGCTCGCCACGGATGGCGCCGAGGCGAAAGCTCACGTCGAGCAGGCGCAGCACGTCCAGGTAGTCCAGGCTTTCCACCCAGTCGCGGTACTCTTCCAGCTTGCCGGCGGCGTAGATACCGCCGATCACCGAGCCCATCGAGCAACCGGCGATGCAGACGATCTCGTAGCCGCGCCGCTCGATTTCCTCGATCACGCCGATATGCGCGTAACCTCGTGCGCCGCCGGAGCCGAGTACCAGCGCGATCTGTTTTGACATCGGGTAACTCCCCCCTTGCGAAACGTTTCGACGATACGCCGGGGCACAAGCCGCGCCAAGGTCGGTTTTGCTAGAATCGCGGTCTGATTTTCCTCTGCCGGAGTCCGCGATGAGCGAACCGATCCGCCTGACCCAGTACAGCCATGGTGCCGGCTGCGGTTGCAAGATTTCTCCCAAGGTCCTGGAGGTCATCCTCGCCGGCAGCGGCGCGCAGAACCTTGACCCGAACCTGTGGGTCGGCAACGCCTCGCGCGATGACGCCGCTGTCTATGCTATCGACGCCGAGCGCGGGGTGGTGTCCACCACCGACTTCTTCATGCCGATCGTCGACGACCCCTTCGACTTCGGCCGCATCGCCGCCACCAACGCCATCAGCGACATCTACGCCATGGGCGGCGATCCGCTGATGGCGATTGCCATCCTCGGCTGGCCGGTGAACGTGCTGGCGCCGGAAATCGCCCGCGAAGTGATCGCCGGCGGCCGCAAGGTCTGCGACGAAGCCGGCATCCCGCTGGCCGGCGGCCATTCCATCGATGCGCCCGAGCCGATCTTCGGCCTGGCCGTCACCGGCATGGTCGAGAAGCGCTTCATGAAGCGCAACGACACCGCCACCGACGGCTGCAAGCTGTACCTGACCAAGCCCCTGGGCATCGGCATCCTCACCACCGCCGAGAAGAAGGCCAAGCTGCGCGCCGAGGACGTGGGCGTCGCCCGCGACTGGATGTGCACCCTGAACAAGCCCGGATCGCGCTTCGGCAAGCTCGAAGGCGTGCGCGCCATGACCGACGTCACCGGCTTCGGCCTGCTCGGCCACCTGGTGGAGATGGCCGACGGCAGTGGGCTGACCGCGCGTATCCGTTACGACGCGGTGCCGCGTCTTGCCAGTGTCGAGTACTACCTGGAAGCCGGCTGCGTGCCCGGCGGCACCCTGCGCAACTTCGACAGCTACGGCGAACGCATCGCGCCGCTGCCGGAGCTGCATAAGCTGCTGCTGTGCGACCCGCAGACCAGCGGCGGCCTGCTGGTGGCGGTGGAGCCGGAAGGCGAAGCGCAGTTCCTCGCCGCCGCGAAGGAACTGGGCATGGACCTGGCGCCCATCGGCGAACTGGTCGACCGACAGCGTCACGCGGTCGAGGTGGCGTGATGCGCGAAAACACCCGCCACTACCGCGAGCTGTTCCTCGGCGATGTGAAGATGATGGACGTGCGCGCCCCGGTCGAGTTCGACAAGGGCGCCTTCCCGCACACCGTGAACCTGCCGCTGATGAACGACGTCGAGCGGCAGAAGGTCGGCACCTGCTACAAACAGAACGGCCAGCAGGCGGCCATCGCCCTGGGCCACGAGCTGGTCTGCGGCAAGGTGAAGGCTGCACGCGTCGAGGCCTGGGCGGCTTTTGCCCGCGCCAATCCCGAGGGTTACCTGTACTGCTTCCGCGGTGGCCTGCGTTCGCAGATCACCCAGCAGTGGCTCAAGACCGAGGCCGGCATCGATTACCCGCGTGTGGTGGGTGGCTACAAGGCGATGCGCGCCTTCCTTTTCGACACCACCCAGGCGGCGGCGGAGGAGTGCCAGTTCGTGCTGGTGGGCGGGCTGACCGGCACCGGCAAGACCGAAGTGGTCGCCCAGCTGGCCAACAGCCTGGACTTGGAAGGCCACGCCAACCACCGGGGTTCCGCCTTCGGCCGGCGCGCCACGCCGCAGCCGGCACAGATCGATTTCGAGAACCGCCTGGCCATCGACATCCTGAAGAAGCGTCACGCCGGCATGGAGCAGTTCGTGCTGGAGGATGAAGGGCGCATCGTCGGCAGCTGCTCGGTACCGCTGGAACTGTACCAGGGCATGCAGCACTTCCCGCTGGTGTGGCTGGACGACAGCTTCGAGCAGCGCGTGGAGCGCATCCTCAAGGACTACGTGATCGACCTATGCGCCGACCATGTGCAGGTGGTGGGCGAGGAGGGCGGTTTCGACGCCTTCGCGGCCTATCTGCGCAAGAGCCTGTCGGGCATCGTCAAGCGCCTGGGCGGCGAACGCTACCAGCGCCTGGCTGCGATCATGGACGCGGCGCTGGAAGAGCAGAAGCGCAGTGGCGCGGTGGACCTGCACCGGGGCTGGATCGAAGGGCTGCTGAGCGAGTACTACGACCCGATGTACGCCTTCCAGCGCGAAAGCAAGGAATCGCGCATCGAGTTCCGTGGGCCGCAGGCCGAGGTGGTCGAGTACCTGCGTTTCCGCGCGGAACGCTGAGTCCTCAGAGTTTGTTCAAGGTCTCGCCGAGCGCAGCTCAGGCAAGGCGGGAACAGGCGAAAAAGCGCAGTTTACGTGTTGTAAATGAGCATTTTGATCGGACTCGCGCACGAGCCTGTTTCCAACGCAGCATGAGCAAGCGCAGGCAGACATTGAACAGACTCTCAGGGGGCGCGCCACAGGCCGATACGGCGCGCCCTCGCTTCCTGCTCCTCGAATTCGTACTGGCCTTTCTCCTCGGCCGTCTGCTCATCCGACGGTCGCCAGCGCGCCAGGCCGACGCTCAACAGTGCGCGGCCCACATCCAGCGTGTGGCCGCAGCCGGGGCAGTCGGCCGGCTCGACCCAGACCGCAGCGCGCAGTGAACCGTCCGCTTCACGTCGTGGGGCATGCAGGCTGGCGGTCTTGCCCAGCGCGATCTGTTGCAGTGACTCCCGTGCTCGCTCGCCGAATGCTTGATCGGTCGCGGAGGCGTCGATGCCGCGCAGGTGGATGCTCAGGGTTGCGCCGTCACTGTCCTGGCAGTTGAGCTGGTCGCCACTGTGCACGGCGGTGATCCGGCAGTCTTCCTGCGCCAGCGCGGCGCAGGACAGGGTCATCAACAGCAGGGCGGGAATCCGTCGCATGGGGCCTCCATCAAGCGAACGCCAGCATAACCGCTGACGCTCGCTCGCAGGGTGCCGGCTCACTGGATCAGGCGCATCACCTCTTCGCTGTAGCGCCCGCCGGCGGCGGCTCCGGCGGGGAAGATGGCGTCGATCTCGGCCAGCTCGGCGGCGCTGAGTTCAAGCGCCACGGCGGCGACGTTCTCTTCCAGGTATTTGCGCTGCTTGGTGCCGGGAATCGGTACCAGGTGCTCGCCCTGCGCCAGCACCCAGGCCAGCGCCAGCTGCGAGGGTTTCACCCCACGCTCGGCGGCCAGTTCGCCGACTTTCTCCACCAGTTGCAGGTTTCTGGCGAAGTTTTCCCCGGTGAAGCGCGGGCTGAAGCGGCGGTAGTCATCCTCGGCGAAGTCATCCGGGCTTTTCAGCGCGCCGGTGAGGAAGCCGCGCCCCAGCGGGCTGTAGGGGACGAAGCCGATGCCCAGGCGCCGGCAGGTGTCCAGTACGCCGTTTTCCTCCGGATCGCGGGTCCACAAGGAGTATTCGCTTTGCAGGGCGGTGATCGGGTGGACCTTGTGCGCGCGCTCCAGGGTTTCGGTCGAGGCCTCGCTCAGCCCCAGGTAGCGCACCTTGCCGGCCCATACCAGCTCCGCCATGGCGCCGACGGTTTCCTCGATGGGCACCGTGGGGTCGACGCGGTGCTGGTAGTAGAGGTCGATATGGTCGGTGCCCAGGCGTTTCAGGCTGTCCTCCACGACTTGCCGCACGTACTCCGGTCGACCATTGGCGCCCCGGCTCGTGGGTTGGTCGGGGTTGCGCACCAGGCCGAACTTGGTGGCCAGGAAGGTCTGTTCGCGCTTGCCTTTCAGTGCTCGTCCGAGCAGTTCTTCATTGGTGTGCGGACCGTAGACGTCGGCGGTGTCGAGCAGCGTGACGCCCAGCTCCAGGGCGCGGTGCAGGGTGGCGACGGATTCCTTCTCGTCGCTGCCGGTGGTGTAGAAGTCGGACATGCCCATGCAGCCGAGGCCGATGGCGGAAACGCTGGGGCCCTGCGGGCCGAGGCGGCGGGTTTTCATGCTCAGTTCTCCGGTAAGTGGGGAGGCGGATTCATTCTTGTTGTTTGGCTTGCGTGGATAAACCGGCGGATTGCGGTTTAACTATTTGCTCTGCACGAATAATCGGAGTCCCGTCATGGATCGCTTGCAGGCCATGCAGGTATTTGCCCGCATCGTCGAACTCAAGGCCTTCGGCAAGGCGGCGGACAGCCTGCAGTTGCCGCGCGCCAGCGTGACCCAGCTGATCCAGCAGCTGGAGTCGCACCTGGGGGTACAGCTGCTGCGCCGCACCACCCGCCAGGTCAGCGTCACCCCTGACGGCCAGGCCTACTACGAACGCTGCGTGCGGCTGCTGGAGGATCTGGAGGAGGCGGAGAACTGCTTCTCCGACTCGCCGGAAAACCCGCGCGGCAAGCTGCGGGTAGACCTGCCCAGTTCGCTGGGGCGGCTGGTGGTGATCCCGGCGCTGCCGGCGTTCTGCCGCCGCTATCCGCTGATCGAGCTGGAGCTGAGTCTCAGCGACCGCCAGGTGGACCTGGTGCGCGAGGGGGTGGATTGCGTGCTGCGCGCCGGCGATCTACCCGATTCCAGCCTGGTGGGCCGGCGCATCGCCGAACTGGAACAGCTCAGCTGCGTGAGCCGTTCGTACCTTGAGGAATACGGCTTGCCGGAGCATCCGGAGCGGCTGGCCGGGCATCTGGCGGTGAATTACCAGTCGGCCTCCAGCGGGCGCATCTTCGACCTGGAGTTTCGCTTCGACGGCGAACTGCGCACGCAGCGGCTGCCCAGCCGGATTACCGTGAACAACGCCGACGCCTATATCGCGGCCTGCCGCGCGGGATTCGGGCTGATCCAGGCGCCGCGCTACCACCTGTGCGATGGGCTGGCCAGCGGCGAGCTGGTGGAGGTGCTGGAGCAGTGGCGTCCGCCGCCGTTGCTGCTGAGTGTGCTGTATCCGGTGCGACGGCAGATGTCGCGGCGCTTGCGGGTGTTTTCTGATTGGTTGGCGCAGGTGTTTGCGGAGCGGAGTTGGTGAGGGTTGCTTTGCGGGACGACATGGCTTTTGTAGGAGGGGGCCTTGTCCGCGATGCTTTTCGTTTCTGGTTTGGGTGTCTCTGCGCCGCTTCGGTGTGCGCGGGGACTTTTTGTTTCGCCCCCTCGGGCGAGTCCCTTTTGTCAAACGTCGGATAGCCGCCCTCACAAAAGGAACCAAAAGGTCTTGCCCCTGCATCCGGTTTTTCGCTTAGGCGAAAAATTCCCTCGCTCCATCGGAGTTTCAGGGGCCCGAACTAGGCGTCCCCCCGACGAAGGGCCATCCCTGGCCCATCGCGGCTCTCGCGGCATCCATGTCGCTCAACCCCTGAAACTCCGACTCCGCTCGGCCTCCTGAAGGGGCGCTTCGGAGTGCACGGAGGTTTCTCTGGAAGTCTTCAAGAGCAAAAACAAAGCGTCCTGCTCCGCGCTGCTTTTGCTCCCGGTAGGAGCGGAGTTTCTCCGCGAAGGCCTGCCATTGCACCTGCGTTGCAGGATGGACACCCGTAGGGCGAATAACGCGCAGCGTTATCCACCTTGATGGGTTTCGCTTCGCTCTACGCCATCCTACGAAGAGCCATCCAGCATGAAGCAGCCAGAGTTTCAGGCGCGCGCAGAGTCCCGTCAGGAGGCCAAGTGGAGGTATTGCGCAGAGGGGCGAGCGGCATGGATGCCGCGAGAGGCGTAGAGGGCCAGGGATGGCCCTTGTACGCCGACCCTCGGAGCGATACCGGAAGGAGGGAAGTCTGAGCGAAGCGAAGACCCGGATGTCGGGACGAGACCTTTGGTTACTTTGCGTGGGGCGGCCATCCGTCGTTTGGCAAAGTGACTCGCCCGAGGGGGCGAAACAAAATCGCTCAGCAAACGCCGAAGCGGCGCATACACGCCGAACCAGAACCCAGGGCCCCCGGACAAAGTCCGCTCCCAAGGATGGACCGGCATTTGAGTATCCCGACCAATCCACTCAGACAAGTCGTGCTAGGATTTGCCCCCGGCCCCGATTCCTCGGGCGGTGTTGGCACTCCGCCAACGCTGCCACCCCTCACCAGAAGGATCCAAGCAATGGCTCAAGTTACCCTCAAGGGCAATCCGGTTTCCGTCGATGGCAAGCTGCCGCAGAAAGGCGAGCAGGCTCCGGCCCTCAAACTGGTCGCTGGCGACCTCTCCGACGTCTCCCTGGAAAACTACGCCGGCAAGCGCAAGGTGCTGAACATCTTCCCCAGCGTCGACACCCCGACTTGCGCCACCTCCGTGCGCAAGTTCAACGCTGAAGCGAGCAAGCTGGCCAACACCGTGGTGCTGTGCGTTTCCGCCGATCTGCCGTTCGCCCAGGCGCGCTTTTGCGGCGCCGAAGGCCTGGAGAACGTAGTCAACCTGTCCACCCTGCGTGGCCGCGAGTTCCTCGCCAACTACGGCGTGGCCATCTCCAGCGGTCCGCTGGTTGGCCTGGCTGCCCGCGCAGTGGTCGTACTGGACGAGCAGAACAAGGTGCTGCACAGCGAGCTGGTCGGCGAAATCGCCGATGAGCCGAACTACGCCGCCGCCATCGCCGCGCTGAACTGATACTCCTGCGCCGATGATGCAACCGGGCCGACCCCGCAGGGTCGGTCCGGCCGGCCGGAACCCTTCCGGCCGATCCAGGCCGCAACGTCCTGGAAAATTCGTAACCTCCGGTAAATCAAAGGTAAATAGCGGGTAAAGAGACTATGCCTGCGGCCTCGCTGTGCTTATCGTTCAGCCTCGCTATTCTCACAATTTTCGCCATGACGACGACCATGACCCCAAGCAACGGAACGCCCTCGAAACTCCGCACCCTGCGGCCCTGGCTCTTCACCGCGATCATTTTCGCCGGTGTGGTGGGTCTGATCATGTGGCTGCATTCGACGTCCAGCGGGGCGCCGGCAGCCCAGGGCGGCGGGCGTGGCGGGCGGCCGAGTCCGGGGCAGATGGCAGCGGGGCAGGGCGCGGCGGTGACCGTCAGCGTCGCGCCGGCCGTCAAGGGTGATCTGCCGGTGCACTACCACGCGCTGGGCACCGTCACGGCCTACAACACGGTCAACGTCCGCGCGCGGGTCAGCGGCCAGTTGGTCAAGGTGCCGTTCCAGGAGGGCCAGGAAGTGAAGGCCGGCGACGTGCTGGCGGTGATCGACCCACGGCCGTTCCAGGCTGCGCTGGACCAGGCCCAGGGCACCCTGCAGCAGAACCAGGCGCAACTGAAGAACGCGCAGATCGACCTGGCGCGCTACAAGGGCCTGTATGCCGAGGACTCCATCGCCAAGCAGACCCTGGATACCCAGGATGCGCTGGTGCGCCAATACGAAGGCACCCTGAAGACCAACGAGGGGCAGGTCGCCGACGCCAAGCTGAATCTCGAGTTCACCCAGGTGCGCGCGCCCATCTCCGGTCGCGTCGGCCTGCGCCAGGTGGACGTGGGCAACCTGGTCACTTCCGGTGATACCACGCCGCTGGTGGTGATCACCCAGGTCAAGCCGATCTCCGTGGTGTTCAGCCTGCCGCAGCAGCAACTCGGCACCATCGCCCGCGAGCTCTACAGCGACCGGACGGTGCCGGTCCAGGCGATGGACCGCAACCAGAACCAGACCCTGGCTACCGGCGTGCTGAAGACCCTGGACAACCAGATCGACACCACCACCGGCACGGTCAAGCTCAAGGCCGGCTTCGAGAACGACGACCACAAGTTGTTCCCCAACCAGTTCGTCAACGTCCGCCTGCTCGCCGAGACCCTGCAGGGCGTGCTGACCATTCCGGCCAACGCCGTGCAGCGCGGCAACGATGGCACCTACGTGTACAAGGTCGGCGACGAGACCAAGGCCAAGCGCCAGCTCGTGACCCTGGGCACCAGCGAGGGTGAGCGGGTCGTGGTCACCGAGGGCCTGAAGGAGGGCGACCGCGTGGTCGTCGAAGGTACCGACCGCCTGCGCGACGGCATGCGCATGAACATCGTCACTGCCGACGCCAAGGCCCGCGCCACCAGTGAGGACGGCGACAAGAGCGGCGCCAAGCCATTCGGCTCGGACAGCCCGGCCCAGGACAGCGGTAAGAGCGAATGAACCCGTCACGCCTGTTCATCCTGCGGCCGGTCGCCACCACGCTGTTGATGGTGGCGATCCTGCTGTCGGGGATCATTGCCTATCGCTTCCTGCCGATCTCGGCACTGCCGGAGGTGGACTACCCGACCATCCAGGTGGTGACCCTGTACCCCGGCGCCAGCCCGGACATCATGACCTCGTCGGTCACCGCGCCGCTGGAGAACCAGCTGGGGCAGATTCCCGGTCTCAATGAAATGTCCTCCACCAGCTCCGGTGGCGCCTCGGTGATCACCCTGCAGTTCAGCCTGCAGGTGAACCTCGACGTGGCCGAGCAGGAAGTGCAGGCGGCGATCAACACCGCGCAGAGCCTGCTGCCCAAGGACCTGCCGAACCAGCCGGTGTACAGCAAGGTGAACCCGGCGGATGCGCCGATCCTGACCCTGGCGGTGATGTCGGCGGACATGCCGCTGCCGCAGATCCAGGATCTGGTGGACACTCGTCTTGCACAGAAGATTTCGCAGATTTCCGGCGTCGGCCTGGTCAGCATCAGCGGCGGCCAACGCCCGGCGGTGCGCATCCGCGCCAACCCGGCGGCCCTGGCATCGGCCGGCCTGAGCCTGCAGGACCTGCAGACCACCGTCACCAACAACAACCTCAACGGCCCCAAGGGCAGCTTCGACGGCCCGACCCGCTCGGCGACCCTGGACGCCAATGACCAACTCAAGTCCGCCGACGCCTACCGCGACCTGATCATCGCTTACAAGAACGGCTCGCCATTGCGCGTGCGCGATGTCGCCAGCGTCGAGGACGATGCCGAGAACGTGCGCCTGGCTGCCTGGGCCAACAATACGCCGGCGGTGGTGCTGAACATCCAGCGCCAGCCGGGCGCCAACGTCATCGAGGTGGTGGACAGCATCAAGCGGATGCTGCCGCAGCTGCAGGCGAACCTGCCGGGCAGCCTCGAAGTGACGGTGCTCACCGACCGCACCACGACCATTCGCGCCTCCGTGGCGGACGTGCAGTTCGAGCTGTTCCTCGCCGTCTGCCTGGTGGTGATGGTCACCTTCCTGTTCCTGCGCAACATATCGGCGACCCTGATCCCCAGTTTCGCCGTGCCGTTGTCGCTGATCGGCACCTTCGGCGTGATGTATCTCGCCGGCTTCTCGATCAACAACCTGACGCTGATGGCGCTGACCATCGCCACCGGTTTCGTGGTGGACGACGCCATCGTCATGGTGGAGAACATCGCCCGCTACCTGGAGCAGGGCGACTCGCCGCTGGATGCCGCGCTCAAGGGCTCCAAGCAGATCGGCTTCACCATCATCTCGCTGACCTTCTCGCTGATCGCCGTGCTGATCCCGCTGCTGTTCATGGGCGACGTGGCCGGCCGGCTGTTCCGCGAGTTCGCCATCACCCTGGCGGTGGCCATTCTCATCTCGGGCTTCGTCTCCCTGACCCTGACGCCGATGCTCAGCGCCAAGCTGCTGCGCCACGTCGAGCCGGAGAACGAAGGGCGCTTCGCCCGCGCCGCCGGGCGCTTCATCGAGCACATGATCGAGCGTTACGCGGCCGCGCTGCGCGTGGTCCTGCGTCACCAGCCGCTGACCCTGCTGGTGGCCATCGCCACCCTGGCGTTCACCGCGCTGCTCTACGTGGCCATGCCCAAGGGCTTCTTCCCGGTGCAGGACACCGGGGTGATCCAGGGTATCGCCGAGGCGCCGCAGTCGATCTCCTTCCAGGCCATGGCCAACCGGCAGCAGGACCTGGCCAAGGTGGTGCTGCAGGACCCGGCGGTGGAAAGCCTGTCGTCCTTCATCGGCGTCGACGGCACCAACGCCACGCTCAACACCGGGCGCCTGCTGATCAACTTGAAGCCCCATGCCGACCGCGATGTCACGGCCACCGAGGTGATCCAGCGCCTGCAACCGGAGCTGGACAAGGTCGCCGGGATCCGCCTGTACCTGCAGCCGGTGCAGGACCTGACCATCGAAGACCGCGTGGCCCGCACCCAGTACCAGTTCACCCTGCAGGACGCCGACCCACAGGTGCTGTCGGAGTGGGTGCCGAAACTGGTGGACCACCTGGAGCAGCTGCCGGAGCTGGTCGATGTCGCCAGCGACTGGCAGGACAAGGGCCTGCAGGCCTACATCAACATTGATCGCGACACCGCCTCGCGACTGGGCGTGAGCCTGTCGAGCATCGACAGCGTGCTGTACAACGCCTTTGGCCAGCGACTGATCTCCACCATCTTCACCCAGGCCACCCAGTACCGCGTGGTGCTGGAGGTGGCGCCGGAATTCCAGATCGGCCCGCAGTCGCTGGACAACCTCTACGTGCCCGCCAGTGACGGTACCCAGGTGCGCCTGTCGAGCCTGGCGAAGGTCGAGGAGCGCCATACCCTGCTGGCGGTCAACCACATCGCCCAGTTCCCGGCGGCGACCATCTCCTTCAACCTGGCCAAGGGCGTCGCCCTCGGCGAGGCGGTGCAGGCGATCCGTGGCGTCGAGTCGCAGATGGACCTGCCGCTGAGCCTGCAGGGCAGCTTCCGCGGCGCGGCCCAGGCCTTCGAATCGTCGCTGTCGAACACCCTGCTGCTGGTGCTGGCGTCCATCGTCACCATGTACATCGTGCTGGGCATTCTCTACGAGAGCTTCATCCACCCGGTGACCATCCTCTCCACGCTGCCCTCGGCGGGCGTGGGCGCGCTGCTGGCGCTGATGCTCTCGGGGCAGGAGATCGGCATCGTGGCGATCATCGGCATCATCCTGCTGATCGGCATCGTGAAGAAGAACGCGATCATGATGATCGACTTTGCCCTGGACGCCGAACGCAACGAGGGCAAGCCGCCCCATGAAGCGATCTACCAGGCCTGCCTGCTGCGCTTCCGGCCGATCCTGATGACCACCATGGCCGCCTTGCTCGGTGCGCTGCCGCTGATGCTCGCCGGCGGTGCCGGCGCCGAACTGCGTCGGCCGCTGGGCGTGACCATGGTCGGCGGCCTGCTGCTCAGCCAGTTGCTGACCCTGTTCACCACGCCGGTGATCTACCTGTACTTCGACCGACTCGCCACGCGCTGGGCCGCCTGGCGCGGTCGCCATGGCCTGGACGTGAACAGCATCGACCCGGCGGAGCGCGGGTGATGAACCTCTCCCGCCCGTTCATCCTGCGCCCGGTCGCCACCAGCCTGCTGACCCTGGCGCTGATGCTGGCCGGCATCCTGTCCTTCGGCCTGCTGCCGGTGGCGCCACTGCCCAACGTGGATTTCCCCACCATCATGGTGCAGGCGGCGCTGCCCGGCGCCAGCCCGGAAACCATGGCATCCACCGTGGCAACGCCGCTGGAGCGCGCGCTCGGGCGCATCGCCGGGGTCACCGACATGACCTCCAGCAGCTCGCTGGGCAACACCACCATCGTCGTGCAGTTCGACCTGTCCAAGGACATCGACGGCGCGGCGCGCGAGGTGCAGTCGGCGATCAACGCGGCGATGAGCCTCCTGCCCACCGGCATGCCGAACAACCCGACGTACCGCAAGGCGAACCCGTCGGACATGCCGATCATGATCCTCACCCTGACCTCGGACACCTACTCCCGTGGGCAGATGTACGACCTCGCCTCGACCATCGTGTCGCCCAAGCTGTCGCAGGTGAAGGGCGTGGGCCAGGTGAGCATTGGCGGCTCCTCGCTGCCGGCGGTGCGGATCGACGTCAACCCGGACCAGCTCAGCCAGTACGGCATTTCCCTAGACAACGTGCGCACGGCCATCGCCAACACCAACGCCGACGGCCCCAAGGGCGCGCTGGAGTTCGGCGGGCGCCACTGGCAGGTGGATTCCAACGACCAGTTGCGCAAGGCCAGCGAGTACGCGCCGCTGATCGTCCACTACAACGCCAGCAACGGCGCGGCGGTGCGCCTGAAGGATGTGGCCAAGGTCAGCGATTCGGTGGAAGACGTGCGCAACGCCGGCTTCTCCGACAACCTGCCGGCGGTACTGCTGATCATCACCCGCCAGCCGGGCGCCAACATCATCGAGGCCACCGACGCCATCCACGCGCAGCTGCCGATCATCCAGGACGTGCTCGGCCCGCAGGTGAAACTGTCGGTGATGGACGACCGCAGCCCATCGATCCGCTCCTCCCTGGATGAGGCCGAGCTGACCCTGATCGTCTCGGTGATGCTGGTGATCCTGGTGGTCTACCTGTTCCTGCGCAACGGCCGCGCCACGCTGATCCCCAGCCTGGCGGTGCCGGTGTCGCTGGTGGGCACCTTTGCGGTCATGTACCTGTGCGGCTTCTCGCTGAACAACCTGTCGCTGATGGCGCTGATCATCGCCACCGGCTTCGTGGTGGACGATGCCATCGTGGTGGTGGAGAACATCGCCCGGCGCATCGAGGAGGGCGACCCACCACTCAAGGCGGCGATCCGCGGCGCGCGCGAGGTGAGCTTCACCGTGCTGTCGATGACCCTGTCGCTGGTGGCGGTGTTCATTCCGCTGCTGTTGATGGGCGGCATCACCGGGCGTCTGTTCCGCGAGTTCTCGGTGACCCTGGCAGCGGCCATCCTGGTCTCGCTGGTGGTGTCCCTGACCCTGACGCCGATGCTCTGCGCGCGTCTGCTCAAGCCCATCGAGCGATCGCCGAAGGCGTCGATGACGCGCGAGAGCAACCGCTACTTCGTCGCCTTCATGCTGCGCTACCGCGCCAGCCTGAGCTGGGCGCTGGAGCACTCGCGGCTGATGGTGGTGATCCTGCTGGGCTGTATCGCGCTGAACTTCTACCTGTTCGTGGTGGTGCCCAAGGGCTTCCTGCCGCAGCAGGACTCCGGGCGCCTGCGCGGCTTCGCGGTGGCCGACCAGAGCATCTCGTTCCAGGCGCTGGACCAGAAGATGGCGCAGTTCCGCACCATCCTCTCCGCCGATCCGGGAGTGGAGAACGTGGTGGGCTTCGTCGGCGGTGGCAAGTGGCAGTCGAGCAACACCGGCTCCTTCTTCGTCACCCTGAAGGATATTGGTCAGCGCGATTCGGCGGAGGTCATCGTCAATCGCCTGCGCAAGCAGCTGGCGAAGATTCCCGGCGCCACGCTCTACCTGCAGGCCGGCCAGGACGTGCGCATCGGCGGCCGGCAGAGCAACGCCCAGTACGAATTCACCCTGCGCAGCGATGACCTGGTCCTGCTGCGCGAGTGGGGACCCAAGGTCGAGGCGGTGCTGAACAAGATTCCGCAGCTGGTGGACGTCAACAGCGACGCCCAGGACAAGGGCGTGCAGAGCCGCCTGGTGATCGACCGCGACCGCGCCGGCAGCCTCGGCGTCAACGTCTCCGAAGTGGACGCGGTGCTGAACAACTCCTATGGCCAGCGCCAGATTTCGACCATCTTCAACCCGCTGAACCAGTACCACGTGGTGATGGAGGTGGATCAGCCCTACCAGGAGTCGCCGGAGGAGCTGCGCCAGGTCTACGTGATTGGCAGCAACGGCCAGCGCGTGCCGCTGTCGGCCTTCACCCATGTGGAGCCGAGCCGCGCGCCGCTGACGGTCAACCACCAGGGGCAGTTCGCCGCGACCACCTTTTCCTTCAACCTGGCGCCCGGCGCGCTGATCGGCCCGGCCCGCGACGCGGTGATGGCGGCGCTGGAGCCGCTGCACCTGCCCATCGATATCCAGGCCACCTTCGAGGGCAACGCCGGCGCGGTGCAGGACACCCAGAACAACATGCCCTGGCTGATCCTGCTGGCGCTGGTGGCGGTGTACATCGTGCTCGGCATCCTCTACGAGAGCTATGTGCACCCGCTGACCATCCTCTCGACGCTACCGTCCGCCGGGGTCGGGGCCATGCTGACGCTGATGCTGTTCCGCACCGAGCTGTCGCTGATCGCGCTGATCGGGGTGATCCTGCTGATCGGCATTGTGAAGAAGAACGCCATCATGATGATCGACTTCGCCCTGGACGCCGAACGCACCCTCGGACTGTCGCCGCGCGATGCGATCCTGGAAGCCTGCATGAAGCGTTTCCGGCCGATCATGATGACCAGCCTGGCCGCCATCCTGGGCGCGCTGCCGCTGATCTTCGGCGTCGGTGGCGATGCCGCGCTGCGCCGCCCGCTGGGCATGACCATCGTCGGCGGCCTGATCGGCAGCCAGCTGCTGACCCTGTACACCACCCCTGTCGTCTACCTCTACCTCGACCGCCTGCGCCATTGGGTCAACAAGAAGCGCGGCGTGCGCACCGATGGCGCCCTGGAGACACCCGTATGATCCGCCCCCGTTCCTTGCTCTCTCCACTGGCATTGGCGCTGGCCGTGGCCCTGGCCGGTTGCGCCATCGGCCCGGACTACAAGCGCCCCGAGCTGACGGTGCCCGCCAGCTTCAAGGAAGGCGAGGGTTGGCAGTTGGCGAAACCGCAGGACGGCTTCAACCACGGAGCCTGGTGGGAACTGTACGGCGACGCCACGCTGAACGACCTGCAGAAACGCCTGGTCGCCGCGAACCAGACCCTTGCGCAATCGCTGGCGTCCTACCGCCAGGCCCAGGCGCTGACCAAGGGCGCGCGCGCCTCGTTCTTCCCGACCATCAGCGCCGACGTCGGCAAGACCCGTTCCGGCCAGGGCACTGGCAGCGGGGGCAGCGTACGCCTGCCAGACGGCTCCACCGTCGCCAGCGGGGGGAGCAGCAGCTCGGTCAGCAACAGCTATTCGGCGAGTCTGGGCGTGAGCTGGGAGCTGGACCTGTGGGGCAAGCTGCGTCGCCAGCTGGAGGCCGACACCGCCAGCATGGACGCCAGCGCCGCGGACCTGGCCGCCTCGCGCCTGTCGTTGCAGTCGCAGCTGGCCCAGAACTACCTGCAACTGCGCGTGATGGACCGGCAGATCAAGCTGCTCAACGACACCGTGGTGGCCTATGAGCGCTCGCTGAAACTCACCGAGAACCAGTACAACGCCGGCATCGTCACCAAGGCCGACGTGGCACAGGCGCGCACCCAGCTGAAAAGCACCGAGGCCCAGGCCATCGACCTGAAGTACCAGCGCGCCCAGCTGGAGCACGCCATTGCCGTGCTGGTCGGCGTGCCGCCGGCGCAGTTCGCCCTGGCCGCCGTGGACGCCGTGCCGAGCCTGCCATCGGTGCCGGCGCTGCTGCCGTCGGAACTGCTGCAACGGCGCCCGGACGTGGCCTCGGCCGAGCGCAAAGTGATCGCCGCCAACGCGCAGATCGGCGTGGCCAAGGCCGCCTGGTTCCCCGACCTGACCCTCACCGCCGCCGGCGGCTACCGCAGCGGCAGCTTCCAGAACTGGATCGAGACGCCCAACCGCTACTGGTCCATCGGCCCGCAGTTCGCCATGACCCTGTTCGACGGCGGCCTGATCGCCTCGCAGGTCGAACAGGCCGAGGCCAGCTACGACCAGACCGTGGCCAGCTACCGGCAGACCGTGCTCGACAGCTTCCGCGAGGTGGAGGACTACATGGTCCAGCTCAAGGTGCTGGAGCAGGAGAGCGGCGTGCAGAAGGAGGCGCTGGACTCCGCCCGCGAAGCGCTGCGCCTGACCTTCAACCAGTACAAGGCCGGCACCATCGATTACGCCAACGTGGTCACCACCCAGACCACGGCGCTATCCAACGAGCGTACCCTGTTGACCCTGCAGGGCAGCCGGCTGACCGCGAGCGTGCAGCTGATCGCGGCGCTGGGTGGCGGCTGGGATACGGCGAAGATCGCCGAGGAAGGGCAGGCGAAGCGCGACTGATCGTGGTCAGTCTTCGATCAGCGCGCTCAGCGGGATGCGGAAACGGCTCTCGCCGTCGATGGACTTGACGCCGCGCGGCTTGGCGGTGCTCACCAGGGCGGTGCCGTCCAGGCGCTCGAGCACCTCGCAGTCGATGCGGCCGACGGCGGGCAGTTGATCGTCGGCATCGTCCGCCTGGACCACCGAACGGCGCTTGAGGAAGCGCCAGTCACGACCGCCGGCATCGACCAGGCGGCACTCTGCCCAACCGGCGAAACACTCGTCGGTGAAACGTACTATCTCGACCATCAGGCTGGGCATTGTCGGACTCTCGATTGGTGGGGCCGGTAACGGCGGGGTTAGCCGTTGAAGCGGCGAGCGGTGGTGAAGCTGCGTTGCCAGTAACCGTCGGCCAGGGAATCCAGGCGGACACGTTCGCCGGAGCTGGGCGCGTGGATGAACTGGTTATTGCCGATGTACAGCCCCACGTGGCTGGTCTGGCCTCGACCGTTGCGATTGAAGAACACCGCATCGCCCGGCTTGAGTTCATCGCGATCGATGCGCAGGCCGCTGCTCTGGATCATTTCCCCGGTGGTCCGTGGCACCTTCATGCCCGCTTCAGTGCGGAACAGGTAGACCAGCAGGCCGCTGCAGTCGAAACCGCTGCTCACCGAGGTGCCGCCGCGTCGGTAGGGAATGCCGACCAGTTGGCGGGCGCGGGCGACTACTCGGGAATTGGTAGTGCGATGGCCGTCGTGCACACCGGCCTGCAGGGGACGCTTGGCCGGCAGGTGCAGGCGCACGACATTGCGATTGACCGACTTGGCATGGGCGTTATGCGACAGGCTGCCGACGGCCTTGTAGGCCTGTGTGGATTTCGCGGGCTCCCTGGCCTCGCAAAGCGGAGCGGCCAGGGTAATCAGCAGGGTCATGTTCAGGATAAGAAACGGACGCATGGTTCGTACAGCGTGTGACTACAAGCAAAACGGAGCGCTATCTTAGAAATCTCCCTGAATTCTGGGATGAGGCGATACACCTAAACCGCGTAGGTCTTTTCTGATTCGAAAACCTTGGGTGACTCGGGTTCATTTCTTTGCCGGATCACCCGCTGAAGCGCCGCGCCGTGGTGTAGCTGCGCTGCCAATAGCTGTCCGCGAGCGAGTCGATGCGGATGGTCTTGCCAGTGCTCGGCGCGTGGATGAAGCGTTTGTCGCCGATGTACAGGCCGACATGACTGGTCTGACCGTTGCCGTTGTGGTTGAAGAACACGGCATCGCCTGGGCGCAGCTCATCAGCGCCTACCTCGTTGTCGTGCTGGGCGATCATTGACGCGGTGGTGCGTGGCAGCTTGCGGTTGGCGATGCTGCTGTACAGGTAGACCAGCAGCCCGCTGCAATCGAAACCTTCCTCCAGGCTTTCGCCGCCCCAGCGGTAGGGTTTGCCGATCAGCTCATAGGCGCGGGCGATGATCCGAGTGGTGTCCATCGAGCGCCGCCCCTCGGTGGGCGTGAGGGTCGTTGCCGGGCGCGGCGGGCTCGGGCGGACGGCAGGGCGCGCCAACTGTTGCTCCAGCGCGTCGAACTGGTAGCGCCGCCAGGATGGCACATCGAAGTCATCGGCCAGGGCAAGACCGGGGGAACAGGTGGCGCAAAGCAGGAACAGGGGAAGCCAGGGGGAGGGGCGCATGTCGATTCACCTCGCGGTGAGTAATCAGGACAGGCGTCATCCTAGAAATGGCAAAGGAAGTCGAATGTAGGATTTTTCCACTGTCAGCGAAGGCGATTTCCACGAGGGATCAGCGGTCGTTCAGTGCTCGAATCCGTAGGCCCGCTCGACCCGGCAGACCCGCACCTGGAAGGCGCTGTACCAGTCCTGCCGCCCGCGCTTCTGGGCGCTACGGTGCTCGATCACATCACGCCAGTGGCGGATGGCCGCCTCATCGCGCCAGTACGACACGGTTATGCCGAGTCCGTCGGCACCCCGTGCGGATTCGACGCCAAGGAAGCCGTCCTGCTTGGCGGCCAGCTCCAGCATGCGTCCGGCGGTGTCGGCATAGCCCTCGTCCTGCTCGCTGCGCAGGGAGGTGAAGACCACGGCGTAGTAGGGCGGTTGGGGTGTGCTGGCGATCATGCGGGGCTCCCGGCGGTGGACGCGGTGTAGCGGAAGGCGGCGGCGAGCAAGGCCTGGGCCAGCGGTACGCTGATGCCGGCGAGCGCCTTGCGTTCGGGCTGGAACAGGGTGGCGAGGAAGAACGGGTGGTCCGTGTCTTCCAGCGCGCGGATGCTGCCGTCCTCGCTGTGGGCGCTGGCACGCAGCGAATCGCCGAACAGCGCGCCCTGGAACTCGGGGTTCACCCCGTAGCTGCAGCGATAGCCTTCGCGGATGCTCGGCAGGCCGTAGATGGCGGCCAGGCGCGAGCCGGGGCGCAGGGCGATGGTTTCGCTGGCCTCCACCAGTGAGCAGGGAAGCGCATGGATCACCGGGCGCGTGGCCTGCGGGTCAGTCTCGCCGTGGGCTGCATCCTGCCAGCCGAGCACCTGGCGGGCGCGCTCCAGCAACGCGTGCTGGAAACCGCCACAGGTGCCGAGAAAGGGCACGCCGTGCTCGCGGGCGTAGGTGATGGCGCGCAGCGCTCCTTCGGTCTCCAGGTAAGGGCTGCCGGGGGTGCACCAGAAGCCGGCGTAGGCGTGCAGCGGCAGGCCGTCCGCCAGGCTCGGCGTGTCCAGCCAGTCGATGCGCAAGGTGCCGCTGTGGGGCAGCAGTGACTGTTGCAGCGCGAGGGGGATCGCCCAGTGCGCGGTGACGCGGCTGTCGGGGTCGCCGATCAAGCCGATTCGCAGAGCGTTGCGCCGTCGTCCCATGCTTTGCTCCCCCTATGCCCCGAGGCCCATTGGCGGGCCGATGAACGCAATTTATAGTTGCGCTTGCGCAACCAAAATTGGCGGCCGTGCAATCCCGGAGTGCGTCTATGCAATATCGTCTTGAATACGCCGATCTCGCCCTCGTGCTGGCGCTGGTGCGCGGCGGCAGCCTGGCCCGTGCGGCTGAGTTGCTGGACGTGGATGTCTCCACGGTATTCCGCGCCATACGCCGGCTGGAGAAGGCCCTGGGCACCGCGCTGTTCGAAAAGGGCCGGCATGGCTACCTGCCGACCGCCACCGCCCAGCAGCTCGCCAATCAGGCGGAACTGGCCGAGCAGGCGCTGGAGGCCGCCCGGTTGAGCCTGGAGCAGGGGCTCGACGTGCTCAGCGGCACCGTGCGCCTGACCTGCTCCGACACTGTGCTGCAAGGCCTGCTGCTGCCGGCGCTGGCGCGCTTCATGAAACGATACCCGGCGCTGAACCTGGAGCTGACCACCTCCAATGCCTTCGCCAACCTCAGCCGCCGTGATGCCGACATCGCCCTGCGCCTGACCAGTTCGCCCCCGGAGCATCTGGTCGGACGCAGCCTGGGCAATGTGCATTACGTCCTTTGCGCGCACCGCGATTACCTCGCCGAACAGGGCAAGCGGCCCTGGCAGGACATGAGCTGGATCGCGCCGGACGATTTCCTGCCCGACCACTCCAGCGTCGCCTGGCGCCGCCAGGCGTTCCCGGCGGTAATTCCGGCGTACCGCTGCAACAGCATGCTCACGGTGCACGACCTGTGCCGCGCGGGCCTGGGGCTGGCGGCGCTTCCCGCGTTCCTGCTGCGGCCCGACGACGGCCTGCGGGTGCTGGAGGGCGAGTTGCCGGGGTGCAGCACCCACCTCTGGCTGCTGACGCGCCCGGACTGTCGCGCATTGCGCGCGGTGGTGACTCTGTTCGAGGAACTGGCCGGCAATCTCTTCATGGACAAGCGAGCGGGGACCGGCCGCCAGGGCTAGCGCCTTATCCGGGGGCATTACGGGCGCGGGAGCAGAAACGAAAGGCCCCGCGTGAAGCGGGGCCTGTGCAAGTTACCAGTGGCGATAGTGCCCCGGCGGGCCGTAGTAGCCGGGCCCGTAGTAGCGGGGCGCGTAGTAGCGTGGGCCGTAGTAGCGTGGCCCTGGCACCACCACGACCGGACGGTAGACCGGCTGGTACACCGGAACCGGCTGGTAGTACACCGGCGGCGGTGGCGGGTAGTACGCCACCGGGGGCGGCGGGTAATACGCGGGTGGAGGCGGCGCATAGTAGGGTGCCGGCGATGACCCGGCGACGATCGCCCCGCCGACCACGGCACCGACTACCGCGCCGATGGCGGCGGCATCGCTGTTGCTGTTGGCCGCTGCCTGTCCGGCGAGGGCCAGGCAACCGCAGAGTACGGCGAACTGGGGGAGACGGCGAAGCATGATGTACCTCCTGGGGAACCGGCATGGTGCCCGTTATCCATAAGACATCCGCCCGCGCCGATTGGTAAGGCCGCCCTGTGTAAAGGTTGTGTAAAAGGCGCGGCGCGGCTCTGCGCCGGGCGTTCCATGCATCAGGTTGCAATACTTCAGTGCCCCGCCTGGCGCCTCATGCTGGTAAGGTGGCGCCCTCACGCTTTTCAAGCTTTCAAGAACTCATCATCAGGGAGACTTTCCATGCCCTTGAACCGAGTGACCCTGTTGTCGCTTTTCGCCGTGGCCGCGCTGGCCGGTTGCAGCTCCAAGGACGCTTCGACCGATGCCGCCTCGCCTGCTTCGCAAACGCCGTCGGCGCAGTCCGCAAGCTGTGACGCCAAGGCCGTGCAGGCGTTGATCGGCAAGACCATCGATCCGACCCTGGCTGAGCAGGCCCGCCGCGATGCCGGCGCCAGCGTGGCGCGGGTGCTGCGTCCGCACCAGCCGATCACCATGGAGTACAACTCCCAACGCCTGAACATCGACGTCGATGACCATCAGGTGGTGCAGCAGGTCAACTGCGGCTGATCGCTGTCTCATTGAAAAAGCCCCGAACTGACGGGGCTTTTGCTTTCGCGATGAATCAGGTGTAGGGCGCATAGCGCCTCAAGCGTTATGCGCCGTTTTGGAGTTTGGCGTTTCTGCGCCGCTTCGGCGTGCGCTGAAAGCTTTTGTTTCGCCCCCTCGGGCGAGTCCCTTTTGTTAAACGTCGGATAGCCGCCCTCACAAAAGGAACCAAAAGGTCTTGCCCCTGCATCCGGTTTTTCGCTTAGGCGAAAAATTCCCTCGCTCCATCGAAGTTTCAGGGGCCCGCGTCGACGGGCCATCCCTGGCCCGACGACGCTCTCGCGGCATCCATGCCGCTCAACCCCTGAAACTCCGATTCCACTCGGCCTCCTGAAGGGGCGTTCCGGTGCGTGCGAATATTCCTCTGGAAGTCCCCAAGAGCTAAAGCCAGAACAAAGTGCCCGGCGTTCGCTGGACTGGTGCCCGTAGGAGCGGACCTTGTCCGCGAAATCCATCGCGGATGAATCCGCTCCCACAGGGAAGTACATGGCTTTGCGCCCGTGTAGGAGCTGACTCCGTCCGCGAAATGAAAAGCCCCCGCACTGGCGGGATTTTCTTCATGCATGTGTTCGCGAGCAAGGGCTAGGCGCCCTTCTCGGAGTCCTGCGGCTTCAGATCGCCGAAAAGCGCTGCCCCAGACCCGTCTCGCGGAAGTGATCGACGACATGGTCGACGAAGGCGCGGGTCTTGGCCGGCAGCAGCTTCTGCGCGGCGTAGTAGATGGCGGTGTTGCCGGCATCCACGTACCACTCCGGCAGCACCCGCAGGAGCCGGCCGTCGTCCAGGTAGGGCAGGGCGTGCTGCATGCTGACCAGGGTGACACCCAGACCCTTGAGGGCGGCGAAGCAGGCCGCTTCCGGGTCGCTCATGGTCATGCGTTCCTTCAGCGCGATGGGCGCCTGGGCGTGCTGGCGGTTGACCAGCGGCCAGGGGCGCACCCGGCCGGTCTGCGGCGAGCGGATGCGGATGCCGTCGTGGCTGGGCAGGTCGCTCGGGTAACGGATGGGTGGATGGGCGTCGAGATAGGCCGGCGAGGCCAGCAGCACCAGATGCGCCGGCGAGAGCTTGCGCGCCACGACGCCCGGCGGCAGTTCGAAGCCGCCGCCGATGGCGGCGTCGAAGCCCTCGGCGATCAGGTCCACCTGGCGGTTGTCGAAGTGCCAGTCCGGGCGGATCGCCGGGTAGCGCTCGAGGAAGTCCGGCAGCAGCGGCAGGATGTAGTCGCGGCCGAACACCAGCCCCATGCTCACTTTCAGCGCCCCGCTGGGCTGGCCGTCGGTGCTGGCCAGGTTGGCGATGGCGCTCTGCAGGCTGGCCAGGCCGCCGCTGGCTTCATCGAGGAATCGCTCACCCGCTTCGGTCAGGGTCAGGCTGCGGGTACTACGCTGGAACAGCCGCACGCCCAGGTTGTTCTCCAGCCGCGCCACGTTCTTGCTCACCGCCGCCGGTGTCAGCGCCAGGCGCCGCGCGGCGGCGGCGAAACTGCCGGCTTCGGCGCTGCGGACGAAGCATTCGATACTGATCAGGCTTTCCATGGGCGGTATTCCGGACGTTTGGTATCGACTGAATATAGCGATTACTGGCTACCGAGTAATGAGTCCGAAAGGGAAACTGACCCCGTCGAACTTACTCCCCCCATCCTGGAGACACACCATGACCACCACCCTGCCTCTCAGTGGCAAAGTCGCCTTCGTTCAAGGCGGTTCCCGCGGCATCGGCGCCGCCATCGTGCAGCGCCTGGCCAATGAAGGTGCCGCCGTGGCCTTCACCTACGTAAGCTCGGCGCAGAAGGCCGAAGACCTTGCCGCCAGCATCGAGGCTATCGGTGGCCGCGCCATGGCGATCAAGGCCGACAGCGCCGACGCCGCTTCCGTGCAGGCCGCCATCGACAGCGCCGCCCAGCGTTTCGGTCGCATCGATATCCTGGTGAACAACGCCGGCGTGCTGGCCATCGCCCCGTTGGAAGACTTCAGCCTGGACGACTTCGACCGCACTGTCGCGGTGAACGTGCGCAGCGTCTTCGTCGCCACCCAGGCTGCGGCGCGGCACATGGGCGAGGGTGGCCGGGTCATCACCATCGGCAGCACCAATGCCGAACGCATGCCCTTCGCCGGTGGCGGGGTCTACGCCATGAGCAAATCGGCCATCGTCGGCCTGACCAAGGGCCTGGCCCGCGACCTCGGCCCGCGCGGCATCACCGTCAACAATGTGCAGCCCGGCCCGGTGGATACCGACATGAACCCGGCAGACAGCGACTTCGCAGAATCCCTGATGGACCTGATGGCGGTCGGCCGTTATGGCCGCGCGGAAGAGATCGCCGCCTTCGTGGCCTACCTGTCCGGCCCGGAAGCCGGCTATATCACGGGCGCCAGCCTGACCATCGACGGCGGTTTCGGGGCTTGATTGGCGGCGCGTCGCAAGCCCTGCGTTGAACACTGGCCCGGAGCGCAAGCTGCCGGGCCGGTTTCATTCTCCACTCAGTTGCGGTCACGGCTCTGGATGTTCCAGTGCGGTGCCGTGGCGGCGAGCTTCTCCGAGAGCATCTCCACCTGTTCGTACAGGCGCAGCGTCAGCCAGTAGAAGCCCTGCTTCTCGAAGGAGTCGGTGAGGTTGAGCGGGCGCGCGGAGAGGTTATCCAGGCCCTGGCAGGCCTGCACCAGCTTGCTGGTGCGGCTGAATTTCAGGGCATGGGCCGACTGCAGCAGCAGGCGGCCGATCAGTTGCCGATGGTTGTCCAGGCTCGACGGCACCGGTTCGATCTCGCCAGCCTGGGCGGCGAACTGGCGCGAGGCGATCAGCGATTCGAGGGTGCCCATCACCGCGCGATGAATGCGCTGGATGATCTCCAGGTCGCGCAACGGCATCCCGGTTTCCCGCGCCACCGGTCCCAGGTGGGCGCGCGAGGCCACCAGGCGGTGATCCAGCTCTTCCAGTTGGCGGGCGAAATGCTCCGGAGTGAAGTCGTGGTTGGACGATAGCTGCCCATACATGCGCGCGCAGGCCCGCAGGTTGTCCGAGAGCAGGTAGCGCCAGACGTAGACCGCCCGCAGCGGGTAGATCTGCGAGAAGAGCAGGGCGACGGCGACGCCGATCAGCACGTTGGCCGAGCGCCAAAGCCCTTCGGTGAAGCCGGTTTCCCCGGGGCCCGCGACGATGCACAGGGTGATCCCCGCCAGCAATGCGACGTAGCCGGGGCGGCGGATGGCGAAGAACGCCGAGGCGGCGCCGAGTACCGACATCAGCAGGTAGGCCAGGAACTGGGAGCGGGCCTGGTCGTACACGGCGATCACGCACAGGCCCAGCGCCGCGCCGACCAGGGTGCCGACTACCCGTTCATAGGACTTGCCGCGAATAGTGCCCTGGTGCACCAGACCGCCCATCACCACCAGTACCGTCACCGAGGCCCAGAGACCGTGGGGCAGGTTCAGCGCGCTGGTCAGCAGCATCGACGCCAGTAACGCCAGGCCGACCCGGATGCAGTGGATCCAGGCGGCGTAGCGGTAGCGGGTGTAGGGGTTGGCCAGGCGGCGGAAGGGCAGGCTGAGGATCGACGGGTGCTTCGCCAAGGGAAGCGGCTCCTGTGCGGCGTTGGCGATGCTGCAAGGTTAGCCGGTCCCGGCGGTCTCGGTACGGCGGCAGGTCAATGCGCGCCTGTCTCGTGATTGACGAAGTAGTAATCGCGTTGGCCGACGCGGTAGTGCTGCACCACGTTCAGGGGCGCCTGCGGTACCGTCTCGCTTTCCAGCAGCGCGACCTGTTCGCCCGGCTGGCTGAGTTGCGCCATCAACTGCTCTGGAGTGTCCAGCGCCGGCAGGCGGCTGCGGCTGTAGAACACGGCGGCGCCGGCCAGGCGCTCGCTGGGCTGGAACAGCGTGACCTGCTTGCCGGCCATCTGCTGTTGGTGAATCGCCTCGGTCAGCGGCAGGAAGGATTCCTTTTCGTCGGCGCGCGGTTCGACCCACAGGGCGTAGCCCAGGTAGAGGCAGGACACCAGTCCCATCAGGGTGAACACCGTGGCGCGGGCTCGCCGTTCACCGTCGGCGTGGCGGTCACGCCAGCGTTGCAGCAGCTCGCTGCCGTACTCGGCGCAGATCACCGCCGCCGCTGGGGCGAGCGACATCAGGTAGACCATGCGCTTGCTCGAGGCGAACGTCAGCAGGGTGAATTGCGCCGCCAGCCAGAGGCAGAAGAACAGCAGGTGGCGCTCGCTCGCCAGGCGTTTGCGGAAATGCCAGAGGCCCAGGTAGAGCAGCAGGTTCCATGGCAGGAAGGCTTCGGGCAGGTGGGCCAGGTAGTAGTAGAAAGGCTCCATATGGCCGGCGTCGCTGAACGAGCCGCTGAAACGCCCGAAACTGTTGGTCCAGAGGATTTCCTGCAGGGCCGCGATGCCGCCGTCGCGGTACAGGAGCAGCAGCCAGATGCACAGCGGCACGAGGCCCAGCAGCGTCCACAGCGCCGGACGGATCCAGGCGGCGATGTCCAGGCGGCGCCGGGTGACGGTGTCCCAGAGCAGGCAGGTGAAGATCACCACGCCCGGCAGCGCCAGGCCCAGCACACCCTTGCTCAGGGTGGCGAGCGCGATGCCCAGGGCGAAGGCCAGCCAGTGGCCCGGCCTGCCCGGTGGCGTGAGCCAGGCCTGCATGAAGGACAGCAGCGCCAGTGTCACGCCCAGGGCGAGCAGGGCGTCTTCGCCGACCTGGCGGGCGTTGCCCCAGAAGCTCGCCATGGTCATCAGCATCAGGCCGGCGAGCAGCGCCGGCAGCGGTGGGCGCCCGACGCGCTTCAGCGTGCCGAAGAGCAGCAGGACGCAGAACAGCCCGGCGAACGCCGAGGCCAGGCGCGCGGCCAGCGCGGTCGGTCCGAACAGGCGCATGAAGGTGACATCGAGCCACAGGCTCAGCGGCGGTTTTTCCAGGAAGGGCATACCGTTCAGGCGTGGGGTCACCCAGTCATGATCGAGGTACATCTCCATCGCGATGCCTGCCACGCGCGGCTCGGTGGAACCTTGCAACTGGTGACCGCCCAGCGCGATGAAGAAAAGCAGGCCGCCCAGCACGAGCAGCAGGGCGAGGTGGCGATAGGAATGCATGGAGTATCCGGAGTCTTTGGGTATGGCCGCAGGATATAGGCGATGACGACTTAACACAGAATTAACCTACGGGGTGCTTCACTTCGATCTACAACCGGCATGTTCCAGGGAACCACCATGTCCACCCGCCCGCAAACTCCCACCGCTTCACCCTCATCGCGCAGAAGTCGTCGGCGCATCCTGTTGCTAGTCCTCGCTGCGTTGTTCGCGGTGGTGGGCGGCGTGGTGGGCTTCATGGTGATGGTTCCGCCGCCGCCTTACACCCCGTTGACCGGTCAGCCGACCTCGCAGGTCACCCTGCTGGCGCTGGGCGACCAGGGGACCGGCAATCTCCAGCAATGGCGCGTAGCGCGAGGCATGGAGCGTGTCGCCGAGCGCGAGGGCGGGCTGAACATGGTGCTGCTGCTGGGCGACAACTTCTACGGCCGTGGGCTGACCGGAATCAGCGATCCCACCTGGCAGCTGAAGTTCGAGCGCGTCTATCACGGCAGCTGGCTGAGCCGCGTGCCATTCTATGCGGTGCTGGGTAACCATGACTACCCGGAATCCGCCGCCGTCGAGCTGGACTACGGGCGCAAGGGCGCCGGCTCCGGCCGCTGGCAGATGCCTGACCCCTTCTATGCGCGCGATTTCGGTGATGTCGATGGGCGTCCGCTGCTGCGTGTGGTGTTCCTCGACACCTCCCAGGACGCTGCCAGCCGCCAGCGCCAGGCGGACTTCATGCAAGCGGCCTTTGCCAAGAGCGGCCCCGCGCCGGTGTGGAAGATGGTGGTGGCCCACCATGCGATCCGCAGCGGCGGCGGCAAGCATGGCGAAGACCCGGAGTTGCTGGCGCAGCTGCTGCCGGCCATGCAGCGCAGCGGGGTGGACATCTATCTGTCGGGACATGAGCACAATCAGCAGGTGCTGGTGCGCCCCGGTGAGCCCGCCTGGCTGATCTCCGGCGGCGGCGGGCAGTCCATTGACGGCTTCAAGCCCCAGGCGGCGACCGACGACACCCCGTTCGCCGTGGCGCGCCCAGGCTTCGCACGGCTGGCCTTCACGCCGGAGCGACTGCAACTGGCCTACTACGATGCGGACGGCAGCCAGGAGCAGCGCTTCCTCTGGGCGCGGGCCTGCCCGTGGATGGCGCAGGGTTGTCTGCACCGGGATGATGCCTCCCAGATAGCGACGAACTGACATCAGCGCCACTGTTGTGCCATTACCGTTTTCGCTAAAATCCGGGGCTTTTGCGCGCTCTTTTCCTGCGCGCCTAGAGAGTCCCCATGTTGATTGGCAGTTACGATCCCTCCCTGGTCCTGATATCGCTTTGCGTGGCGGTCCTGGCGTCCTACACCGCCCTTGATCTTGCTGGCCGGATCGTAACCGCCAAGGGCTGGTCGGCGCTGCTGTGGATCGGTGGCGGCGGGGTGGCGATGGGCATTGGCATCTGGTCGATGCACTTCATCGGCATGCTCGCGTTCCGTCTGCCCATCGCCCTGGGCTACGACCTGCGGCTCACGCTGCTGTCGCTGGTGATCGCCATTCTCAGTTCCGGGTTTGCCCTGGCGCTGGTCAGCCAGGAGCGCATGCCGCGCTGGCAGCTGGTGCTCGGCGCCCTGTTGATGGGCGCCGGAATCAGCGGCATGCATTACCTGGGGATGTACGCGATGCTCATGCAGCCGGGCATCGACTACGACCCACTCTTGTTGGGCCTGTCGTTGCTGATCGCCGTGCTCGCCTCGGGAGCGGCGCTGCACATTGCCTTCCGTCTTCGCCGCAACACACCCTATGTGCGCCTGGTACGGGCCGGTGCCGCGCTGGTGATGGGCGTGGCGATCGTTGGCATGCACTACACCGGCATGGCTGCGGCGCGTTTCCCCGACGGCAGTTTCTGTGGCGCGGCGCCCAGCGGCCTGGGCAGTGACTGGATGGCGGTGCTGATCATCGTCGTCACCCTGGCGGTGATCGGTATCGCCCTGCTGACCTCGGTGCTGGATGCGCGCCTGGAGTCGCGCACCGCGCTGCTCAGCTCGTCGTTGGCGCGGGCCAACCAGGAACTCACCCAGCTGGCCCTGCACGACAACCTGACGCGCCTGCCCAACCGCGTGCTGCTGGAAGACCGCATCGAGCGGATGATCGGCAAGGTGCAGCGCAGCGGCGGGCATTTCGCGCTGATGTTCCTCGACCTGGATGGTTTCAAGCCGGTCAACGACGCCTTCGGCCACCATGTCGGCGACCAACTGCTCAAGGATGTCGCCCGTCGCCTGCGCGACAACCTGCGCAGCGAGGACACGGTGGCGCGTATCGGCGGCGACGAGTTCGTCCTGCTGGTGGAACTGGCCGAGCCGGAAGACGCCATGACCGTCGCCAGCCAGCAGGTCAGTCTGCTGGCGCAGCCGTTCCAGGTGTCTGGCCAGGAACTGCGAATCGCCGCCAGCATCGGCATCGCGCTCTATCCCGGCGATGGCGCCAGCCGGCAGGAGCTGCTGCGAAATGCCGACGCCGCGATGTACCACGCCAAGGGCAATGGCAAGAACGGCTACAGCTACTTCGAGCAGTCGATGAACACCAACGCGCGCAATCATCTGCAGTTGCTGCACGACCTGCATGCGGCCCTGGAGCGGCGCGAATTCGTCCTGCACTACCAGCCCAAGTTCGCCGCCAGTGGCGAGCCGATCGGCGCCGAAGCCTTGCTGCGCTGGCAGCATCCGCAGCGTGGCCTGGTGATGCCCGATACCTTCATCGCCCTGGCCGAGCGCACCGGGATGATCATTCCCATCGGCGACTGGGTGCTGGACGAAGCCTGCCGGCAGATGAGCCTGTGGTATGGGCAGGGTTATCGTGACTGGCGCGTGGCGGTGAACCTCTCGGCGCTGCAGTTCTGTCACGCCGGGCTGGTGGATTCGGTGGCCGGGGCGCTGCGGCGCCACCAACTGCCGCCCAACCGACTGACCCTGGAAATCACCGAGACCACGGCAATGCGCGATGCCGACGCGAGCCTGGCTATCCTCGGCCGGCTGGCGGAGATGGGCGTGGACCTGTCCATCGATGATTTCGGCACCGGCTATTCCAGCCTGCTGTACCTCAAGCGCCTGCCGGCCAATGAGTTGAAGATCGACGGTGGCTTCGTCCGTGAACTGGAGCAGGACAGCGATGATGCGGCCATCGTCTCGGCCATCGTCGCCCTGGGCCAGGCCCTGGAGCTGCGGATCGTCGCCGAAGGGGTTGAAACCCCACGCCAGCAGGACTTCCTCACCCGCCTGGGCTGCGATTCGCTGCAGGGGTTCCTGTTCGGCAAGCCGGTGCCCGCCGAACAGTTCATCGATCACCTCAGCGTGACGGCGTGACCTCGGCCAGCTGTGCACACACGCCGCGCAGCTGTTCGTACAGGCTGCGGCCTGCACTGCCCAGTTCGGGGCGGGCGTAAAGCGCCAGCTCCAACCCGTCGATCGGGGCAAAGCCCTGCGCGGCGTCCAGCAGGCGATGCCCGGCGTGGCGGCCACGCAATGGAAGCAGGCTGACGCCCATCCCCGCGGCTACCGCCGCCGACAGACTGGCCAGGCTGCCGCTGCTATAGCTGATGCGCCAGCGCCGACCGCTGGCCTCCAGGGCGTGAATCATCTCCTGGCGGTACAGCGCGCCGAGCGGGAACACCACCAGCGGCAGGGGATCGCGGGCGGCGGCGGGGTTGTCGGCGCTGTCCAGCCAGGCCAGTGGCTCCGGCCAATGCGCCAGGCAGTCGCTGTCGGCACCCCATTGCTTGACCAGTGCCAGGTCCAGTTCGCCGCTGCGGTACTGGCGCAACAGTTCCTGGCTGAGACCGCTGGAGACTTCCAGGCGCAAGCGCGGCCGCTCCACGCTGAAGGCCGCCAGCAGCGGCATCATGCGCTCGCCGGCGAAGTCCTCGGGCATCCCCAGGCGCAGCACGCCTTCGCTGTGCTCGCTGCTGAGCGCCTCGCGGGCCTCGCCGCCCAGCTGGAGAATCCGCCGGGCATAGCCGAGCAGGCGTTCGCCCTGTTCCGTGGGCAGCACCTGGCGCTGGCTGCGATCCAGCAGGCGACAGTCCAGGCTCTGTTCCAGCCGCAGGATCTGCTGGCTGACGGTGGATTGGGTCAGGTGCAGCAGCTCGGCGGCGCGGGTGAAGTTGCCGGCATCCACCACCATCACGAAGCTGCGCAGGAGGTTGGGGTCTAGCATTTTGTTTCCCACTGAATGGCATGTTTCTATTTAATTTCAACATAGAATGCCCCTTCGTCATACTAGCGCCATTCTTTTCGAGGCTGTTGCCGCTTCGCCGCGCCTGCCACGGGCCGCGCTTCGTCTGGCGACGCGACAGGTGTCGTCACCCCGACAGCCTCTGGGCACGACCGCCGACAGAGGAGCGCCAATGGACACGCCGACCATCCAGACCGAGGACGTGCACAGCCGCGCGGCGGTAGAGGCCTTGCTGGGCGCCGCCAGCGCCGGGCGCGAAGAGGACGTGGCGGCGCTGCTCAAGCGCGGCGTGCCGGTGGATGCCACCGACGGCCAGGGCAACACGGCGCTGCTCCTGGCCACCGCCAGGGACCGCGTCGGCGTCGCCCGCCTGCTGATCGCCGCCGGTGCCGACGTCAATCGACAGAACCGCATTCACGACAGCGCCTACCTGCTGGCCGGGGCAGCGGGGCGCCTGGAAATCCTCAAGCTCACCCTGGCCAACGGCGCCGACCTGCGCAGCACCAACCGCTACGGCGGCACCGCGCTGATCCCGGCCTGCGAGCGCGGCCACGTGGAGGTGGTGGACACCCTGCTGCGCGCGGGTGTCGATCCGGACCACGTCAACAAGCTCGGCTGGACCGGGCTGCTCGAAGCCATCCTGCTCAGCGATGGCGGCCCGCGCCACCAGGCCATCGTGCAACGACTGATCAACGCCGGGGCGAACCTGAACCTGGCCGACAACGACGGCATCACGCCGCTGCAACACGCCCGCCAGCGCAACCAGACCAGCATCGCCAGGATGCTGGAAGCCGCCGGCGCGCATTGAGCCCATGCCGAATCATTGAAGAGAGCTGCCATGCAACACGAAAACTTCATGCGCGAGGCCCTGCAACTGGCCCGCGACAATATCGAGGCCGGCGGCCGCCCGTTCGGCGCCGTGCTGGTCAAGGACGGGCAGGTGATCGCCCGTGCCGCCAACTCCATTCACCTGGACTGTGACCCCACCGCTCACGCCGAGCTGTTGACCATCCGGCAGGCCTCCGCCGCGCTCGGTACGCCGCGCCTGGATGGCTGCGTGATCTACGCCAGCGGCCACCCGTGCCCGATGTGCCTGGCGGCCATGCACCTGTGCGGCGTCGAAGCGGCGTACTTCGCCTATTCGAACGACGAGGGCGAGCCGTTCGGCCTGTCCACCGCCAAGGTCTACCAGCAGATGACCCTGCCGCCGCAGCAACAGGCGCTGCCGCTGCGGCCCTTGCGCCCGGTCGGGGAAGAGGGGCTCTACGCGCGCTGGCAGGCGCACGGCAAATGAGCCGGAGCATCGCGGTACCCGCGGGCGAAACCGCCCGCGCCAGCTGGATTGGCCTGCTGGTGATCGTTGCCCTGGGCATCAACCTGCGGCCGATCCTCACCTCCATCGGCCCCTTGCTCACCGACATCCGTGACGCTACCGGACTGGGGTTCCAGGGCGCCTCGATGCTCACCGTGCTGCCGGTGCTGTGCATGGGTCTGTTCGCCCTGGCCTTGCCCTGGGTTGGCCCGCGCCTGGGGGAAAGCCGTGGCGTGGTCGCCGGCCTGCTGGCCATCGGCGCCGCCTGTTTCTGGCGCCTGCTGCTGGACAGCGGCTTCGCCCTGATCGCCAGCGCCGTGCTGGCCGGTACCGGGGTGGCGATCATCCAGGCGTTCGTACCCGGGGTGATCAAGCGCTGGTTCCCGCACAAGGTGCCGTCGGCCATGGGGCTGTATTCGGCATCGCTGATGGCCGGCGGCGGCAGCGCCGCCGTGCTGGCGCCGGTGGTGTCGGAGCATTTCCATCGCTGGCAGGACGGCCTTGGCGCCTGGCTCCTTCTGGCCGTAGTCGGCCTGCTGCTGTGGGCGGTCGCGCGCCCGCGTGAAACGCCGGTGGCCACGCCGCCACGGCAGGCGGTGCAGCACTATTTCGGCAGTCGTCGTGCCTGGCTGCTGGCGCTGTACTTCGGGGTGATCAATGGCGGCTACACCAGCATGGTCGCCTGGCTGCCCGTGTATTACCGCCAACTGGGCTGGAGCGCCCAGGCCAGCGGAGGGCTGATCGGCCTGATGACCATCTTCCAGGTGATCGCCGCGCTGACCATCCCGTTGCTGAGTCGTGGCTCGTTGGATCGCCGTGGCTGGCTGAGCCTGTGCCTGCTGGTCCAGCTGGCCGGTTTCGCCGGGCTGATCGCATCGCCCCTGCATCTCTCCGGCATCTGGGTGGCGATGATCGGCTATGGCCTGGGTTCCTGCTTTGCCCTGAGCCTGACGCTGACCCTCGACCATCTTTCCGATCCGGGTGCGGCGGGTCGCCTGGCGGCGTTCGTGCAGGGCATCGGCTTCATCGTCACCGGGATCATTCCCTACGTGACCGGCGCTCTGCGCGACAGCACCGGCAGCTTCCAGGCCTCCTGGATTCTGCTGGCGGTGTCGGTGGTGGCGATGCTGGGGGTGACGTTGCGCTTCTCGCCCAAGGGCTATGCGCGGGCGATGGGCAGGTAGGCCAGCAGCGGGTTGCCAAGGGCGCCCGTGGCGTCGGCGCGGTTCTGTAGGAGCGGACTTCGTCCGCGATGCTGTTGCTCTTCGTAGGGCGAATAACGCCTTTGCCGTTATCCGCCGTCTTGGTCGGTGTTTCTGCGCCGCCTCGGTGTGTTCGGATGTTTTTTGTTTCGCCCCCTCGGGCGAGTCACTTTGCCAAACGACGCAAAGTAACCAAAGGTCTTGTCCCGACATCCGGGTCCGGCTTCGCCGGACTCCCCTCGCTCCGGTATCGCTCCGAGGGTCGGCGTACAAGGGCCGTCCCTGGCCCTTTACGCCTCTCGCGGCATCCATGCCGCTCGCCCCTCTGCGCAATACCTCCACTCGGCCTCCTGACGGGACTCTGCGCGCGCCTGCAACTGTGAGGTGCTCTTCGTAGGATGGCGTAGAGCGAAGCGAAACCCATCAAGGCGGATAACGCTGCGCGTTATTCGCCCTACGGGTGTTCATCCTGCAGCGTGGGTGCAGTGGTGAGACTTCGCGGACAAGGCCCGCTCCTACGGAAGCAGAGCCAGCTCGGAGCGAGGCGCTCTTCTTTTGCCCTTGAAGATTTCCAGAGACATTTCCGCGCGCACCTGAGCGCCCCTTCAGGAGGCCGAGTGGAATCGGAGTTTCAGGGGTTGAGCGACATGGATGTCGCGAGAGCGTCGTTGGGCCATGGATGGCCCCTCGACGCGTGCCCCTGAAACTCCGATGGAGCGAGGGAAACGGAGCGCAGCGTAGTAACAGCCGAAGGCTGGCCCGTAGGGTAAGCGAAGCGAATCAGTCCGGCGAAGCCGGACCCGGATGCAGGGGCAAGACCTTTGGTTACTTTCTGTCGTTTGAGAAAGTAACTCGCCCGAGGGGGCGAAACAAAAAGTCCCCGCGCACACCGAGGCGGCGCATGAACACCGAACAAGACAGCGAATGCGCCCCACGAAGGCCAATAACATCGTGGACGGAGCCCGCCTCTAGGGTAAGGGGCTACCTCGGCTGGAAGTGGACCAACTCCGTTATTGGTCCATGGCTCATCGTGGCGAGGGCCGCCGCCCGCCGCTAAACGGACGTCGCCAGGTAGATCCGATAGGTAATGACCGACAGCATGCTCAGCACGCCGATCCACATCAGCAGTACGCCAACGCCCCGTTCGCGGATGGTGAAGCCGATCCCCAGCATGAACATGCCGAAGACGATGATGGCGATGGTGACGAGGATGGAGTCCATGGCGTGTCCTTGTCGCAGTGTTCCGATAGATGCAGTTTAGGCCAGCGGCCGCTCGAAATTGCATGATCCGTGGCAGCCGGGCGGGCGGATGATAGCTGCCTGGCGGCGAATGCCCAAGCCGCGACGCCGTTCATGCCGGCTTGGCCTTCCTGCCGACCAGCCGGTAGGCCTTGAGCGTCAGATGCAGGCCACAGGGGCGGCGCTCGAGATAGCCCAGGTGAATGAGCAGGTCACTCAGGCCAGGATGGATCGCCGCACCACGACGTACACCGGCAAGAACCTTGCGCAACTCGGCATCTGAATGGGAGGACGAGCATCGCCTGCCGCCTCTTCGTTCGTAGCTCATGATGGCCTGTTCCCTTTTCCATTTTTGTCAGTCTGCGGCCTGAGGCTGTTCGGTGCATTTCCTATTGCTATCGGAAAATACTGATCAGCGCATTAGCACCTGACAAATACCGGGATGCCTTCATGTTTCGGGCGTGGGAGCAGGGTGGCGCGCCCATAAAAAAGCCCCACGGTCAGGAGCGCAGACCGCAGGGCCAGAGGGGTCGAGGTCGTCTCGACCGGGAGAGGAGCAATCAGGCCGAGGGCTGCCAGCCGCCGCCCAGGGCCTTGTAGATGGCGACAATGCCGCGATAGACATCCACTTCCGCCAGCGCCTGGGCGTCTTCGGCGGCCAGTTGTTCGCGCTCGGCGTCCAGCAGGTTGAGAAAGTCCACGGTGCCTTCGCGGTACTGCAGGCCGGCCTGTTGCGCGGCGTTGCGGCTGGCCTCGGACTGGCGCACCAGCGAGACCAGGCGCTGCTGGCGCTTGCCGTAGTCGCTGAAGGCGTTCGACGACTCCTCCAGCGCCAGTAGCACCTGCTGCTCGTAGGTCGCCAGGGCGCCGTCGGCGTCGGCTTTGGACGCCCGCAGGCGGGCGCGCACGCTGCCCAGGTCGAAGGCCGCCCAGGTGATGCTGGGTGAAACGCTCCAGGCGTTGGCGGCAGCGGAGCCGATCTGCGAACCGCGCCCGGCGGTGAAGCCCAGGAAGCCGCCAAGGCTGACTTTCGGGAACAGGTCGGCGGTGGCCACGCCCACGTCAGCGGTGGCGGAGGCCAGGCGGCGTTCGGCAGCGGCGACGTCCGGACGACGGCGCAGCAGCTCGCCCGGATCGCCGATCGGCAGGGCCTTGGCAATGGCCGGCAACTGCCTGGGCGACAGGTCCACGGTCAGCGCGTCCGGGCGCTGGCCAAGGAGGGTGGCGATGCGGTTCTTCTGCCGGACTTCCTCCGCCTGCAGTTGCGGCACGCTGGCTTCGGTGGAAGCCAGGCGCGCTTCGGCGCGCTGCACGTCCAGTTCGTTGCCCACGCCGGCATCGCGCAGCTGGATGGTCAGGTCACGGGACTCGCGCTGGTTCTCCAGGTTGCTTTTAGCGATGCTCTCGCGCAGCTGCGCGCCGCGCAGTTGCCCGTAGGCATCGGCTAGCTCGGCAATCAGGCTGACCTGCAGTTGTTGCAGGTCGGCCACCGTGGCTTCGCTCAAGGCGTCGGCGGATTCCAATTCGCGGCGCACGCGGCCGAACAGGTCGATTTCCCAGATCATGTCCAGGCCCAGGTCGTAACGCTCCTGGTTGACCCGGTCGTTGGTCTGCCCCGGAATCTGGCCCTTGCCGATCTGCGCGGAGGCGCTGCTGGTGACGGTGGGGAAACGGTCGTTGGCAACGTCGTCACGGATCGCCCGCGAGGCCAGCACGCGGGCATAGGCCACGCGCAGCTCGCGGTTTTCCTTCAGCGCCTGTTCGACCAGTTGGCTCAGCACCGGGTCGTCGAACTGCTTCCACCAGGCGTCTTCGTAACGGCTACGGTCGTAGTCCTTGGCCTGGGCGTTGCTGTCCAGTCGAGCCGGCGCGGTGTCCGGCTTCTGGTAGTCGGGGCCGACCATGCAGGCGCTGAGGGCCAGCGCCAGCAGAGCAGGGACGAAGAGTTTCACGTTCATGCGGTGTGGGCCTCGTTATTGGCCTGATGGCTCAGACGCTGTTGTTTCTTCGCTTCGCGGGCTTCCATGAAGCGGCGGATCAGCACATAGAAGACCGGGGTCAGCAGCAGGCCGAAGAAGGTTACGCCGAGCATCCCGGAGAACACCGCGACACCCATGGCATGGCGCATTTCGGCACCGGCGCCGGACGACAGCACCAGGGGCACCACGCCCATGATGAAGGCGATGGAGGTCATCAGGATCGGGCGCAGACGCAGGCGGCAGGCTTCCAGTACCGCACTCAGGCGGTCCATGCCTTCATCCTGTTTGTCCTTGGCGAACTCGACGATCAGGATCGCGTTCTTGCACGCCAGGCCCACCAGTACGATCAGGCCGATCTGGGTGAAGATGTTGTTGTCGCCACCGGACAGGATCACCCCGGTGATGGCCGACAGCAGGGTCATCGGCACGATCAGGATCACCGCCAGTGGCAGCCCCCAGCTCTCGTACAGCGCGGCCAGCACCAGGAAGGCGAGCAGCACGCAGAGCGGGAAGACGAACACCGCGGTGTTGCCGGCGAGGATCTGCTGGTAGGTCAGGTCGGTCCACTCGTAGGTCATGCCGTTGGGCAGTTCCTGCTTCAGCAGTCGCTCGATCGCCGCTTCCGCCTGGCCGGAGCTGTAGCCCGGTGCGGCGGCGCCGTTGATCTCGGCGGTGATGAAGCCGTTGTAGTGCATCACCCGGTCAGGACCTGCGGTGTCGCTGATCTTGATGAAGGTGGCCAGCGGGACCATCTCGCCCTGGTTGTTGCGCACCTTCAGCTGACCGATCTGCTCGGGCTCCAGGCGGAATTTCTGGTCAGCCTGGACGTTCACCTGGTAGGTGCGGCCGAAGCGGTTGAAGTCGTTGGTGTACAGCGAACCCAGGTAGACCTGCAGGGTGTCGAAGATGTCGCTGATCGCAACCCCGTGGGTCTTGGCCTTCTCGCGGTCGATGGCGGCATCCACCTGCGGCACGTTCACCTGGTAGCTGGTGAACACCGACATGGGGTTCAGTTCCGGCAGCGCGCGGGCCTTGTTGAGGATGTTCTGGGTCTGGTTGTACAGCTCCTCGTAACCCAGGTTGCCACGGTCTTCCACCTGCAGGCGGAAGCCGCCGATGGTGCCCAACCCCTGTACCGGCGGCGGCGGGAAGATAGCGATGTAGGCGTCCTGGATGCCGGCGAACTCCTTGTTCAGCTCGGCGGCGATCTCGTTGGCGGACATGCCCGGGCCTTTACGCTGGTCGAAGTCCTTCAGCGGGGTGAAGACGATGCCGCTGTTGGGGCTGTTGGTGAAGCCGTTGATCGACAGGCCCGGGAAGGCCACGGTGTGCTCGATGCCCGGGTGCTTGTTGGCGATGTCGGACATGCGCTTGATCACAGCTTCCGTGCGGTCCAGCGTGGCCGCGTCGGGCAGCTGGGCGAAGGCCACCAGGTACTGCTTGTCCTGTTGCGGCACGAAGCCGGACGGGGTGCTGGAGAAGCCCAGGTAGGTCAGGCCGATCAGTCCCGCATAGAGGACCAGCGCGATCGAACTGCCGCGCAGCACGCGCGTGACGGTGCCGACGTAGCCGTGGCTGGCGCGGTCGAAGAAGCGGTTGAACGGACGGAACAGCCAGCTGCCCAGCAGGGTGTCGAGCAGCACCGAGAAGCGGTCCTTCGGCTCGTGGTGACCCTTGAGCAGCACGGCGGCCAGCGCCGGCGACAGGGTCAGCGAGTTGAACGCGGAGATCACCGTGGAGATGGCGATGGTCAGCGCGAACTGCCGGTAGAACTGCCCGGTGAGGCCGGAGATGAAGGCGGTCGGCACGAACACGGCGCACAGCACCAGGGCGGTGGCGATGATCGGCCCGGTCACCTCGCGCATGGCGCGCTTGGTGGCCTCGATGGGGGTGAGTCCCAGCCCGATGTTCCTCTCGACGTTTTCCACCACCACGATGGCGTCGTCCACCACGATGCCGATGGCCAGTACCAGGCCGAACAGCGAGAGCGCGTTGAGCGAGAAGCCGAAGAAGTGCATCACCGCGAAGGTGCCGATCAGCGACACCGGTACGGCGGCCAGCGGGATGATCGAAGCGCGCCAGGTCTGCAGGAACAGCACCACCACCAGCACGACCAGCACCAGGGCTTCGAACAGGGTGTGCACCACCGCTTCGATGGAACCGCGGACGAAGATGGTCGGGTCATAGACGATGGAGTAGTCCACGCCCTGGGGGAAGTTCTTCTTCAGCTCGGCCATCTTCTCGCGCACCTCGTTGGAGATGGCGATGGCGTTGGAGCCGGGGCGCTGGAAGATCGGGATGGCGACCGCCGGCTGGTTGTCCAGCAGCGAGCGCAGGGCGTACTGGCTGGAGCCGAGCTCGACGCGGGCGATGTCCTTCAGGCGGGTGATCTCGCCGTCCGGGCCGCTGCGGATGATGATGTTCTCGAACTCTTCCTCGTTGACCAGGCGACCCTGGGTGTTGATCGACAGCTGGAAGCTGGTGGCGGTCGGCGCGGGCGGCGCGCCGAGGGAGCCGGCGGCGACCTGGCGGTTCTGTTCGCGGATGGCGGTGACCACGTCGCTGGCGGTCAGGTTGCGCGAGGCGATCTTGTTCGGGTCGAGCCAGACGCGCAGGGAGTAGTCGCCCATGCCGAACAGCTGCACATCGCCCACGCCGTCCAGACGCGCCAGCTCGTCCTTGATGTTGAGGATGGCGTAGTTGGACAGGTAGAGCATGTCGTAGCGGTTATCCGGCGAGGTCAGGTGCACGACCATGGTCAGGTCGGGCGAGGCCTTGTCGACGGTGATGCCGATGCGGGTGACTTCTTCGGGCAGCTTGGGCTCGGTGCGGGTCACGCGGTTCTGCACCTGCACCTGCGCGTTGTCCAGGTTGGTACCCAGGGCGAAGGTGATGGTCAGGGTCATCTTGCCGTCGGCGGTGGACTGCGAGGACATGTAGAGCATGTTCTCGACGCCGGTGATGGCCTGTTCCAGCGGGGCGGCGACGGTCTCGCCGATCACCTTGGGGTTGGCGCCGGGGAAGTTGGCGCGCACCACCACGGTGGGCGGCACCACTTCGGGGTATTCGCTGATCGGTAGCTGGAACAGCGAGATGGCTCCGCCGATCAGGATGATCAGCGAAAGCACGGCAGCGAAGATCGGCCGCTGGATGAAGAATTGCGAAAAGTTCATGGCTGGTTCCTGTCGCGAACGCATCGTTCGCCAAACCCGGGACAAAGGTCACCCAAGGCCCTGGGGGGACAGGGCCTGGGACATCACTCTTTCAAGACAGGGAAAGTGTCAGCCGCGCGGTGCGCTCGGCTTCGCGGAGGATTTCTCGGCGACCTTTGGCGCCTCGCTCTGGGCCAGGGCCTGGCGCTGGTGGGCGAGGGTGGCGAGGGTGGCCTGGCTGGCCATCTCGACATTCTGCGCGTCGACCTGGGCGCCGGGGCGGACCCGCTGCAGGCCGTTGACCACGATGCGGTCACCCTTGGTCAGGCCATTGCGCACGATGCGCAGACCTTCCAGCTTCGGACCCAGGTCGATGCTGCGGTATTGCACCTTGCTGTCCTTGTCCATCACCAGCACGAACTTCTTGCCCAGGTCGGTGCCGACCGCTTCGTCCTTGATCAGCGCGGCGGGGTAGGTGCCGCTGCCAACCAGCTTGATGCGGGCGTACAGGCCGGGGGTGAACTGGTTGGCGTCGTTGTCGAACACGGCGCGGCCCCGGATGGTGCCGGTCTTGGGGTTCACCTGGTTGTCGAGGAAGTCCAGCTTGCCCTCGTGGGGGAAGCCGTCTTCACCGGTCAGGCCCAGGTACACCGGGCTGCTGCCACGGGCGTCGGGGCCACCCTTGCGGGCCAGGTCGACGTACTTGAGGTAGACGCGTTCGTCGGCGTCGAAGTAGGCGTAGACCTTGTCGGTGGAGACCAGGGTGGTGAGCAGGGTCTGGCCGCTGTTCACCAGGTTGCCGGCGGTCACTTCGGCGCGGGAGACGCGGCCGTCGATGGGCGCGGTGACCTGGGTGAACGACAGGTTCAGGCGGGCGTTGTCCAGTTCCGCCTGGGTGGCGGCGACCACGGCCTTGGCTTCGGTGGCGGCGGCGCTGCGGGCGTCGGCCAGTTCGGCGGAGATGGCATTGGTGGCACGCAGGCGCTCACCACGGGCGGCTTCGTTGACGGTGCGAGTCTGATTGGCGCGGGCCTGTTGCAGCTGCGCTTCCAGGCGATGGACTTCAGCCTCGAAGGGGCGGGGGTCGATCTGGAACAGCAGGTCGCCTTTCTTCACCAGCGTGCCTTCGCGGAAGGCCACGCGGTCGATGTAGCCGGAGACGCGCGGACGCAGTTCAACGGACTCCGGAGCCTCCAGGCGACCGGTAAACTCATCCCATTCATTGATGGGCTGTTCGATGACTTCCGCCACGCTGACCTTGGGCGCGGCCATGTTCTGCGCCGCATCCTGGCCTTTGCCGCAGGCGCTGAGCACCAGCGCGGCGGCGAGCGCCAACGGAATACGCAAGGCTTTGAGATTTCGCTCCATGGAAAAGACTCCACCGTTCTAATTGGTTTTGGGACTTCTGATGGAGCGGAGTCTGCGTTCGGGGGCGTCTGGGAACTAATCGAACGAGCGAATTTTGATTATCACGTGGAGTGATAAATGCTTTTGCACTATGCGCACGAATCGATAGAAGAGGTGGGTACTGGGATTGCCCGGAAGCGCGGCACAAACCCGTAGGAGCGGGCCATGCCCGCGATCGCGCGCATGGCGCGCTCCTACAGGTCGAATCTGAAGTTGCCGGTCAGAGACTGTCCGGATCACCCACGAACATGGTGATGCGCGAGCGCAGCCAGCGTTCGGCCGGGTCGTTGTCCTGGGCACCGCGCCAGACCATCGACAGGTCGGCCAGGCGGGTAGGGAAGGGCGGTTCGTCCGCGCGCACGCCGCCGCTGGCGGTCAGCGCCGCCGCCACGTACTCAGGGACCGTCGCGAGGATGTCGGTGCCAGCCAGCAGCTGCGCGAGGCCGACGAACTGCGGCACCGCCAGCACCACCTGGCGCTTGCGGTCCATCTCGGCAAGGGTCTGGTCGACGAAGCCGTCCAGGTCGCCGGCATAGGACACCAGCGCGTGCGGGCGCGCGCAATAATCGTCGAGGGTCAGGGCGCCGGGGATCGAGTCGGCGCGCAGCACCCGCCAGGTGCTGCGGCGCAGGGTCTTGCGCTTGGCGTTGGCCGGCAGCTCGTCGGTGTAGCTCACGCCCACGGAGATTTCCCCGGACGACAGCAGCTGCGGCATCAGCAGGTAGTTGGCGCGGCGCACCACCAGGGTGATACCCGGCGCTTCGGAGCGGAGGCGGCGCAGCAGTGGTGGCAGCAGGCCGAACTCCACGTCATCGGACAGGCCGATGCGGAACACCGCCTTGCTGGTGGCCGGATCGAAGTCGGCGGCGCGGCTCAGGGCGGTGGAGATGGAGTCCAGCGCCGGGGAGAGGTGGCCGAAGATTTCCTGAGCCCGCGCGGTGGGCTCCATGCTGCGCCCGGTGCGGACGAACAGCGGGTCGTCGAACAGACTGCGCAGGCGCGCCAGGGCCGCGCTGATCGCCGGCTGGCCGAGGAACAGCTTCTCGGCCGCGCGGGTCACGCTGCGCTCGTGCATCAGCGTCTCGAAAACGATCAACAGGTTGAGGTCAACCTTGCGGAGGTCGTTGCGGTTCATGGGGACTCCCTGACGATGGGGGAAAAGTGAAGCCCGACGCGACCTGCGTCAAGTCTGACAGATAAGTCCTTGATCAATTTCCACTTTTTTATCGAGAATCGTACACCGCTCCTGTACTCCCGATCGAGCCGCAATAACGCCCGGCGTGCCCAGGCAACCCCCCGTCGCAGAGCATCCGGGCCTCGCCGGGCCAGCGTTGGCGCCGGTGCTGAATCATCGCTGTTTATGTCAATTATCAACGGTGAACGGTGGTATCGCCCCCAAAGCCCGGATAGAGTCCGTGGCTATAGATACATTAAAAGGCGAGGTATGTGATGTCCCGCATGATCCGTTTCCACCAGTTCGGTGACGCCTCGGTCCTGAAGATCGAGGACCTGCCGACCCCGCAACCGGGGCCGGGTGAAGTGCTGATCCGTACCCAGGCACTGGGCGTCAGTTGGCGCGACGTGCTCTGGCGGCAGAACCTCGCCCCGGATCAGGCCAAGCTGCCAGCGGGCATCGGTTATGAACTCTCCGGCATCGTCGAGGCCGTGGGCGAAGGGGTCGATGACCTCGAACCCGGTACCCCGGTGGCCAGCTTCCCGGCCAACTCGCCGAACCAGTACCCGGCCTGGGGCGACCACGTCGTCCTGCCGCGCACGTCACTGACGCGCTACCCCGAGGTGCTGAGCCCGGTCGAGGCCTCCGTGCATTACACCGGCCTGCTGTATTCCTACTTTGCGCTGGTGGAACTGGCGCAGATCAAGCCCGGCCAGCGCGTGCTGATCACCGAGGCCGGTCACTGCCTGGCGCCGCAAGCCGTGCAACTGGCCAAGGCACTCGGCGCCCAGGTGATCGCCACCACCAGCCACGAGGAGAGCCGTGCCTTCCTCAAGGGCCTGGGTGCGGACAAGATCATTTACACCGAGGAACAGGACCTGGTGCTGGAAGTCGAGCGCTTCACCAAGGGCGAAGGCGTGGAGATCGTCCTCGACCAGTGCGCCGGCCCGCAGATGAAGCTGCTGGGAGACGTGGCCGCGCCGCGCGGCAAGCTGATCCTCTACGGCATCAACGGTGGCAACGACGCAGCCTTCCCGGCCTGTGCCGCGTTCAAGAAGCACCTGCAGTTCTATCGTCACTGCGTACTGGACTTCACTGGCCAGCCGGAAATCGGCCTGACCCGCAACGACGACGCCGTGCAGCGCGCGCTGACCGCGATCAACCAGATGACCGCCGACCAGTTGCTCAAGCCGAGCATCGACCGGGTGTTCGACTTCGCCCAGTACCGCGACGCCAACTACTACATGGAAACCTGCCCGGGCGGTGGCCGTGTGGTGATGAAGATGCCGGAGTGATCCGTCATCGGTAGCTGAAAAAAAGGCCACTCTTCGGAGTGGCTTTTTTGTGCCTGTTGTTCCGGCATGAGGGCCGACGGGCTTGCGCCCGTGATCGCGGATAAGGTCCGCTCCTACGACAACCCGTCGGCGCTGAAGCGGCTCTACTAGGGCAACTGCCTTTTTGCGTCCTTGTAGGATGGCGTAGAGCGAAGCGAAACCCATCAATACCGTGCACCGACAGCATGGGTATCGCTTCGCTCCACCCATCCTACGGGCAGCGGCAACACAAGGCCTGACGCACGATTCCTGTGGGGCACGCCTCATGCCCTGCTGATCATCCTGTCTACACGCTCTTGCCGTCGTACTCCCGAACCTTCAGCCCACTCACATCCACCTCCGGCAGGCAACGCACGTTGATTGCGGCGATCGGGGTGCCGTCGGGCATCGCCCCGTACGCCAGCGGCGCACAACCACAGGTAGGGCAGAACTGGTGCTTGATCCGGTGGGTATTGAAGGTATAGGTACTCATGGCACTTTCCGGCGTGGTCAGGCGCAGCTTGTCCCGCGGCACGAACCACAGCAGCGAGCCGCGCCGGCTGCAGATCGAACAGTTGCACTGGGTGACTTCGCCGATCTCGCCTTCCACCTCGAAGGCAATGCCGCCGCAATGGCAGCTTCCGTGATACAGCATGGTCGTGCTCCTACGTTGCGTGGACGAACAGGCAGTGTAGTCCGGCGCAAGCGGCGAGGGCCGACTAAGCTGGAAGTCGCATGCACAACCAAGGAGGTCGTCATGAAGGCACTTTACGCTGTACTCGCCGCCAGCCTGTTGCTGGCCGGCTGCTCGGGTTCCTCGGTCAATCGCGAAAGCTGCGCCACCGAACTGAACGCGGCCTGGAAGGAGCTGGATCTGGCCAAGGCCGAGGGCTTCGCCGGCACCGTCAGCTACTCCAAGGCATTCACCCTGATCACCGCCGCCAAGACCGAGCAGCAGGTTGAGTCTTACGAAGGCTGCCTCGACAAGGCCAGCAAGGCCCGTTACTACATCAAGGAGTCGCGCGCCGGACGTTAGGTTCTGTACGGAAAGTGTCTCCGCATCGGTGATGCTTCGTTAAAAATCGGTTCGGACTGCTCATTAACGGCATGTTAACTCCGCGCCCTCACCGATTTTTGCCTCGCCTGACCTTCGCTCGACGACTTTCGTACAGAACCTCGCGCTGTTGTGCCTGGAGGCTCTGGCGCGGGCATAATCGCCGGGCGGACGGACGCACCGATCCGTCCGGCAGTCAGGGGAACCTCGCATGCAACTCGATTTCACCATCCTCGCGCCCGCCGACGCCTACCGTTGGCTGGCCTCCACCGTCACCCCGCGTCCGATCGCCTGGGTCTCCACGCTGTCCGCCGAGGGCAAGAGCAACCTCGCGCCGTTCAGCTTCTTCCAGGTCATCAGCGACGAGCCGCCGACCCTGATGGTCAACACCAGCGTGCGTGACGACGGCAGCGTGAAGGACACCCTGCGCAACGTTCGCGAAACCGGCGAGCTGGTCATCCACCTGGTCAGTGCCGCCCAGGCCGAGGCGATGAACGCCACCGCCGCCTGGCTGCCCCACGGCGTCAGCGAGATCGAGCATGCCGGCATCGCTATTGTGTCCAGCGAGCGCGTGGCGGCGCCGCGCGTGGTCGGCGCGCCGGTGGCCTTCGAGTGCCAGCTGGCCGAGATCATTCCCTATCCGGCGGACAACCCCAGCGCCTACCTGATCTTTGCCCGGGTGCTGCTGGCGCACGTCGACGACAAGGTGATGCGCGACGAGCGCCATGTCGATCCGGCGAAGCTGGACCTGGTGGGGCGCCTGGGGGGAACCCAGTACAGCTACACCCGCGACACCTTCAGCATGATCCGCCCCAAGTAGACCCGCTCCAGGCTCAGGCGAACTCCAGCACCAGGCCCAGGTGCCAGCGGTTGCCGCTGAGCCTCGCCGCGTCCAGCCGTTCGCCCAGGGCGAACAGCTCCTGCAGCAGGGCGGGGCGGTTGGTGAACTCCTGCTCCCGACCCTGGCACAGGCCGACAATGGTGTGTGCCAGGCGCCGGCCAATGGCGGCGTCGAACCAGCAGGAGAGCAACTCGCCCTTGGTTTCGTCGCATTCGAAGGGGCAGAGGAAGTGCGCAACAGGCGGCAGCTTCCATTGTTTCAGCAAGGGGTCGATCCGTTGCTGCTCGCGGTACAGCTCCGGCAGTTGCAGCTCGACGGGGAATCCGGCGATCGGGCGCTGCAGGACCAGTCGATAGTGGGCATGCATTCGCGCACCTCGGGTCAAAGAAGAGGTGTCGGAATTTGCCCCGTGGCCCTATGACGGCGCTGTCGGCATCGTCTGCGAATTGGGTCTGAAATCTCCTGTCAGTGTTCTGGATGCGACCTGCACGTATCTGCCAGCAGCATCGCGGTGCCATCACCGTCCCGGACTCTATCCAGCGTCAAACGGCGCTCCTAATGTTCCCCGGAAAAATGACGACAACGAACAGGAGACCTTCGCACCGAAGGATCGCCTGCATGCGGGGGAGATGCCATGGTTGCGCTCGTGCAACGACGTCTGGCCGATATGGGAACGGCGAAGAAACTGGCCATCGGATTTGGCCTGGTGCTGTTGTTGACGGCGCTGGTGGCGGCCATCGGCGTCGCCTCGCTGCGTTCGATCTCCCAGCGCTTCGAGCTGCTCAATGATCTGTCGGCGATCAACCGCTCCGTTCTGGAGATGCGTCTGCGCGAGAAGGACTTCGTGCTCGATGGCAACCCTGCCGCTGCGCAAGACCTGCGCAAGCTCGCCGCGCAGTTGGGCGAGAGGGTTGCGCGGCTCAAGGCGCTGCCCGAACAGGCGGCGACCATGACGCAGGTGGAGCAGGGCATCGCGGACTACCTGGCCGCCTTCGACCGCTTCGAGCAGTCCAGCAAGAGCCGGCGCCTGTCGCTGGATGCCGCGAGCTGGTCGGTGAGCGGCGCCTCCAACAGCCTGGACATCCTGCAATCGAGCCTCGCCGACGACGGCGCCTACGAGTTGAAGGAGTCCCAGGGGCAGAAAGGTGAGGCGCTGCTGCAGCAGGCCGGCCAGGTCAGCCAGTTGTCGCGCCTGGTGTTGCAGGGGCTCAACGAAGCCCGCTCGCGCCTGGAGGCGGGCGGCGAAGACAAGCCGGCGGATGGCCGCATCAAGTCCGCCGCCGAGGCACTGGAACTTTCCAGCAAACTGCAGACGAGCATCACCGATCCGACCTATGTCTCGGTGCTCAAGGATGTGGTCACCAACATCAACGCCTTCGTCGAGAAGCTCGACGAATACACCGCCGCCCTGCAGCAGGAAAAGCAGGTGCACGCGCAGATGCGTGAGCGCTCGGAGCAGGTCATGCAGCGGGTGGATGACGCCTACGCCGCGCAGCAATCGGCTATGCTCGCCGGGCTGCGCACCAACACCGGGCTGATCCTCGGTTCGGCGGCGCTGGCGCTGCTGGTGGGGGCGTTGGCAGCGCTGCTGATCACCTTGATGATCGTGCGCCCATTGCGCCAGGTGATCGGCATGGCCAGCCGCATCGCGGAGGGTGACCTGAGCGCCAGTATCGAGGTGCGGCGCAAGGATGAAGTGGGGCAACTGATGCTGGCCGTGGCGAGCATGGCTGACAGCCTGCGCGGCATCGTCAGCCGCCTGCGTGACGGCGTCGGGCAGATCACCGCATCGGCGCAGGCGTTGTCCGGCGTTACCGAGCGCACTCAGCTCGGGGTGAACACGCAGAAGGCCGAGACCGACCAGGTCGCCACCGCGATGAACCAGATGGCCGCCACTGTCCACGACGTGGCGCGCAATGCCGAAGAGGCCGCCAGCTCCGCCGAGCAGGCCGACGGCAAGGTGGCCAGCGGGCAGGAAGTAGTGCGCCAGACCCTCGGTCGCATCGAGCAGCTGGCCGACGCGGTGCGTACCGCCACCCAGAGCATCGAGCAGCTCGGCCGCGAGAGCCAGAACATCGGCAGCGTGCTCGACGTGATCAAGAGCGTTGCCGAGCAGACCAACCTGCTGGCCCTCAACGCCGCCATCGAGGCCGCGCGGGCAGGGGAGCAGGGGCGAGGTTTCGCCGTGGTCGCCGATGAGGTGCGGGCGCTGGCGCGGCGCACCCAGCAATCCACGTCCGAGATCGAAAGCCTGATCTCAGCCCTGCAGAGCGACGCCGCCACCTCGGTGCAACGCATGCAGCGTAGCCATGCGCTGGTGGAAATGACCGTGGGCGATGCGGTGCAGACCGAAGCGGCGCTGGGCACCATCGCCTCGGCGGTGGCGGTGATCCACCAGATGAACCAGCAGATCGCCGCCGCGTCCGAACAGCAGAGCGCGGTGGCCGAGGAAATCAGCCGCAGCGTCACCAGCATCCGTGGCATTGCCGACGAGTCGGCTCAGGCCATGGAATCCACCGCTTCGTCCAGCGTCGAGCTGGCGCAGCTCAGCCGTGAGCTACAGGGGCTGGTCGGGCAGTTTCGGTTGTAAGTGCTGCTCCCAGGTGTTCTGCGCCTTGCGCTGCCGGTGCCAGCGCTTGTAGGCGTTGACCCCGGCGCGCACCGAGCTGAACACCAGCGGCGGCTTCACTTCGCCCAGCGCGCCGGAGCGCACGAGCATCGCCAGCGTCTCGCCGGTGACCCGCGCGAGGGACAGGTGCACGCCCTGGGCATTGAGCGTCTGCTGCACTTCGCGCAGGGTCGTCAGGCCACTGATGTCCAGGTTGAGGATGCCCTCGGCGTTGAGCAGCACCGCACGCGGCTGGTGCGCCTCGGCCACCACTTCCAGCAGGCGCTGCTTGAAGTAGTCGGCATTGAAGAACAGCAGCGGCGCATCGAAGCGATAGATCACCAGGCCCGGCAGGGTATGGGCGTTGGGGTACTGCTCCACCTCCACCTGGCCGTCGATGCCGTGCACCCAGCCCATCACCGCGTCGTGCGGGCGATAGGTGAGATAGAGCAGGCGCAGCAGGGCAAGCATGATGGCGACGAAGATGCCCGGCAGCACGCCGACACTGAGTACGCCCACGGTGGTCAGCACGCACAGGGCGAGCTCGAACCGGCTCAGGTCCCAGAAGCCGCGCAGGGCCTTGAAGTCGATCAGGCCCCAGCCCGCCATCAGCAGCACCGCACCCAGCGCCGGCACCGGCACCCAGCCCAGCGGTTTGCTGAACAGCAGCAGGATCAGGCCGATCACCAGGGCGGCGACCACCCCGACCATCTGGCTCTTGCCGCCGACCATGTCGTTCACCGCGGTGCGCGAGTCTGCGCCGCTGATCACGAAGCCCTGGGATATCCCGGCACCGATATTGGCTATGCCCAGCGCCATGAACTCATGGTTGGCGTCGATGCTGTAGCCGTGGCGGGCGGCGAAGCTGCGCGCGGTGAGCATGGCGCTGCAGAAGCTGATGATGGTGATACCCATGGCATCGCGGAACAGGCTGCCCATCTCCTCGATGCTGGTGTGCGGCAGGGTCAGCGTAGGCAGGCCCTGGGGCACTTCGCCGAGCAGCTTGATGCCGTACTGGTCGAGCCCCAGCAGCGCCGCCGCCAGGGTGGCGAACAGCACGCCGACCAGGGCACCGGGGATCTTCGGATAGACACGCGGCAGGGTGATCATCAGCAGCAGCGTGGCGCTGCCCAGGGCCAGCGTTGGCAGGTGGGTGGCCTCAAGGTTGCGCAGCAGCGCGATCAGGCCGCGCAGAAAGCCGCTGGTCTCGCTGTGGTAGCCCAGCAGCTTGCCGAGCTGGCCGGCGATCAGGCTCAGGCCGATGCCGTTGAGATAGCCCACCAGCGTGGGCCGCGAAAGGAAGCTGGCGACGAACCCGGCGCGGGCGAAACCGGCGGCGATGGACAGCGCGCCGACCATCACCGCGACGATCATCGACAGCTGCAGCAGACGTTGCGGATCGCCGGCCGCCAGCGGCGTGATGGCCGCGGCGACCATGGCGGCGGTGGCGGCGTCCGGGCCGACCATCAACTGCCGCGAACTGCCCACCAGGGCGTAGATCAGCATCGGCAGGATGCAGGCATAAAGCCCGACCTGGGCGGGGAAGCCGATCATCTGCGCATAGGCAATGGCGGTGGGAATCTGCACCGCGGCGACCGACAGGCCAGCCTGGACATCGCGGCTCAGCCAGTCACGGCGATAGTGCAACAGGCTGTTCAGACCGGGCAGCCAGCGAGCGAGGGGCATCGGTGAATCTTCCTTGGGGACGACCAAGGGGCAAGCTTAGATGGATTGAGGCCTCGAGGCTTGTCGAAAATCAGTGAGATGGGGGGCGAAGGCTGCGAGTGAGGGGAGGTCATGATTGTAGGAGCGAGCTTGCTCGCGAACCGTCCAGCGCCGTAGGGCATACGGTTGTATGCCGATACACCTTAAGAGCGGTGTGGGTACGGCGGGCTCCCGTAGGAGCGGATCTTATCCGTGATCCGGCCGCCAGGCCGGCCACAACGGCTGTCCCGGCTTCGCCGGGATTTCGCGGAGAAGCTCCGCTCTTGCATTGCTTTTTGGATCCCCGCGTTCGCGGGGAAGACGATTGCGGAGAGCGGTGCATGACATCGTCACTCCCGCGAACGCGGGAGCCCAAAATACAGTCGCTTCTAAGGGAGCAGGTCGGCGCGGGGTCTGGATAGCTTTTCGTAGGAGCGGACTCTGTCCGCGATCAGTCTGGGCGCTCACGCCAAGGTATCGGCAGAGCGCGGTTCGCGAGCAAGCTCGCTCCTACAAGGGCTCGGCGTCAGACCTTCAGCACCAGCTTGCCGAAGTTCTCCCCGCTGAACAGCTTCGCCAGGGTTTCGGGGAAGGTTTCCAGCCCTTCGACGATGTCTTCCTTCGACTTCAGCTTGCCCTCGGCGATCCAGGTGGCCATGTCCTTGAAACCCTCGGGGAAGCGGCTGGCGTAGTCCATCACCACCATGCCCTCCATGCGCGCGCGGTTGACCAGCAGCGAGAGGTAGTTGGCCGGGCCGCGTACCGCTTCCTTGTTGTTGTACTGGCTGATCGCGCCGCAGATCACCACCCGCGCCCTGGGGGCGAGGCGAGCCAGCACGGCGTCGAGGATGTCGCCGCCGACGTTGTCGAAGAACACGTTCACGCCTTTGGGACACTCACGCTTGAGGCCGGCATGGATGTCCTCGGCCTTGTAATCGATGGCGCCGTCGAAGCCCAAATCCTCCACCAGGTAGCGGCACTTGTCGGCGCCGCCGGCGATTCCGACCACCCGGCAACCTTTGATCTTCGCGATCTGCCCGACCACGCTGCCCACCGCGCCGGCTGCGCCGGAGACCACCACGGTGTCACCTGCCTGGGGTTGGCCGACGTCGAGGAAGCCGAAGTAGGCGGTCATACCGGTCATGCCCAGCGCCGACAGGTACAGCGGCAGCGGGGCGCGCTGGCTGTCCACCTTGTAGAAGCCCTTGGGTTCGCCGAGGAAGTAGTCCTGCACGCCAAGTGCGCCGTTCACTTCGTCGCCGACCTTGTAGTCCGGGTGCTGCGAGCCGATCACCTGGCCCACGCCCAGGGCGCGCATCACGTCGCCGATGGCCACCGGGGCGATGTAGGACTTGGCGTCGTTCATCCAGCCGCGCATGGCCGGGTCCAGCGACAGGTACTGGTTTCTCACCAGGATCTGCCCGGGGCCGGGCTCGCCGACCGGGGTTTCCACATAGGCGAAGGTGTCGCGGGTGGCGGCGCCGACCGGGCGCTTGGCGAGCTGGAACTGGCGATTGATCTGGGCGGTCATGGCAGCGAACTCAAGGAGGGGAGAGCATTAGGTGATAGTCCGCGTGTCGCGCCGGGGCAAGTTCCGTGCGCCGGAGGAATGTTCACCCATCGGCTCCAGTGATCAGGGTTCGGCGTAATCATCATCGCGGTGGATGCCGTGACGTCGCCCCGCCTGATAGTGCTTCGCGCCGCTGGAGCGCTGGCTAGACTGCACCGGCACACCATTTCGAGGTTTTCTCATGAGTCAGCTGCTTTCCGGCCAGGTCGCCCTGGTCACTGGTGCCGGCAACGGCATTGGCCGCGCCACCGCCCAAGCCTTCGCCCAGCAGGGCGTGAAGGTCGTGGTCTCCGACGTCGATGCCAAAGGCGGCGCGGCCACCGTCGAGTTGATCCGCGCGGCTGGCGGCGACGCCACCTTCATCCGCTGCGACGTGACCCGCGATGCCGAGGTCAAGGCGTTGGTCGAGGGCACCGTGGCGGCGTATGGCCGCCTGGACTACGCCTTCAACAACGCCGGCATCGAGATCGAGAAGGGCAGGCTGGCGGAAGGCGAGGAAAGCGAGTTCGACGCCATCATGGGCGTCAACGTGAAGGGCGTCTGGCTGTGCATGAAACACCAGATTCCGGTGATGCTCGCCCAGGGTGGCGGCGCCATCGTCAACACCGCTTCCGTGGCCGGCCTGGGCGCCGCGCCGAAGATGAGCATCTACGCCGCCTCCAAGCACGCGGTGATCGGCCTGACCAAGTCCGCCGCCATCGAATACGCGAAGAAGAAGGTGCGCATCAACGCCGTCTGCCCGGCGGTGATCGACACCGACATGTTCCGCCGCGCCTACGAAGCGGACCCGAAGAAAGCCGAGTTCGCTGCCGCCATGCACCCGGTGGGGCGCGTTGGCCGCGTCGAGGAAATCGCCGCTGCCGTGCTTTACCTGTGCAGCGACAACGCCGGTTTCACGACTGGTGTGGCGTTGCCGGTGGATGGTGGGGCGACGGCGATCTGATCGTCCGGGGAGAGTCCCGTGTTCGGGCTGCCCCTCACCACCATTTCCATGGGGCACCTGTAGGAGCGGGCCATGCCCGCGATCGCGCGCATGGCGCGCTCCTACAGATGCTTGTCCGCACGATCCCAACCAGTTCGCTACAAGATTTCGCATTCTGTTACAGGAAGAAGTGGTTTTGGCCCGCAAGGCCAGTTACAAGCGCAGTCATGGCCGAAAGAATCGGCCGACTTCAGTTGGAGAATAATGACAATGACCAACGATCCCTTGCTGACCCTCTTCATGCCCATCGCCCTGGGCATCATCATGCTCGGCCTCGGCCTGTCCCTGACGATTGCCGATTTCGTCCGTGTCGTGCGCTATCCCAAGCCGGTCGTGATCGGGCTGGTCTGCCAGATCATCCTGCTGCCGCTGGCGTGCTTCCTGATCACCATTGGCTTCGCCCTGGAGGCCGCGCTGGCCGTGGGGATGATGCTGCTCGCCGCGGCGCCCGGCGGCACTACCGCCAACCTCTACAGCCACCTGGCCCACGGCGACGTGGCGTTGAACATCACGCTGACCGCGGTGAACTCGGTGATCGCCATCCTCACCATGCCGCTGATCGTCAACCTGTCGCTGCTGTACTTCATGGACGACGGCCAGACCATCCCGCTGCAGTTCGGCAAGGTGGTGCAGGTGTTCATCATCGTTCTCGGTCCGGTAGCCATCGGCATGCTCATCCGCCGCCAGTTGCCGCGCGTGGCGGCGGCGTTGCAGAAGCCGGTGAAGATTCTTTCCGCGCTGTTGCTGTTGGTGATCATCGTCCTGGCGGTGGCCAAGGATTGGCCGACCTTCGTCGCCTATGCACCCATCGTTGGTGCGGCGGCGCTGTGCTTCAACCTGCTCAGCCTCGCCGTCGGCTACTGGGTGCCGCGCCTGCTCAAGCTGCCCAAGCCGCAGGCGGTGGCCATCGGCATGGAGATCGGCATCCACAACGGCACCCTTGCCATCGCCCTGGCGCTCAGCCCCATGCTGCTGAACAACAAGACCATGGCGATCCCGGCCGCCATCTACGGTGTGCTGATGTTCTTTACCGCCGCCATCTTCGGCTGGTGGGTGAGCCGTGACGTGGTGAAGGCCGCGCCGGAGCAGGCGCCGGCCTGAGGCTGGAAGTCCCTCTATAGGAGCGGACTTTGTCCGCGATCGCGCGCATGGCGCGCTCCTACAGATGGGCGCTGTGGTTCGGTGAACTCCTGTGAGCGTGGATTCCTCCGCGACCGCTGGATAAGTAGAAATTTCCTACAGGCTGATAAGGACTTTACGGTAGGGCGATATCCCGCACGAGACCAGAATTTGGCCATCTCCTCCACTAATACCGGTGCAGGAGGCCCACTCACTCATGTAGGAATCTCGCCAAATGAAAAAGTCCCTGATCTCCCTCGCTACCCTGGCTGCCCTGGTTGCTTCTGCTCATCAGGCCCAGGCCTCCGACGGCACCATCAACTTCAACGGCAAGGTCCAGGACGTTACCTGCACCATCAAGATCAACGGTGCTGGCACCGGTGATGGCACCATCACTCTGCCGACTGTTTCCAAGACTTCCCTGGCCGGCGTCGGCACCACCGGTGGCGATACCAACTTCACCATCGACCTTTCCGGTTGCACTGGCAGCGAAGTCAGCGGCAACCCGGGTGTGGCGGTCTTCTTCGAACCGGGTGCCAACGTCACTTCCCTGGGCCGCCTGAAGAACACCGGCAGCGGCGCACCGGAAGTCGATCTGGCGATCTTCCGCAACGGCTCGGCCCTGCAACTGGGTGCTGCACCGGCTTCGGCATTCACTAATATCTCTGGTGCCGGCGCCAGCATGCCCTTCACCGTGAAGTACTACTCCAACTCCGCCACCCCGAGTGCAGGCGAAGTTAAGTCCAGCGTGACCTACTCGATCGTTTACCCGTAAAGCTCCAACGTTTACTCGTAAAACCGGCGCAATACCGGCAATGCAGCGCGAGGGCGACCGCAACGGTCTGCCCTCGCGTAGTCTGGATCGTCACTTTCAACGCGAGGTTCACATGAAACGTAGTTTGCTCGGTGGTCGTGCATGGGGGCTGCTGATGGCGGCCTGCCTGATGATCGGTCAAGCGCAGGCCTCCATCGTGATTACGGGAACCCGCGTGGTCTACGATGCGGCCCAGCGAGAAGTAACGGTCAAACTCAGCAACGACGGCCAGTCGCCCATGCTGGTGCAGTCGTGGATCGACGAAGGCAACGTCCAGGCGACACCCGATACCTCCGCCGCACCTTTCGTGCTCACCCCGCCCATCGCGCGGATCGACCCGAGCAAGGGGCAGGCGCTGCGCGTCCGCTACACCGGGCAGAAGAGTCTGCCGCAAGACAAGGAATCACTGTTCTGGCTCAACGTGCTGGAGGTTCCGCCGGCGTCGGCCGAAGGGCAGAACAAGTTGAAGATCGCCTTCCGCAGCCGCCTGAAGCTCTTTTATCGCCCAGCAGGATTACCGGGCAACCCCACTGCCGCGGCCGAGCAACTGCAATGGCGCCTACAGCAGAAGGGTGCCGAGTGGGCACTGGAGTGCCGCAATGACAGCCCGTACTACGTCTCCCTGGGCAAGGTCAGCGTCAGCGGAGGCGGGCAGACCGTCAGCCCGTCCCTCGACATCAACTCCAGCATGCTCGCTCCCGGCGAACGCAAGGTGCTGCCGCTCAAGAGCGCTGCTGCCCTCGCTTCGGGCGCCAAGGTGGCCTACACGAGCGTCAGCGACCTGGGTGCAATGATCGAGCACTCCCAGCCCCTGAAACCCTGATCTTCCCGCACTGATCCCTCCTGAGTCCGGCACCCGCAACAGGTGCCGGCCCTCTCTCTGGATAACGGCCCCAACACGCACCGTGAAAATGCGGGCCGTTCCTGTCCTTGCAGATAGCAAGCTAACTATTTGGCGAATTCCTACACGCGTGTCGGGAAAGTACGGTAGGGCGAATCGCACGTCAGGCAGAAACTGAACCCATCGCATCCGCACTGGCCCGCCAGACGGGGACCACTTCGAACCAGGGGTTCAAGCCATGGAAAAGCTGTTGATCACCACCACCGATGACGCAGCGCCACAGGTGTCATCCGGCGCTCCGCTTCCAGGCCCACGGCGAAGATTCGCCAGGCGCATCCGGATCACGTCGCCCTGATCCGAGCGGTCATACCCGCTTAGACCTCTTCTGACATCGCTCTTTCTGGACACCCGCCAAGGCGCCGGGAGGAGCCCGTTTATGCCCGAGAACAGGGGCCGTCCACAGGACACCCACGAGGCTCAATCATGAACAGCGTACGTCACCTCCAATCACGCAAGCCCAGCGCCTTCCAGCTCAAGCCGCTGGCACTGGCCGTCTGCCTGTTGAGCGGCCTTTGCTGCGGCCTGGCACTGGCGGGGCCGGATGACGGTGAAGTGGCCAACTTCGAGAGCGACATGCTCTGGGGGCAGGGTGCGCGTTCGATGAACCTGTCGCGCTTTCGTGAAAGCAACCTGGTCGAGCCGGGTGTCTACAACCTGGCCGTGCAGCTCAATGGAACGCCGCTCGGTCCTCAGGACATCCACTTTGTCGCTGGCGACCAGCCCGGCCATGGCAAAGCCTGCTTCTCGCGCCTCCAGCTGGAGCAGTTCGGCGTCAAGCTCGACCAACTGCCGCAGGACAAACTGACCGGCGACTGCCTTGACCTGGCGAGCCTTATCGAAGGCGCCAGTGCCAGCGTCGATGTCGGCGAGCAGCGGTTGGACCTGAGCATTCCCCAGGCCATGCTGCGCCGCAACCCGCGTGGCTACGTCAGCCCCGAGCGCTGGGACCGTGGCGTCAATGCCGGCTTCCTCGACTACAACCTCAACGGCTACCAGAGCAGCAGCCAGGGCAGCGACCAGCAGACCGCCTATGCCAGCCTCAACGGCGGGCTGAACCTGGGCGACTGGCGCCTGCGCCAGCGCTCGTCGCTCAACTGGGGGCAGGACGGCAAGTCCCTGCAGAACCTCGCCACCTTCGCCCAGCGCGACGTCGACGCCCTCCGCTCCCAACTGACCCTCGGCGATGCCTATACCGATGGCGATCTGTTCGACTCGGTCCCCATGCGTGGCGTGCGTCTGAATAGCGACGACCGCATGCTGCCTGACTCCCAGCGCGGCTACGCGCCGGTCGTGCGTGGCATCGCCGCCACCAACGCCCGCGTCACCATTCGCCAGAACGGCTACATCATCCACGAGGAGACCGTTGCCCCCGGCGCCTTCGAGATTAGTGACCTCAATCCCACCAGCGACAACGGCGACCTCGACGTCACCGTGACCGAAGCCAGCGGCCAGGAAAGCCACTTCACCGTGCCGTTCTCCTCGGTGGCCCGCTCCCTGCGCCCCGGCGTCTCGCGCTACACCGCAAGCGTCGGCCAGGTGCGGGACCTCACCTATGGCTACAGCCCCTACGTCGCCCAGGCCACCTACCAGCGCGGCATCACCAACAGCATCACCGCCTACACCGGCAGTTCGATCTCCGACGGCTACACCTCCGCGCTCCTGGGTGGCGTGCTCAATACCGAGTACGGCGCCTTCGGCGCGGACCTGACCCAGGCCAGCACAGACCTGGAGGGGCAGCAGTACAGCGGCCGCTCGGTGCGCATCAGCTACAACAAGATCCTCGAGAGCACCGGCACCAACTTCACGGTTGCGTCCTACCGCTACTCCACCGATGGCTATTTCGGCCTCAACGATGCCCTGAACGCCCGTGACCAACTTCAGGCGTTTGGCGACCAGAACGGCGGTGCCGACGCCATCCACCGCGCCCGCAGTCGCAGTGAGATCAACGTCAGCCAGAACATCGGGCGTGGATACCTGTTCGTCAGCGGTTCTGTGCAGAACTACTGGAACGACACTGGCTCCGATACCCAGTTCCAGGCCGGCTACAACCACAGCTGGAACTGGGGCAGCGCATCCGTCAGCGCCTCCCGCACCCAGGACGCCTTCGGCGGTTCCGAGAACCAGGTACTGCTCAGCGTCTCCCTGCCCATCGGTTCGGCCGGCAGCAATCGCCCGTACCTCACCAGCAGCGTCAGCCATAGCAGCAGTGGCGCCAGCAACCTGCAGAGCACCCTGAGCGGCACCGCCGGCAAGGACGGCCAGATCAACTACGGCATCACCAGCGCCTACGACAGCCCAGCTGACGGCCAGAGCGCCGCAAGCCTGGGCGGCAATGCCCAGTACCGTGACTCCTATGGCACTCTCAATGGCTCCGTGAGCCAGGGCAGCGACTACCGTCAGGTCTCGGCCGGCATCGCCGGATCAGTGGTCGCCCATCCCAATGGCATCACCTTCGGCCAGAGCCTGGGCGACAGCATCGCCATCATCGACGCCCCCGGTGCAGCCGGTGCCCAGGTCAGCAATGCCAGTAACGTCAAGCTCGATGGCCAGGGCCAGGCCGTGGTGCCGTACCTGACGGCCTACCGCGTGAACACCCTGGAGCTGGACCCCAAGGGCCTGTCCGACGATGTCGAACTCAAGAGCACCACGCAGGAAGTCGTACCGCGCAGCGGCTCGGTCATGCTGGTCAAGTTCGAAGCGGTTACCGGCCACGCGCTGCTGATCCAGAGCCGCCAAGGCGACGGTAGCCCGCTGCCCTTCGGCGCCAGTGTCTACGATGAGAAAAACCAGGAAGTCGGCGTAGTCGGGCAGGGCGGCAAGATCTTCGTCCGTGTAGAGAAGGACGCTGGCGAACTGCATGTTCCGTTGGATGACGGTCGGCAATGCGCTATTCACTACCAGGCGACTCCCCGAGTGGGCGGGGCGTCCGGCGAGCAAATGGAAACCCTTCATCAAGCCTGTGAGTAATGAACCATTTGGCCATGACGGCCAATCGGGAGAAGGAGAGCGGTCATGATTGTGCGGTCGATGTCTGTCGTGAGATTGCTGATGGTCAGCGCGCTATTGCTATTGCACCTGCCGGTGGCACTCGCGAAGGTAACGTGCACGGCGGTAACAGGCATGACTCTGAATCTACCAGCCACTATTACAGCTCCCCGTGACCGGTCGTTGGGCACTCCGCTGACCAGTTGGATTACGGTCGGCAGCGTGGTCACAGAAAATGGTTGCACCTACAACGATGCATCTACTGTCTATACGCAGGCGCGTGCCATTTTGACTCCCACCGGAAAACGAGTCACCGATGGTGGGGTCAGTTATGCCGTATTTTCCACGTCGGTGTCCGGCGTAGGGTTGATACTGTCCATCAAGGACGCCGGTGGTGCATGGATGGCAGCGGAGGCTACAACCATGGACCTGCTCAAGGCCGCGGTAACGTCCTATGGGACCTTTGCATCTGGCCGGCTGGTGGCCACGGGGGACGCGATCAGTACCGGGGTATTGCCCGCCATGACTGTTGGTGAGCAATTCATCACCGAGAAGAGTTCCGGAAGCTCCACCACGCCTAAGGCTGCCATCAAGATCACCAGCACCAGCATAACGGCGCAGACCTGCTCGGTGGATGCCGGCTCGGTGAACATTCCGGTGAATCTGGCCATCACCAGCTCGTCAAAACTCCAGGGGCCAGTAGGCACTACGGACGGCAATGCGAGCTTCAACGTCCGACTCAATTGCAATACGGGGGTGAACGTCTTCATGACGCTCAGTGACGCCAATAACCTGGGCAATACCTCCGATACCCTCACGCTCAGCCCCAGCCTGGTCCAGGCAAAGGGGGTGGGGATTCAGATCCGGCGAAATGGCTCTCCGGTACGCTTCGGCCCGGACTCTTCTGCGGCGGGCAACACCAACCAGATTTCCGTCGGTGCCTCACCCAACGGCGTGCTGACCATTCCCTTCACGGCCAACTACATCAAGACGGCGACTACGGTGCGTCCCGGTGAGGCCAATGCCGTGGCCACCTACACGCTTTCCTACCAATGAATTCCAGGCGGTTGCCGAGCCGGCTTCATCCTACGCAAATGCGACAAGGTACTCAGGAAGCGTCCTGCACAGGCATCGGAAGAGCCTGTAGCATGCCGCGTTGCTGCGCCTGCATGGCCGCCGGTAAGGTCTCCGGGTCGCGACGGTTGTCGTGACCTGGGCGTGGAAACCCGGTGTTTTCTTTGCAGGCGCGGTAGCGCCATGGTGGTTCGACTGGCGCTTTTTTGTGCCCGTCGATTGCTATCTATGGCGGGCCGTGCAAGGCGGGCTTCGGCCCGGCCGGGGTTCCTGCAAAGCCGGTATTTCCACCCTTGCGCGGCTCGCCTCCTTATCCGTGGAAAGATTGGGGCGGCTCTAACTCTTTGCAGGAGATACGAGTATGCATTACCCCGCTTTTACCCCCGGGCACCGCCCGCGAACCTCACCCGTTTCCCTTCCATTGACTAGTCCAATTCGCCGCCCCCCGGCGTCGCTCGCATTCGCCTGAGGCTTGCGGCAGATCGCCGGGCGCGGCTTGCCTGGCGATCCTTTGGCATTCCAGTCATTCAGTGGCCGCGCCGCTCGGGCGTGGCACACAAGGAGTCAGTCAATGGGACACGAACTACCCGAACTCCCCCGCGCGTTCTGGACCCATGTGCCGTCCGCCGATGGCCAGCCCGGCTTTAGCCTGGACTGGCCGGAGGACTGTCAGGGCGCCATGGACGAGGCCGTTCAACGGGTCGAGCGCTGGTTCGGCGAACACCATAAATCCAGCCTGTGGATCGCGCTCTTCATCGGCCGCGACAAGCAGGAGGGAGGCTGCCAGCGCGTTGCCTATGAAACGGCGTTCCTCTGGCGGTTGCAGCAGCGGTTGATGGCCACTACTGCTGGAGCCGCTCCAGAGGCGTGACGGGTGGCTTATTGCTACAGTGCTCGTGCTTCATCGCGGACGAAGTCCGCTCCTGCATTGTTTTCTGGGTGATTCCCCTTCGGGCCAGCGCAAGCGCTGTTCGCGATGAAGCCGCGTCCCGCGTTCGCGGGGATGACGAGGGTGGAGAGCGGTGCATAACACCGTCACTCCCGCGAATGCGGGAGCCTAGAAGACAGTGGCTCCTACGAAGAACGGCTCAGCAGCGCGGCGATCCGCAGGGATCTTCACCGTAGGAGCAACTGTCTTCTGGGCTATTCGCTGCGCTCACCCTTCGGGCGCACTGAAGTGCGGCCAGCGCAAGTGCTGTCCCGAAGGGGATCACCCAGCAAACAGGGTACAAGCGGACCTTGTCCGCGAAGGACTTCCCGGCAACTCCGTTGCTGGGTGGTTCGCGAGCAAGCTCGCTGCTACAAGGCAGCGAGCCGGCTCGTGAGTCCCGACGTTGCAATCCGAAGCATCGTCGACCCAGTTCAGGGCGCGCGGCGCCAGTTCAGCACCAGCTGTGTCAGCAGGCCCGCCACCAGTCCCCAGAAGGCCGAGCCCACGGAGAACAGGGTGAAGCCCGAGGCGGTGACCAGGAAGGTGACCATCGCCGCTTCGCGCTGGCGCGCTTCGGCCATGGCGTTGGTCAGGCCGTTGGTGATGGAACCGAGCAGGGCCAGCGCCGCGATGGACAGCACCAGTGCCTTGGGCAACGCGGCGAACAGCGCGGCCAGGGTGGCGCCGAAGATGCCGGCCACGCCGTAGAACAGCCCGCACCAGAGCGCGGCGGTGTAGCGCTTGCGCGGGTTCTCGTGGGCTTCCGGGCCGGTGCAGATGGCCGCGCTGATGGCTGCCAGGTTGATGCCGTGGGAGCCGAAGGGTGCCAGCAGCAGCGAGGCGATGCCGGTTACCGAGATCAGCGGCGAGGCCGCCACCTGGTAGCCGTCGGCGCGCAACACGGCCAGCCCCGGCATGTTCTGCGAGGCCATGGCGACGATGAACAGCGGAATCGCGATGCTGATGGTGGCGGCCAGGGAGAAGCTTGGCGTGGTCCATACCGGACGCGCCACTTCGAGCTGGAAGTGGCTGAAATCGAGCAGGCCGAGGAAGCCGGCGAGGGCGACGCCCACCAGCAGCGCGGCGAACACCGCGTAGCGCGGCGAAAGGCGCTTGGCCAGCAGGTAGCTGAGGAACATCGCCACCACCAGCAGGGTTTGCTGTTCGGCGGCGTGGAGGATTTCCACGCAGATGCGGAACAGCACGCCGGCCAGCAGGGCGGCGGCCAGCGAGCCGGGCACCTGGCGCATCAGGCGGTCGAAGCTGCCGGTGACGCCGCACAGGGTGATCAGCGCGGCACACACGATGAAGGCGCCGATGGCCTCGCCATAGGGCACGCCGGGCAGGCTGCTGATCAGCAGCGCGGCGCCGGGGGTGGACCAGGCGATGACGATGGGCGTGCGGTAGCGCAGGGTCAGGCCGATGGTGGTCAGCGCCATGCCGATGGACAGCGCCCAGATCCACGAGGAAATCTGCGCGGTGGAAAGCCCGGCTGCCTGGCCGGCCTGGAACATCAGCACCAGCGAGCTGGTGTAGCCGGTGAGCATGGCAACGAAGCCGGCGACGATGGCGGCGGGGGAGGAGTCGGCCAGCGGGCGCAGCGGCGCGGAGGCGGGAGTGGTGTCAGTCATGCACGAACTTCCATCAGGTGCTGGAGAGCAAAGGATAGAGCGAGGCGACCAGCAGGGCCGCCATGCCGAGATTGAACAGGCGCAGCCGCAGCGGGTCTTCCAGCCAGCGCCGCAACAGGCTGCCGATGATCGTCCAGACGCCCACGCTGGGCAGGTTGACCACGGCGAACAGGGTGGCCAGGAGGATCACGTTGCTGATGAAGGCGTCGGGCGGCAAGTAGGTGGCGATGGCGCCCACCGCCATGACCCAGGCCTTGGGATTGATCCACTGGAAGGCGGCGGCCTGGAGGAAGCTCATCGGTTTGGCGTTGTTCTCGCCGGCCGCCTCGGGAGCGCCGGCGCGGGCGATCTTCCACGCAAGGTAAAGCAGGTAGGCGCCGCCGGCGTAGCGCAGCGCCTGGTAGCTCGCTGGGAAGCGCTCGAACAGCTGGTGCAGCCCGGTGCCCACGGCGACCACCAGCAGCAGGAAGCCGATGCTGATGCCGAGCATGTGCGGGATGGTGCGGCGGATGCCGAAGTTCACGCCCGAGGCCAGCAACATCATGTTGTTGGGGCCGGGGGTGATGGAGGTGACGAAGGCGAACAGCACGAAGGCGCCGAGGAGTTCGAAGGGCATGACGGAATACCGGTCTTGTTCTTGTGCAAGCTGACTGTGCTTGCAGACTAATCCCGGTAACGGAGGCTGTCCCGTAACAGCCAGTGGCCGAGTGGGCCGTACAGTCGCGGTGGCACGCGCCGCCTTGGCGAAGTATGTTGCACCTCCATCGTCAGCCTGGAGCCAACGGTCCATGGAGCAGAACCCTTACGCCGCCCCGAAGGTGGAGCTGGTGGACGCACGGGCGCCGGAGCCTTTCCTGCATGGGCGCTGGAGTGCCGGCGGTTTGCGGGTGCTCGCGGGGTTGTGCCTGGCGCTGCTGCTGACCGAGCTGGTGCTGCTGGGGATGTCGATCGTCAATCGCCTGCCGGGCTTTGCGACCGTTCCGCAACTGGAGGTTTGGATGAGCGTGCTGAGCGTATTGCTCGGCTGCTTCCTGACCTGGCGCTGCACCCGCTTCCTGGAGGATCGCTTCGGCGCCCGTGGCCTGCGCTGGCCGATGGCGATCTCGATTGCCCTGGCGGTGCTGATGCAGCTCCACAGCATGGTGTTCGACGTCGAGTTCAACGAAGTCCACAGCGCCGCGACCCTGGTGTTCCTGCTGATGTTCCTGCCCAGCGGCATCGCCCAGCTCTGGTATGGCATCCGGGTGCTGAAGATCCCGCTGCCTTACCCTTCCGTGAAGGTGATGGGCTGGTTCGACGTGGTGGTCGGCGGCTGCCTGGCGACGGTCATCCTGTTCGTGCCCGGCACGCTGCTGGCGATGGCCGGCGCCATCCCGCTGGCGCTGATGTTCCTGCGCGGTGCGCGGGAGCTGGAAAGCGCGGCGGGTTAGTCCCGCTCCTGCGGATGGGCGATGGCCTGGTTCACCGCCATCCAGCCCCTGACCGCGTCCTCGCCGGCCTCGCTGAAGGCACGCTGCAACAGCCGGTCCTGTTCGCGGCGCAGGGCCTTTTCCAGCTTGCTGCCTTCGGCTGTCAGTTCCAGCAGGCGCTTGCGCCTGTCGCTGTCGGCCGCTTCGCTGCGGATCAGGCTCATTTCCAGCAGTTGGCGCAGCGGGGTATTCAGCGCCTGCTTGGTCACGCCCAGGGCGGCCAGCAACTGGCTGACGCTCAGGCCCGGCTTGCGCGCGATGAAGAACAGGATGCGGTGGTGGACGCGGCTCAGTCCACGGCGGGCGAGCATCTCGTCGGGCTTCGCGGTGAAGGCCCGGTAACTGTAGAAGAAGGCTTCGATGGCCTGGAGCTGAAGTGCGCTTTTTATTAGGTCAGGCATATTGACGTATCCGTCCTGGGCGTCGTAGCTTCGGTCAAGCAGTTTGACTCATTCTTCCGTGCTGACGCTACCGGTGACCTCATGGCCTTCTCCGAACGCATTGCCCGTCTGAAAAGCTCCCTGATTCGTGAAATCCTTGCCGCGGCGCAGCGTCCGGAAGTGATGTCCTTCGCCGGCGGACTGCCTGCCGAGGCCATGTTGCCGAAGGTGGACTGGGACGCGATGCCGAAGAGCATGGGCCAGTACGGCATGAGCGAGGGCGAGCCGGCGCTGCGCGAGGCTATCGCCACCGAAGCCCGGCGCCTGGGCGTGCCCTGCGAGGCGAGCCAGGTGCTGATCGTCAGCGGCTCGCAGCAGACGCTCGATCTGGCCAGCAAGCTGTTCATCGATCCGGGCACCGAAGTGCTGCTCGAAGCGCCGACCTACCTCGCCGCGTTGCAGGCATTCCAGCTGTTCGGGGCGAACTGCCTGACCGTGCCGCTGGGCGCCGAAGGCCCGGACGTGGCCGCCTTGCGCCAACGGCTGGAGACCAGCAAGCCGTCCTTCGCCTACCTGATCCCGACCTTCCAGAATCCGTCCGGCGTGCGCTACAGCGAGCAGCGCCGCGATGAAGTCGCCGCTGTGCTCGACGAGTTCGGCGTGACCCTGATCGAAGACGAACCCTACCGCGAGCTGGTGTTCGACGACGGCGCCGCGACCCCGCTGGTCAGCCGCCTGAAGAAGGCCAGCTGGATCTACACCGGCACCGTCTCCAAGACGCTGCTGCCGGGCCTGCGCGTGGGCTTTTTGATCGCCACCCCGGACCTGTTCCCGCACCTGCTGCGCCTGAAGCAGTCCGCCGACCTGCACACCAACCGCGTCGGCCAGTGGCAGGCGCTGCAGTGGTTCGGCACCGAGGCCTACCGTGGCCACCTGGCCGAGCTGCGCGATTTCTACCGCATCCGCCGCGACGCCATGCAGGCGCAGCTGGAGGAGCACTTCGCCGGGCTGGCCGAGTGGAACGTGCCGCAGGGAGGCCTGTTCTTCTGGCTGAAGCTCAAAGATCCTCTGGATACCCGCACGCTGCTGGACGCGGCCCTGGCGCAGAACGTAGCCTTCATGCCCGGTGAGCCCTTCTTCACCCAACCGGATGCCAACCCCGGCTACCTGCGGCTGAACTTCAGCCATGTGGCACCGGAGCGCGCGGGCGAGGGCCTGCGCCGCCTGGCCGCCGTGATCCGCGACGCCCAAACCGCCAACGCCAGCTAAGGAGCGACCATGTACACCGTCTACGGCGATCAACTCTCCGGCAACTGCTACAAGGTCAAACTGGCCCTGCACCTGCTCGGCCTGCCTTACCAGTGGCGCGATATCAATATCCTCAAGGGCGAGACCCAGACCGCCGAATTCCTGGCCAAGAACCCCAACGGCAAGGTGCCGGTGCTGGAGCTGGAAGACGGCACCTGCCTGTGGGAGTCCAACGCCATCCTCAACTTCCTCGCCGACGGTAGCGACCTGCTGCCCAGCGAGCCGCGCCTGCGCACCCAGGTGCTGCAATGGCAGTTCTTCGAGCAGTACAGCCATGAGCCCTACGTGGCGGTGGCGCGCTTCATCGAGTTCTACCTCGGCCTGCCCGAGGAGCGCCGCGAGGAGTACGCCGCGTGCCACAAGGGTGGCTACAAGGCGCTGAAGGTGATGGAGAAGCAGCTGGAGCAGACGCCGTACCTGGTAGGTGACAACTACTCCATCGCCGACATCACCCTCTACGCCTACACCCACGTGGCGCACCAGGGCGGCTTCGACCTGTCGAACTTCCCGGCGATCAATGCCTGGCTGGCGCGGGTGGCCGACCATCCCCGGCATGTGACCATGCAGGACTGAGCGTCCCGCACCGCACCTGAAAACGCCGCTTCCCGTGAAGCGGCGTTTTTGCTTCTGCCCGCGCATCTTCCTTGTAGGAGCCACTGTCTTTTGGTCTATTCGCTGCGCTCACCCTTCGGGCCGCACTGAAGTGCGTTCAGCGCAAGCGCTGTCCCGCGTTCGCGGGAGTGACGGGGTGAGATTCGCGCTCCTCTGCGTCATCCCCGCGAACGCGGGACGCGGCTTCATCGCGAACAGCGCTTGCGCTGGCCCGAAGGGGAATCACCCAGAAAACAATGTAGGAGCGGGCCATGCCCGCGATCGCGCCCATGGGGCGCTCCTACACGAGCGCTATGCAATTCGTCCGATACGACTTTCGTCTAAAAAACTCTAAATATCATGTGCTTAGGCCAATTTCACTTGACCCGCATCATGACGATCTCTTTTCGCGCTCTCTAACCTTGCCCGGCTGCATGCGGTCGATCTGATGTGGCCGGGTGCGAGTGGCAGGCAGTGTCGTCGCCCGGCGAGTGAGGGGGGAAGATGGCCTATCTGGTCTGGCAGGAGGATCTCAATACCGGGATTCAGGTAATCGACACGCAGCACAAGCGTATCGTCGAGATGATCAATCAGCTGCACGACGCACAGGCGCAGCACGACCGGGCGCTGCTGGGCAGCGTGATCGAGGAGCTGGTCGACTACACCCTTTCGCATTTCGCCTTCGAGGAGACCCTGCTGGAGGACTCCGGCTACCAGTTCACCCGCGCCCACAAGAAGGTGCACGAACTGTTCATCAAGCGGGTTTCCGACTACCGCATGCGCTTCGAATCCGGCGAGGACGTGGCCGATGAGCTCAAGGGCCTGCTGGGGCGCTGGCTGTTCAATCACATCCGCAACGATGACGCCAACTACGTGGAGTCGGTGAAATCCAGCATGCAGGAGCTGACCCGCGACCAGGGCCAGGGAGGCTGGCTGTCGCGCTCGATGAAGCGCTTCTTCGGCTGATTCATCGGGGAAATCGGCCCAACCCCGACGCGAACCCCCCGGGGCTATCTATGCTCAGTGCTACATAACGACAAGGCATGCCATTGGGGGTTCATCGGTATGAAAACGCTGTTGAAATCGCTGTTGCTGGTTTCCCTGCTGACGTCTGCATTTTCCCTGTTTGCCGCACAGTCCACTGCGCCGAGCGAAGCCAAGCGCGCCCAGGCGCTGCTGGCCAAGGCGGTGGCCTATTACAAGAAGGAGGGCGACCAGGCCTTTGCGGCGTTCAGCCGCCAGGGCGAGTTCGTAGATGGTGACCTCTACCTCTTCGTGGTGGACAGCAACGGCACCATGCTCGCCAGCGGCGGGCCTTCGGTGGTGCTGATCGGCCGCGATGTGTCGACGACGCTCGATCCCGCCCTGCGCGAGCAGTTCGCCAAGACGCTCGCCCAGCCCGCGACCGGGAAGGTGCAGCAGACGGACTATCGCTGGAAGAACTGGGCCGATGGCCGCACCGAGCACAAGCACGTGTACTACGAGCGGGTCGGCGATCGCTTCATCGCCACCGGCTACTACGTGCCGCGCGCCACGCCGGAGCGGGCGGTGGCGATGCTGGACAAGGCGGTGCAGGCCGTCGAAGCCGACCCGGATGGCACCTTCCGCAAGATCAACTCACTCGATCGCAGCTTCATCGAAGACGATCTCTATGTGTTCGCCGTCGATCTCGATACCTCGAAGTTCGTCGCCCACGGCTTCAACAGCCGCATGGTCGGCACCGATTTCGCCTCGCTGAAGGACCCGGGCGGCAACCCGGTCGGCCCTGCCATGCTGGAGCTGGCGCGTGCCAAGGGGGACGGGGAGTTCGAATACCAGTGGCGCAACCCTGTGACCACCCGGGTGGAGAACAAGCACGCCTTCCTGCGCAAGGTCGGCCACTACATGGTCGCGGTGGGTTACTACACGCGCTGATCACGAAAAGCGCTCAGAAAAAAACCGGCCTGCGGGCCGGTTTTTTCATCGCGGTGGTTCGCTTCAGCGGATCAGGCTGAGGAACTCGCTGCGGGTGGCGGCGTTTTCGCGGAATTCGCCGAGCATCACCGAGGTGACCATCGACGAGTTCTGCTTCTCCACGCCACGCATCATCATGCACATGTGCTTGGCCTCGATCACCACGGCCACGCCCAGCGCGCCGGTGACCTGCTGCACGGCCTCGGCGATCTGCCGCGACATGTTTTCCTGGATCTGCAGGCGGCGGGCGTACATGTCGACGATGCGCGCGACCTTCGACAGGCCCAGCACCTTGCCGTTGGGGATGTAGGCGACGTGGGCCTTGCCGATGAAGGGCAGCAGGTGGTGCTCGCACAGCGAGTAGAGCTCGATGTCCTTGACCAGCACCATTTCACTGTTGTCGGAGCTGAACAGGGCGCCGTTGACGATCTCCTCCAGCGTCTGCTGGTAGCCACGGCAGAGGTACTGCATGGCTTTGGCGGCACGCTTGGGCGTGTCGACCAGACCTTCGCGGGTGACGTCCTCACCGAGCTGGCTGAGGATCGCGGAGTAGTGTTGTTCCAGGGACATGGATCTACCTGTGGCAATGACAAATATGAGAACCGTGGCGCAGGGTAGGGCGCGCGGCCCCGGCTGGCAAGGGTGGAGTGCCGGTTGGCGCCATATGGCGGGCCGGCTGGCGCCAATCGTTGCCCGGCTGGATTACTCGTCGCGGCCTTCGAGCATGGTGCGGCGCAGCATCACGTAGATGGCGCCGGTACCGCCGTGGCGCGGCAGGCAGGAGGCGAAGCCCAGCACCTGCGGGTGCTGGCGCAGCCAGGTATTCACGTGGCTCTTCATCATCGGGCTCTTGCCGTCGATGCGCGCGGCCTTGCCATGGGTGACGCGGATGCAGCGGACTTCGAAACGGGTGGCTTCGGCGATGAAGTCCCAAAGGGTCTCGCGGGCCTTTTCGATCTTCATGCCGTGGAGGTCGAGGCTGCCCTCGAAGCCGATCTGGCCGGCCTTGAGCTTGCGCATCTGGCCTTCCTGGACGCCGTCGCGGGCCCAGTAGAGCTCGTCCTCGGGGCCGACGTCGATGACGAACTGGTCCGACAGGCCGTCCACCCGGATGTTCTCGACACGCACGGTCGCGTTCTGCCGCAGCTCCTTGAGCTGCTTGCGGTCGGCCTTGGGCTTGCCGGTATCGGCCTGGTCCACGGTGATGCGCTTGACGCCGCGCATCTCGCGGGCGAACTGGGAAAAATCGTCGTCTTGCATGCGCACCTCCTCGAAGAGCCGCGCAGTGTAGCGGATCACGTTCGTCCTACGGAAATTCGCGCATCCGCTTGCAGGAGGTCAGTTGCGCTTCTTCATCAGCCGTGGCGACAGGCTCAGGCCCTCGCGGCCGCGTGCCCGGCGGCGGGCGGTGCGCCAGAACATCACGCCCAGCCACAGGCCCAGCACGCCGATGACCAGCAGCACGGCGCCGGCACCCGGCTCGATGTGCAGCACGCCAACGGCGGGCTGGCGCCGCAACAGCGCGGCGACGCCGGCCATCGCGGAAAGAATGCCAAGGGTGGCGATTACCGCCGCCAGGGCAGCGGCGAAGCGCCAGCGCCAGCGTCCCGGGCGCTTGGGACGCAAGGAGCGCGATTTGAAACTATCGGACAACTTCATCCCGACTTCCTCATCTGTTGAACGAGGCTATGACCGGTCAGGGCTGGATAGGGTTCCAACCCTGGGCTCGGGAGGCCCGCCAAGCCTGGTTTCCGGCCGGGCCGTGGGCTCTGCGCCTTAGCTGAGCCTAATCGCTGGCGGCTGTCGCTGCCGTCCGTCGGGACGGACGGTGTCAGACCAGTGCGTTCGCCTGGGCGACCACAGCGGCGAAGTTGTCGCCCAGCGCGGCGATCTCGGCGCGATGCAGGTCACGGGCGGCAAGCACGCCGCCTTCCGGCGTGGGGATGTCGCGGGTGGCGCAGGCGGCGTCCACCAGGGTGCAACGGTAGCCGTAGTCCTTGGCAGCACGCACGGTGGTGCTGATGCTCGAATGGGTCATGAAGCCGCAGACGATCACGTCGAGACGACCGTTGGCTTGCAGGCGGTCATGCAGGTCGGTGCCGGCAAAGGCGTTGGGCAGGCGCTTGTCCACCACCACCTCGCCCGGCAGCGGGGCGAGTTCGGGAAGGAACTGGCCGCGCGGGCCCTGCGGGTCGAGCACGCCGCCACGCACGCCCAGGTGGTGTACATGGACGATCGGAGTGCCCATGGCCCTGGCCGATTCCAGCAGCAGGCGGATCTGTGCCACCGCCGTATCCAGGTCCGGCAGTGCCAGCACGCCGCTGCGGTACTCCTCCTGGGCATCGATGATCAACAGAGTGCTCTGGCGCAGCGTGGCCGGCGGATAACCGCGTCCACTGATCTGCAGCATGCTGAGCGGATGGGACATGTCTCAACTCCTGATAATCCACGTGCCACCATTGTGGGCTGTAACGCGTCCCCTGTGAATCTTTGCGAACTCGCTCCAAAGTGGTATTGGCATGAACAACGATAGCTGGTCAGGGGCGCCCCAGTGCGTCGCTGTTCCGGTAGAATGCGCCCCTTTTTGCGAGCTGCGAGGACTGCGCCGTGACTCAATCCCGTTTGCTGACCCTGCGTGACCACATCCGCTGGGCGGTCAGCCGTTTCCACGCCGAGGAGCTGTTCTTCGGCCATGGTACCGACAATGCCTGGGACGAGGCTCGTCAACTTGTGCTCGGTGCGCTGCATCTGCCCTGGGAAATGGCCGATGCCTACCTGGACTGCCGCCTCGAGGACGAGGAGCGCGAGTACCTGATGCATCTGCTGCGCCGGCGTATCGAGGATCGCGTGCCGACCGCCTACCTGCTGGGCGAGGCCTGGTTCTGTGGCCTGCCGTTCGTAGTCGACGAGCGCGTGCTGGTGCCGCGCTCGCCCATCGCCGAGCTGATCGAGCGCCGTTTCGAGCCCTGGCTGGCGGCTGATCCTGCGCGCATCCTCGACCTCTGCACCGGCTCGGGCTGCATCGGCATCGCCTGTGCCAGCGCCTTCCCCGATGCCGAGGTGGTGCTGGGCGACCTGTCCTTCGACGCCCTGGAAGTGGCCAACATCAACATCGAGCGTCATGAGCTGGGCGAGCGCGTCTACACCGTGCAGGGTGATGGCTTCTCCGGCCTGCCGGGGCAGCGCTTCGACCTGATCGTGTCCAACCCGCCCTATGTCGACGCTGAAGACTTCGCCGACATGCCCGCCGAATACCACCATGAACCGGCGCTGGGCCTGGCCTGCGGCGACGATGGCCTTGACCTGGTGCGGCGCATGCTGGCGGAGGCCGCGGACCATCTCACCGAGCGCGGCAGCCTGGTCATCGAGGTGGGCAACAGCCAGGTGCACGTGGCGGCGCTCTATCCGGAAGTGGACTTCACCTGGCTCGAATTCGAGTACGGCGGCCATGGCGTGTTCCTGCTTTCGGCCCAGCAGTGCCGGGATCATCAGGAGCTGTTCAAGGCGCGCGTAAAGGCCTGATCCGGATCACTCCGTAGGAGCGGGCCATGCCCGCGATGATTCGACTGCCGCTCCGATACCCCAGAGGGCCGCAATCGCTGGCCCCCCCTCAGTGCGTGGCGATCCAGATCAGCAGGCCCGCCTGGAACACCGCGAACACCGTCAGGCAGGCGATGGTGAAGCGCAGGCTGGTGTCGTCGCGGCGGAAGGTCTCGATGCGCTGTTCCAGGCGGCGGATTTCATTGGCCTGGGTGGCGAGGTTCTGGTCGGCCTGTTCGAGCATGGTGGCCGCGTCCAGCAGTGGCAGGATCTGCACCTTCTCCTTGTGCCAGTCGTCGTACAGCTCGCTGACCCGGCCGGCGTGGTAGCGCGCCTTGAGCAGGCCCGAGTCCTCGTAGATCACATCGAAGCCCTGGGCGCGCAGGAAATGATCCCTGCGCTGGCGGGCGTCTTCGTTCATCGCGTCCTTCACCGCCAGCGCACCACCCTCGACCCGGTAGTGCGCCCACTTCTTCTTTGCCCAGCCCACGCCCTGGGCCAGCAGGAAGCGCCCCAGGCCCCGGTTCAGCGGCTCGGTGGTGAAGCCTGAGTCGGCGCCGAAGCGGATTTCCTTGTTGCGGTGGTCTGCCCAGACCTCCAGCAGGTTCATTTCCTTGCGCAGCACTTGCCCCGGCAGTTGGATGGTCAGGCGCAGCAGGCTCTGGTCGGCGCTGTGCCGTTCCACCCGGCCGAGCTGGACGAAGCGTAGCGGGCGCGCGCCGGTCGTGCGGTCGGTGGGCAGCGGCGCCAGGCGCAGCAGGCGGTAGTGCTCCGGACCCAGTTCCGCCCAGGGGTGGGGACGGGCAGTGCTCTGGGCGGCACTTTCATCGACGGAAGTGGGTTCGGCTTGGTTCATGGAGCGATCCTCGGGCCCGGAGGGCATGGCCGGGCTGTCCCGAGGGTTATCGACGGATTGCCGCGTTACTTGAGACGTCCGCTCCAAATTGCGCCAGGGTGGCGTTCGGCAGGGTGCGGGTGGTTTTCACGAAGTCGACGATACGCTGCACCAGCTCCCGCGCCAGGGGCAGGTTGGGGTTGTTGTAGGAGGCCAGCTGCTGCGGGCCGCTGGCCGGGACGATGCGCAGGATGTGGTTCATGCCGTCGATCAGGTACAGCTCGCTGTCGGGTTTGGCTCGCTTGAGCGCCAGGGCGTCTTCCTCGCCGACCTGGATGTCGTGCCGGCCCTGGAGGATCAGCGTCGGCATCTTCAGCGCGGCGAAGGCGTGGGCCGGGTCCTGGCGGAACAGGGAGATCAGGTAGGGCTGCACGCTGGGGCGGAACAGTGCGAGCAGCGGTTGCGACACCTTCGGCTGCAGCTGGCCGGCGTTGAGGCCATCGATCAGCTGGTTGGCCTCCTTCTGCAGCGGCGGCGGCAGGCGCCCTTGCAGTTGCTCGCGCAGTACGTCGCCGATAGGACGGGAGCTGCCGGAAATCGAGACCAGCTCGTCGGCGTGGGACTTCGGAGCCGCCAGGCTGGCGATCAGCGCGCCCTCGCTGTGGCCGATCAGAATCTGGCGGCCGAAGCGCGGGTCGCGCGCCAGCCGGTCGCTCCAGGCGACCACGTCGGCAACGTAGCCGTCGACGCTGAGTTCCTCTTCGCGCGGCGCGGCCGGCAGGCTGCGGGCCACGCCGCGCTTGTCGTAGCGCACGCTGGCGATGCCGTTCTCCGCGAGCGCTTCGGCCAGCTTGCTCAGGTAGGCGTTGTTGCCGCCCTCGGGGTTGTTGCCATCGCGGTCGGTGGGGCCGGAGCCGGCGACCAGCAGGGCGACCGGGGGCGGGGTGGCGCTTTGTGGCAGCAGCAGGGTGCCGCGCAGCACGCCGTGACCGGTGTCCAGGTCGTAGGGACGTTGCAGGATGCTGCTGGGAGCCGCTTGCGCGGCTGATCCGAGCAGGAAGAGGAAGAGCAGGAGGAGACGGCGCATCGATGACTTCACGATGGGGGTGATGGCGCTTTGATCCTCAATGCCGGCGAAGGTTCGCAGGGCGGATTGACGCAGGTATACTGGCCGGCCTTTTCGATCCCCTGTCTTCCGCGGAGCCTCGCATGTCCGGCAACACCTACGGCAAGCTGTTCACCGTCACCACCGCTGGCGAAAGCCACGGCCCGGCGCTGGTCGCCATCGTCGACGGCTGCCCGCCCGGCCTGGAGATTTCCCTGGAAGACCTGCAGCGCGACCTGGACCGCCGCAAGCCCGGCACCAGCCGCCACACCACCCAGCGCCAGGAAGCCGACGAGGTGGAAATCCTCTCCGGCGTGTTCGAGGGCAAGACCACCGGCACCCCGATCGGCCTCTTGATCCGCAACACCGACCAGAAGTCCAAGGACTACTCGGCGATCAAGGACCTGTTCCGCCCGGCCCACGCCGACTACACCTACCACCACAAGTACGGCATCCGCGACTACCGTGGCGGCGGCCGTTCCTCGGCGCGCGAAACCGCCATGCGCGTGGCCGCCGGCGCCATCGCCAAAAAGGTCCTGGCGGGCATGGGCATCAGCGTGCGCGGCTACATGAGCCAGCTCGGCCCCATCGAAATCCCCTTCAAGACCTGGGACTGCGTCGAAGAGAACGCCTTCTTCAGCCCCGACCCGGACAAGGTGCCGGAGCTGGAGGCCTACATGGACCAGCTGCGCCGTGATCAGGACTCGGTTGGCGCGAAGATCACCGTGGTCGCCGAAGGCGTGCCGCCGGGCCTGGGCGAGCCGATCTTCGATCGCCTGGACGCGGAACTGGCCCATGCGCTGATGAGCATCAATGCCGTGAAGGGCGTGGAAATCGGCGCCGGCTTCGCCAGCGTCGCCCAGCGCGGCACCGAGCACCGCGACGAGCTCACCCCGGAAGGCTTCCTGTCGAACAATGCCGGCGGCATCCTCGGTGGCATTTCCTCCGGCCAGCCGATCATCGCCCACCTGGCGCTCAAGCCGACCTCCAGCATCACCACCCCCGGCCGTTCCATCGACGTCGACGGCAACCCGGTGGACGTCATCACCAAGGGTCGCCACGACCCATGCGTGGGCATCCGCGCCACTCCCATCGCCGAGGCGATGATGGCCATCGTGCTGCTTGACCACCTGCTGCGCAATCGCGCGCAGAACGCCGACGTGAAGGTCGGCACCCCGGTCCTCGGCCAGCTTTGACCGACCTGAACCGTCCGCGAGCCAGCAGGTTCGCGGAAGGCTCGTCGCGCCGCCGATGACTCAGGTTCCCTACTGGCGGCTGTCCAGTTTCTACTTCTTCTACTTCTGCCTGCTGGGCGGGACGGCGCCGTTCCTCGCGCTGTATTTCCATCACCTGGGCTTCTCCAGCGCGCGCATTGGCGAGCTGGTGGCCATTCCGATGCTGATGCGCTGCGTGGCGCCGAACCTGTGGGGCTGGCTGGGCGACCGCAGCGGCCAGCGGCTGGCCATCGTGCGCTTTGGCGCGGTGTGCACGGCGTTGTGCTTCTCCGGCATCTTCCTCGGCCACAGCTATGCCTGGCTGGCGCTGGTGATGGCCGGGCACGCGTTCTTCTGGCACGCGGTGTTGCCGCAGTTCGAGGTGATCACCCTCGCGCACCTGAGCGGGCGCACCGAGAGCTACAGCCGCATCCGCCTGTGGGGCTCCATTGGCTTCATCTGTACCGTGGTCGGCCTGGGCTGGCTGTTCGAGCGCGCCAGCCTGGATACCTACCCGCTGGCGCTGCTGGCGATCATGCTCGGCATCGTCGGCGCCAGCGGGTGGGTGCCCAATGCGCAACCTCCTGCGCGCCATGACGAGGCGGATGCCGGCGGCTTCCTCAAGCAACTGCTCAGGCCCGGCGTGCTCGCGTTCTACCTGTGCGTGTGCCTGATGCAGTTGTCCCATGGCCCGTACTACACCTTCCTGACCCTGCACCTGGAGGCCCTCGGCTACGCCCGTGGGCTGATCGGCGAGCTCTGGGCGCTGGGTGTGGTGGCCGAGGTGCTGCTGTTCATGGTCATGCCGCGCCTGCTGCGGCGTTTTTCCCTGCGCCAGGTGCTGGTGGCGAGCTTCCTGCTGGCGGCGTTGCGCTGGCTGTTGCTGGGCACGCTGGCCGGCCATCTGCCGGTACTGTTGTTCGCCCAGTTGCTGCACGCCGCCACCTTCGGCAGTTTCCACGCCGCCGCCATTCATTTCGTCCAGCGCAGTTTCCAGGCCCGCCAGCAAGGGCAGGGGCAGGCGCTCTACGCCGCGCTGGCGGGGACGGGCGGCGCGCTGGGCGCGCTTTACTCCGGCTACAGCTGGGGTAGCCTTGGTCCGGCCTGGACGTTCACCATCGCCAGCGTTGCCGCGCTGGCCGCCGCCTTCATCATCTGGACCCGTCTGAACGAGGACCCGCATGAACGACACCCGTGAGCATTTGACCCAGCAGATCATCGAAGCCGGCCGCTTCCTCTATGGTCGCGGCTGGTCGCCGGCCACCAGCAGCAACTACTCGGCGCGCCTGGCCGCCGATCGCGCGCTGCTCACCGTTTCCGGCAAGCACAAGGGCCAGCTCGGCGTCGACGACGTGTTGGAGACCGATCTGGCCGGCAACAGCCTGGAGCCGGGCAAGAAGCCTTCGGCGGAAACCCTGCTGCACACCCAGCTCTACGCCTGGCGTCCGGAGATCGGCGCGGTGCTGCACACCCATTCGGTGAATGCCACTGTGTTGTCGCGGCTGACCGTGGGTGATCGCCTGGAGCTGGAGGACTACGAGCTGCAGAAGGCCTTTGCCGGCGTGACCACCCATGAAGGCCGCGTCACCGTACCGATTTTCGACAACGACCAGGACATCGCGCGCCTGGCGCAGAAAGTACAGCCCTGGCTGGATGCCCATCCGGACTGCCCCGGTTATCTGATCCGTGGCCACGGCCTGTACACTTGGGGAGCGCGCATGGCCGATGCCCTGCGCCAGATCGAAGCCTTCGAATTCCTCTTCGAATGCGAACTGAAAGTCCTGAGCCTTCGCGGCGGCACGCGCTGAGCGAATCCAGCCCGCTTTTGGAAAAAGAGCCCAGAAGGAAACGACCATGAGCAGCCTGACCGTCTACCACGAATCGAGCCCCGAGCAGCCGCTGAAGTTGCTGACCCATGCCGAGGACATCGCCTCGACCCTGGAAGCCGTCGGTGTGCGCTTCCAGCGCTGGGCGGCCAACGCGCCCATCGCCCCCGGCGCCAGCCAGGACGAGGTGCTCGCCGCCTACCAGCACGAGATCCGTCGCCTGCAGGAGGAGGAGGGTTATGTCACCGTCGACGTGGTCAGCCTGAACGCCGATCACCCGCAGAAGGACGAACTTCGCGCCAAGTTCCTCGACGAACACCGCCATGGGGAGGATGAAGTGCGCTTCTTCGTCGCCGGTCGCGGGCTGTTCACCCTGCACATCGAGGATCACGTCTACGCCGTGCTGTGCGAGAAGAACGACCTGATCTCGGTGCCGGCAGGCACCCGCCACTGGTTCGACATGGGTGAGCGTCCGCACTTCGTGGCCATCCGCCTGTTCAACAATGCCGAAGGCTGGGTCGCGAAGTTCACCGGCGACGACATCGCCAAGCGTTTTCCGTTGCTGGAAGACTGAGTTGTTTATTGGGGCCCCGCGTTCGCGGGGGTGACGATTCGGTTCGCGGCGGTGGCGTCATTCCCGCGAACGCGGGAATCCAGATGACTGGGCCCGACAGATAACGGGATTACCTTTTCCATGCCGATCAAAGCCATCCTCACCGACATCGAAGGCACCACCAGCGCGGTGAGCTTCGTCTTCGACGTGCTCTTCCCCTATGCCGCCGCGCATCTGCCGGACTTCATCCGCAATAACATCGACGATGCTCGTGTTACGGAGCAATTGGCTGCCGTGCAGCGTGAGAGCGGCGAGCGTGAGACGGCCGATCCTGAACGCTGCATCGAGATCCTCCTGGGCTGGATCGCCGAAGACCGCAAGGCCACGCCGCTCAAGGCGCTGCAGGGCATGGTCTGGGAGCAGGGCTACCGTGCCGGCCAGCTCAAGGGCCATGTCTACCCGGACGCCGTGGATGCACTGCGTCACTGGCACGCCGAGGGCTTTGCGCTCTATGTTTATTCCTCCGGCTCGATTCAGGCGCAGAAGCTGATCTTCGGCTGCTCCGAGGCGGGCGACCTGACTCCGCTGTTCTCCGGCTACTTCGATACCACCAGCGGGCCCAAGCGCGAGGCCGAGTCCTACCGGCGCATCGCCGCTGCCATTGGCCTGCCGGGCGAGGAGATCCTCTTCCTCTCCGACGTTGTGCAGGAACTGGACGCCGCGCAGCAGGCTGGCATGCAGACCATCGGCCTGGCGCGCGAGGGTGGTGTGCTGGCAGGCCATGAAACAGTGGCGAGTTTCGCGCTGATCGACCCTGCACGGGGCTGAGCCACCGCTCGCGCCGGCGGGGCTTGGGACGGTATCATCAGCGGACCAACTTTCTCATAGAGGGATCTTGAATATGGGTTTCCTGCGCGACCTGATCGCCCTGGTCATCTTCGTCGTGGACATCTGGGCCATCCTCAACGTGGCGCGAAGCGACGCTGACATTCCGAAGAAGATCCTCTGGATTCTGGTGGTCGCCGTTCTGCCGGTGCTGGGGTTGATCGTCTGGGCATTCGCCGGGCCGCGTAGCAAGGCGCGGAGCTGAGTTTCACTCGCCGATGCTTTGGTAGGGGATCGTGGTCATGCGAATGCTGCGCTCCCTGTAGGAGCGGACTTCGTCCGCGATGCTCCTGCTCTTCGTAGGGCGAATAACGCCTAAGGCGTTATCCGCCGTATTGGGGTTTGGGTGTTTCTGCGTCGCTTCGGCTTGTGCTGATGTATTTGGTTTCGCCCCCTCGGGCGAGTCACTTTTCCAAACGACGGATGGCCGCCCCCCGCAAAGTAACCAAAAGGCTTGCCCCTGCATCCGGTTTTTCGCTTAGGCGAAAAATACCCTCGCTGAATCGCAGTTTCAGGGGCCCGCGTCGACGGGCCATCCCTGGCCCGACGACGCTCTCGCGACATCCATGTCGCTCAACCCCTGAAACTCCGATTCCACTCGGCCTCCTGAAGGGGCGCTCCGGTGTGCGCGGATATTCCTCTGGAAACCGCATTTTGCTCCCGTAGGAGCGTGCCATGCCCGCGAAATCCATCGCCGCCCCGCAACAACCGGCTCCCCCTCTTAATCAAATCGATAATGCAACCGCACGCACCCCGGCTCCAGGGTCTTCGCCGACACCAACGTCGGCGACGCCCGCAGCCCGCTGGCAGGGAAGAGCGGAACACCGCCACCGATGATTTCGGGCATCACGTAGATTTCCAGCTCATCCAGCGCCCCGCGCTCCATGAACGCCATCTGCAGCTGGCCACCGCCGAGCATCCACACGTCCCCATCCTCCAGCGCACGCAACTCCGCCACCAGTGCGTCGATATCGCTGCGGGTTTCCAGGGGGCCTTTCGGGTGCTCGATGGGCCGTGACGTCAGCACCAGGACTCGCTGCTCACCGTAGGCCCAGGGGCTGGGATCGGTTTCGAGAAAGTCATAGGTCGCGCGCCCCATGACCACGGTGCGGATGCGCCGGATAAAGAGGTTGTAGTCGTGCTCGCCCAGCTCCAGCTTGTCGTACTTGAACAGCCACTCCAGGCTGTGCTCCGGGGTGGCGATATAGCCGTCGAGGCTGGTGGCGATGTAGCCGAGAATCCTGGCCATGGTGAATCTCCTTCGATAAGATCTGCCCAAATATATAAATGAATGTTCATTTATAAAAGAGGAATTCATGGCTCGAACCAAGACGGTCAGCGACGAAGCAATACTCGATGCCGCCATGGCGTTGATGGTGCGCGAGGGGCCGGAGGCGGTGACCTTCGCCGCCGTGGGGCGCGAGGTCGGGCTTTCCGCCGCGACCCTGGTGCAGCGTCACGCGACCAAGGCGGAGTTCCTGCGTGCAGTGCTGCTGCGCGCCTGGGATCAGTTGGATGCGCAGACGGCGCGGCTCGACGAGACCGCCGAGCTGGGCCCTGAAGGGGCGGTGCAGATGCTGCTGGCGATGTTTCCGGTGGGCGAGGGCGAGACCGATTACGCGGAAGGGCTGCTGATCCTGCGCGAGGATATGCGCGACCCGCTGTTGCGCGCACGCGGCGCTCAGTGGGGCGCGGCTTTGGCCACAGCGCTGGGGCGGCGATTGAGCCATGACCCGCAAAGGCAGCAGATACTCGGCCGCCTGATGGCCAGCCAGTGGCAGGGCGCGCAGCTCTGGTGGGCCTTCGAGCGCAAGGGCGATCCCGCCAGCGTCATCGGTGCTGAGCTGCGTCGCTGGTGCGAGGTGATCCTGGCCGGCGAAAGGCTTGCGGGATAAGGCGTGGGGGCGGAGACTCGACCGATGCATTACTGCCTGATCGAAACTCAACTCGGCTGGTTCGGACTTGCCTGGAGCCCGCAGGGGATCGTGCGCACCTATTTGCCAGGTGACTCCGTGCACAGCATGCGTGAGCGCTTCGATAAGCTCGGCAGCGAAACTGCGCACTGGCCGGGGTTCATCGGCGAGGCACGCCAGTTGATCCTCGGTTATGCGCGGGGCGAGGCGGTTTCCTTCGACAACCTGCCGCTGGACCTCTCGGCAGTCAGCGACTTCCATCGCCGCGTCTATGACGACATCCTTCAGCTCGGTCGCGGCGAGACCACCACCTATGGTGAGATCGCCCGGCGCCTGGGGGACGTCGGCCTGTCCCGCGCGGTGGGGCAGGCGATGGGGTCCAATCCGATTCCGCTGATCATCCCGTGCCACCGCGTGCTGGCCAGCGGCGGCAAGACCGGCGGCTTCTCCGCCCCCGGTGGCAGTACCTCGAAGATGCGCATGCTGGCGCTGGAAGGCTTCGAGGACCCGCAGGTCGCTCAGACCGCCTTCGACTTCTAGCCCTTCTCGATGGCGCCCTCCAGGCGCAACAGCAGTTCCTTGCGCGCCAGCCCGCCCGCGTAGCCGGTGAGACTGCCGTCCCGGCCGATCACCCGGTGGCAGGGCACGATGATGCTGATGGGGTTGGCGCCATTGGCCGCGCCCACCGCACGTACCGCCTTGGGCCGGCCGATGCGCTGCGCGAGTTCCGCGTAGTAGGTGGTATAGCCGTAGGGGATCTCGACGAGCGCCTGCCAGACCTGGCGCTGGAACGCGGTGCCGCCGGTATTCAGGCGGACTTCGAAGCGTTGGCGCTTGCCGGCGAAGTACTCGTCCAGCTGGCGCGCCACCTCGTCCAGCAACGGGCTGCCTTCGCGCCAGTCCGGCTCGGGGTAATGCCGCTGCTCCAGGTCCATGTAGAGCATCCGCAGGCCGCCTTCGTCGCCGGCCAGCAGCAGGCGTCCGGTGGGGCTGTCGTGATAGCGGTAGTGCATGGTCATCCTCCGGTGCGGCCGCCCTGGGAATAGGCGTGCCAGAGATAGACGGCGGCGTAGGCGCGCCAGGGTCGCCAGGCTTCGGCTCGGCGCTGCAGTTCGCGGGCGGTGATGCCGTCGGCACCCCAGACCGGCGATTTGAGCAGGCCCAGGTCGGCGGTGGGGAATGCGTCCGGATCGCCGAAGGCGCGCAGGGCGACGTACTCGGCGGTCCAGGGACCGATGCCGGGGAGGGCGCAAAGGCGTTTCACCAGGTCATCGGCGCCATCGTCCACGTGCAGGGCCAGGGTGCCGTTGGCGCAGGCAGCGGCGAAGCGTTGCAGGGTTTCCACGCGCTTGCCGGGCATGCCGATGCCGGCGAGGTCGGCGTTGGCCAGGGCTTCTGGCGTGGGGAAAAGCCGGGTCGGCTGTTCCTCGCCCGCGCCAGGCAGTGACTCGCCCAGGCGTTGCACCAGCCGGCCGACGATGGTCACCGCCGCCTTCACCGTGACCTGCTGGCCGACGATGGCGCGAACCGCCTGTTCGAACGGATCGAAGGCGGTGGGCAGCCGTAGCCCGGGGGCTTGCAGGATGAGCGGGCCGAGCAGCGGATCGTCGCCCAGGTGGTCGGCGATTTGCGCGGGGTCGCTGTCCAGGTCGAACATCTTGCGTACCCGCGCTGCCAGCGCATCGGCATGCTGCGGGGCGAGATGGATTTCCAGCTCCAGCTCGGCGCGATCCTCCCGTGGCCGCACGCTGAACCACCCGGCTTCATCGCCGACGTGCACGCTGCGGGCGTAGCGGTCCGGCGACAGGCATTCGACGCCGGCCAGGCTGCGCAGGGCGAAGTGATCGTGGAACTGCTGCCAGGTCCACGGCGCGCGGTAGGGCAGGCGGATGATCCGGGGAGTCGGGGATGCGTTTTTCATGGGGCGACCTTACCTGTTGCGCGCGTGGCTGTCCTCCCGACGCTGACTTTCAAACTGCCCGTCCGCCGGGGCGGACGACAACGGGGTTCGACCTGTCATCGCCAGGCACGTAGAATGCGCGCCTCTTTCGGGGCGGTGCGTCCGTCCCCTCCTACTGTCTTGTCCCGACGGGAGCCCCCTCCATGCACGATTACCAGGAAACCCTCTACGACGGCTATGGCCAGCGTTTCAGCGTCGACAGGATGCTCCACGAGGTGCGCACCGAGCACCAGCACCTGGTGATCTTCGAGAATGCCCGCATGGGCCGCGTGATGGCGCTGGACGGCGTGATCCAGACCACCGAGGCCGACGAGTTCATCTACCACGAGATGCTCACCCACGTGCCGATCCTCGCCCATGGCGCGGCCAAGCGCGTGCTGATCATCGGCGGCGGTGACGGCGGCATGCTGCGCGAGGTGTCCAAGCACGCCAGCGTCGAGCACATCACCATGGTCGAGATCGACGGCACCGTGGTCGACATGTGCAGGGAGTTCCTGCCGAACCACTCCAAGGGCGCCTTCGACGATCCGCGTCTGAACCTGGTGATCGACGACGGCATGCGCTTCGTCGCCACCACCAAGGAGAAGTTCGACGTGATCATCTCCGACTCCACCGACCCGATCGGTCCGGGCGAGGTGCTGTTCTCGGAGAACTTCTACCAGGCCTGCCACCGCTGCCTGAACGAGGGCGGCGTGCTGGTGACCCAGAACGGTACGCCCTTCATGCAGCTGGATACCGTGCGCAACACTGCCGGCCGCATGAACGGGCTGTTCGCTGACTGGCACTTCTACCAGGCGGCCGTTCCGACCTACATCGGTGGCTCGATGACCTTCGCCTGGGGCTCGACCAACCCGGCCCTGCGCCACGTCGACGTCGCGACCCTGCAGAAGCGCTTCGCCGCCAGCGGCATCCAGACCCGCTACTACAACGCCGCGATCCACCAGGGCGCCTTTGCCTTGCCGCAGTACGTGCTGCAGGCCATCGGCAAGCCGACCAACGACTGACCTCCGCGTCAGGGGAAGGCAGGCGCCGTTCCCGCATCGCGATGCGGCGCCACGCTGGGCGACCGGTGGTCGGTCATGACGGTACCGTCACTCGTCGTCCGGTAATGTAACCGCCCTCCGGCGGTCGTCAGCGCCTTTGCCGGGTGCTCGTATCATCCCGAAACGATTGTCCGCGCCGGCCTGATGCCGGCTCACGCGGTGCCGAATAGAATGCGCCGCCACGGCTTTTACGGTGTAATGCCGCGTTTTTTCGCGCTTTCGCAGGGCTCCGCCTGGGCGGCGCGCCTTCGAACCCACACGTTCACAACGGAACCTAGAAATGGGCCAATCTGAAGTCCTGACCAATCGCCAGAACGGTGCGAGCCTTACGCGGCCCACCGTCTCCAGCCACCTGGCGTTCACTGCGCTCAGCGTCCTCACGCTGATGGTGATGTTCTCCCTGTTGCGCCTCGCGCTGTTCATCTACAACCGCGAGCTGATCGGCAACAGCCCGGCTTCCGACTTCGTCGAGGCCTTCATCACCGGCATGCGTTTCGACATCCGCGTGGTGGTCTACATCGTCGCTCCGCTGGCCTTCGCCATCCTCAGCGCCCGCGCCATGAGCTGGCGCTGGTTGTGGAAAGCCTGGCTGACCGTGGCCGCGAGCCTCACGCTGTTCCTCGGCGTGCTGGAGATGGACTTCTACCGTGAATTCCACCAGCGCCTGAACAGCCTGGTGTTCCAGTACATGGCCGAAGATCCCAAGACGGTCATGAGCATGGTCTGGTACGGCTACCCGGTGGTCCGCTACCTGCTGGCCTGGGCTTTCGCCACCTGGCTGCTGTACATGCTGTTCCGCGGCATCGACCGCGCGACCCGTCCGAGCGCCGCAGGTCCGGCCGTTGCCGCCTGGTACATCCGCATCGCGGTGATGCTGGTGGTGGTCGTGCTGTGCGTCGTCGCCGCCCGTGGCACCCTGCGCCAGGGCCCGCCGCTGCGCTGGGGCGACGCCTTCACCACCGACTCGATGTTCGCCAACCACCTGGGCCTGAACGGCACCATGACCCTGATCAAGGCCGCCGAGGACCGCTTCGGCGAGGACCGCGCGAACATCTGGAAGTCCACCATGCCGGACGCCCAGGCCCGCGACACCGTGCGCCAGATGCTGCTCACCCCGAACGACAAGCTGGTGGATGCCGACACGGCCGCCGTCCGTCGTGACTTTACCCCGCCGGCCGAAGGCACCCTGCCGATCAAGAACGTGGTGGTGATCCTGATGGAAAGCTTCGCCGGCCACTTCGTCGGCGCGCTGGGTGGGCAGGGCAACATCACCCCGTACTTCGACAAGCTGTCGAAGGAAGGCCTGCTGTTCACCCAATTCTTCTCCAACGGCACCCACACCCACCAGGGCATGTTCGCCACCATGGCGTGCTTCCCCAACCTGCCGGGCTTCGAGTACCTGATGCAGACGCCCGAGGGCGGCCACAAGTTCTCCGGCCTGCCGCAGCTGCTGTCGGCGCGCAAGTTCGAGGACGTCTACGTCTACAACGGCGATTTCGCCTGGGACAACCAGTCCGGCTTCTTCGCCAACCAGGGCATGACCAGCTTCATCGGTCGTAACGACTTCGTGAACCCGGTGTTCTCCGATCCGACCTGGGGCGTGTCCGACCAGGACATGTTCTCCCGCGGCAACGAGGAGCTGGACAAGCTCGAGAGCACCGGCAAGCCGTTCTACGCCCTGCTGCAGACCCTCTCCAACCACGTGCCCTACGCACTGCCCAAGGACCTGCCGGTGGAGCCCGTGACCGGCTTCGGCAACCTTGACGAGCACCTGACCGCCATGCGCTACGCCGACTGGTCGCTGGGGCAGTTCTTCGAGAAGGCCAAGAAGTCGCCGTACTACAAGGACACCCTGTTCATCGTGGTGGGTGACCATGGCTTCGGCGCTCCGGAACAGCTGACCGAGATGGACCTGTTCCGCTTCAACGTACCCTTCCTGATGATCGCTCCGGGCATCCAGGAGAAGTTCGGCGCTACCCGCAACACCGTTGGCACCCAGATCGACATCGTGCCGACCATCATGGGCCGCCTGGGTGGCGAGACTCGCAACCAGTGCTGGGGCCGTGACCTGCTGAACCTGCCCGAAGGCGACAAGGGTATCGGCGTGATCAAGCCCTCCGGCAGCGAGCAGGTGGTGGCGATCATCAATGGCAACCGCATCCTGATCAAACCCAAGGAAGGCGACATTCGCGTCTACGACTACAAGGTCGGCAAGGACTTCGGCGTGACCCGCGTGGACAACGCGCCGGACCAGGAGGCCCTGCGCGTGCGCCTGGAGGCCTTCATCCAGACCGCGACCAAGAGCCTGCTGGACAACACCGGCGGCGTGGTGGACCCCAAGTGATCACCGTGTGAGCGGAAAAAGGGGCCTTCGGGCCCCTTTTTCTTTTGGGGTACGAGTGCGGAAAAGCGCCTCGACTCCCCGTAGGAGCGGACTCCGTCCGCGATCAGCGTCGGCACGAGGTTATCGCGGACGGAGTCCGCTCCTACAGTCAGGCTCTGGGCGGCGTGCCAGAGGGTTCGGCGTGGGAAAGGACAGCCGGGTTTCAGGTGAAAAGAAGTTATAAATTAAGACCACATCGGTCTAATGGATTATAAGAAAAGTCGTTATCCTGCCGCCCACACCACGAGGTGATCAGTTCGCCAGTCAGGACGCGTAGATGGAAGTTGGCAATATCGGTTTCGTGATCGCGGGTCTTGTCGTTGGCTTCATCGTCGGTATGACCGGCGTTGGCGGCGGTTCGCTGATGACCCCCATCCTGCTCTGGTTCGGCATCAACCCCGCTGCCGCGGTGGGCACCGACCTGCTGTATGCCGCCATCACCAAGTCCGGCGGCGTCCTGGTTCATCGCAAGCACGACAATATCGACTGGCGCATCACCGGCTGGCTTGCCCTGGGCAGCGTACCGGCGGCGGCATTGACCCTGCTGTTCCTGCACAACCTGCACGCCGATACCGCGGCGATGAACAACATCATCAAGCATGCCCTGGGCATCGTCCTGCTGCTCACCGCGCTGGCGGTCCTGTTCAAGAAGCAGGCACTGGCCTTCGCCCAGCGCCATGCCGGCGACAGCTTCCATTTCAGCGGTCCGAAGCTGAATACCCTGACCGTCATCACCGGCGCCGTTCTCGGTGCCATGGTCGCGCTGACCTCCATCGGCGCCGGCGCACTGGGCACCGTTGCACTGTTCGTGCTCTATCCGTTCCTCGCTACCCGTCGCCTCGTAGGCACCGAGATCGCCCACGCGGTGCCGCTGACCCTCGTCGCCGGCCTCGGCCATGCCAGCATGGGCAACATGGACTGGGGCCTGCTCGGCTACCTGCTGATCGGCTCGCTGCCCGGCATCTACGTCGGCAGTCACCTGGCCGGCCGTATTCCGGATGGCGTGCTGCGTCCTTGCCTGGCGGTGATGCTGGCCTCGATCGGCTACAAGCTGGTCTTCTGATCGCAGCGCTCAGCTCCGGCGGAAACGCCCCGGCGGTACGCCTTTCCAGCGGCGGAAGGCGTGGATGAAGTTCGACACCTCCCCATAGCCGAGCCGCTCGGCAATCTCCTCCAGGCGAATCACACCCGTGGCCAGCAGTTCCTCGGCCAGGGCCTGGCGTACCTCATCCACCAGTGCGCGGAAGCTGCTGCCTTCGGCATCCAGGCGGCGGCGCAGGGTGCGTGACGTCATGTGCATCGCCTCGGCCATCTGCTCCATGTCCGGCAGCCGTCCCGGCGTGGCCAGCAAACGGTCGCGGATCTGCCCGGACAACCCGGTGCGCACCTGGCGGCGTGCGAGCAGGGCGCGGCACTGCTCTTCGCAGCGCAGGGCCACTTCCGGATTGGCGCCGGGCAGCGGCAGTTCGAGGATGCGGCTGTCGAAGATGATGCGATTCTCCGTCTGGCCGAACAGTGGCCGTACCCCCAGTTCGTCGATGTAGGGCTGCACATCGCTGGGCGCTTCACGGCGGAAGCTGACCTGGCGCACGGGTGCCGGCTGGTTGGTCAGGTCGCGCTGGATGCGCAGCACGCCGCCGCCGTCGCGTTCGATCAGGAAGTCGCGCAGGTCTTCCGGGATGGCTTCGTCGTCCAGCAGCAGGTGCGCCTCGCCGTCATGCTCCTCCAGGCGCATGCGATGGAAGGCGTAGGTGAGGTCGAGGTAGCGCAGACCCAGGCGCGCGGCGCTGAGGAAGGTGGCGCTGCTGAGCAGCGCGAAGCCCCAGATGCCGTAGGTGTTGAGGTGGTAACGCAGGCCGGCCTTGAGGCCGATGCCGGGGATGTGTCCCAGGTGCCGGGCGAGGTTGCGCACCAGGCTCAGTTCCTGCTCGGCGTCCACTTCCGCACCGGGGTCGGCGAGCACGCCGATATCCAGGCCGGTGCCGCCCAGGCACTGCTCCAGATTCAGACCGTGGTCCAGGGCGAATTGGGTCAGCAGCTGCACGCTGACGGCGCTGCGGCGGGGCGACCAGGGGGCAGGGGTGGACATGGGGCTCCTCGTCGGACAAAGTGACCGAAAGTCACAATTTTATGTCCGACTATGCCATAACCGGACGGCGAATGAAGCCCTAGGATGTTCCCATCCGCCACTGGGCGGAGAACACCACCGGGAGCACAACAATGACAAACACTTCCCCCGGGTCGGCTGCCGTGCGCGTGCTGATCATCGGTGCCGGTTTTGCCAGTCTGGGCCTGGCGATCCGTCTGAAACAGGCGGGCATCGACGACTTCCTGATCCTCGAAAAGGCCGCCGACGTCGGCGGCTGCTGGCGCGAGAACCGCTATCCAGGCGCTGCCTGCGACGTGCCCTCGCACCTGTATTCCTTCTCCTTCGAACCCAAGGCCGACTGGTCGCGCAAGTTCGCGCCACAGGCGGAAATTCTCGATTACGCGCGGCACTGCGCGGACAAGTACGGCCTGCGCGAACGCATCCGTTTCCACTGCGAGGTCAGCGCGGCGAGCTTCGACGAGGCGGCCGGAGAGTGGCGGGTGACCTGTGCCAACGGCGAGGAGTTGCGCGCCCAGTCGCTGGTCTGTGCGCTCGGCCAATTGAGCCGCCCGCTGATCCCGCACTTGCCGGGTATCGAGCGCTTCCAGGGCAAGGCTTTCCATTCCGCACAATGGGATGACGAGGCAAAGCTGCAAGGCAGCCGCGTGGCGGTGATCGGCACCGGCGCCAGCGCCATCCAGTTCGTGCCGCAAGTCGCGCCGAAAGCCGCCGAGCTGCTGCTGTTCCAGCGCAGCGCGGCCTACGTGATCCCGAAGCCGGACCGTCCCTACGCCGCCTGGGAGCGTCGCCTGAAGGCGCGCCTGCCATGGCTGCAGCGGCTGGACCGGGGGCTCAAGTACGTCCAGCACGAGGCACGGGCGCTGGCCTTCACGGTGTTCCCGGCGCTGATGAAGATGATGCGCCTGAGCTTCCACCGCCATCTGCACCGGGGCATTCCCGACGCCGACCTGCGTGCGCGCCTGGAGCCGGACTACCCGTTGGGCTGCAAGCGCATCCTGATCAGCAACGACTACTACCCGGCGCTGGCGCGCAGCAATGTGAAGCTGGTCGACACCGGCATCCGCGAAGTCACCGAGGACGCCATCGTCACCCGTGACGGCCAACGCCATCCGGTGGATACGATCATTTACGGCACTGGTTTCGCCGCTACCGAGTTCCTCGCGCCTATGCGCGTCCAGGGGCTGGGCGGACGCGAGCTGAACCAGGCCTGGAAAGAGGGCGCGGAAGCCTACAAGGGCATCAGCGTGAGTGGTTTTCCCAACCTGTTCATCCTCTATGGGCCGAACACCAACCTGGGGCACAACTCGATCATCTACATGCTGGAAAGCCAGTTCCCCTACGTGCTCGGTTGTCTGCAACGAATCCGGCGCGAGGGTCTGAAGTACCTGGACGTGAAACCCCAGGTGCAGCAGCGCTTCAACCAGCACCTGCAGCACGAGCTGCGCCAGACCATCTGGGAGCGCGGCTGCAACAGCTGGTACAAGACCGCCAGCGGCCGCAACACCGTCAACTGGCCGGGCTTCACCTTCCGCTATCGTCAACAGACTCGTCAGCCGGAGTTCGCCGACTATGACTGCATCCGTTGAGCCCCAGGTGCCGCTGTCCCTTGGCCAGAAGTTTCTCACCGCCGCCCTGCGGGGCCTGCTCAACCTGCTGTTCCGTGGCCTGATGGGGCCGCAGTTGCCGGTCAAGGCGCAGCGCGCGCTGCTGCGCGGATTGACCGCCGCGACCCTCACACCGCGCGGTGTGCATCGTGAGCAGACGACGCTGGGCGGGCTGCCCTGCGAGGTCTGGCGGCCTCGCGAGGGCGGGGCGGGGACGGTGATTCTCTACCTGCACGGCGGCGCCTATCTGGTCGGTTCGCCGGCCACCCACCGGGCCATCACCGCTAACCTGGCGCGCTTCTGCAGGGCTGAGGTGTGGGTGGTGGATTACCGGCTGGCGCCGGAGTACGGATTCCCGGCCCAGCGCGACGATGCCGTGGCGGCCTACCGCGCGTTGCTGGAAAAGGACATCCCGCCCTCGGCCATCGCCGTTGCCGGGGATTCCGCCGGCGGCCACCTGACCCTGCAGCTCGCGTTGCAGGCGAAGGCGCTCGGCTTGCCGGCTCCCGGCGCGCTGGTGACCTTCTCGCCGGTGACCGATCTGACCGCCGAGCACCTGCACGCGCCGGCGGCGGGCGACCCGCTGATCACCCGCGCCTGGCTGGATAGCGCGATGGCGATGTTCTGTCCGCCGGAGGTGAGTCGGAGCGATGCGCAGCTGTCGCCGCTGCATGCTGATCTCACCGGCCTGCCGCCGTTGCTGATCCAGGTCGGTGAGGATGAAGTGCTGCGCAACGACAGCCTGCGTTTCGTCGATGCCGCGCGGCGCTACGGCGCCGTCGTCAAGCTGCAGCGCTTCCCGAACTGCTGGCACGTGTTCCAGGCCCACGCCGGAGTACTGAAGGTGGCCGACCGCGCCTTGCAGGACGTCGCCAATTTCATTGCCCAACATCTGCAGGGAGTGCGTCGATGAACACCATCCTCATCAGTGGCGCGGCCTCGGGAATCGGCGCCGCGACCGCACGGCTGTTCCACCGCAACGGCTGGCGTGTCGGCCTGATCGATCTGAATCCCGAGCCGCTGGCGGAGCTTGCCGTCGAACTCGGTGGCGCCTGGCGACGGGCACTGGATGTCACCGATGCCGAGGCGGTAGCTGCGGCCGTGCAGGCGTTCGCCGAGGCCTGCGGCGGTGGCTTGCGTCTGCTGTTCAACTGCGCAGGCATCCTGCGTTTCGGCCGTTTCGAGGACATCAGCCTGGCGGAGCACAACCGGATCATCGCGATCAATGTGCAGGGCGTGCTCAACTGCTGCTACGCCGCGCTGCCGTTCCTCAAGCGCACGCCGGGCGCGCAGGTGCTGAACATGGGCTCGGCCTCCGGGCTGTATGGCGTACCGCAGATGGCCAGTTATTCCGCCTCCAAGTTCGCCGTACGCGGGCTGACCGAGGCGCTGGAACTGGAGTGGCGCGAGCAGGGTATTCGCGTTGCCGACCTGATGCCGCCCTTCGTGCGCACGCCGATGGTCGCCAGCCAGACCGTCGAGCCGCCGGTGCTGCGCCGCCTGGGGGTGACCCTGAGCGCCGAGGACATTGCCGAGGCGGCGTGGCGCCAGGCCCAGAGCAGGGCGGTGCACCGGCCCATCGGGGCGCTGTTCCGGGCGATGTACTGGTCCGGCCAGCTGTCGCCGCCGGCGCTCAATCGCTGGGTAATGGCCTGGCTCAGCCGCGCCTGAGGTTCGCCGCGAGCGGTCGCGCACGCTCTGCCTCCAGGGTTTGCGCGATTTTCTTCGTGGGACTCCCACTGATGGCCGGGGCCTCGTAGACTCCCTCGCCGGCGCCGTGGATGCGGTCGCCGGTTCGTACGGTCTTCGAGGAGTCTGCGCCATGCAGCGCCCCCGCCTATCCTGGAAAGCGGCCTGGCAACAGGCCTGGAATGACGTCACCAGCCCTTTCGACCGCCTCAGCGAAGGGGCTTTCGGCGTTGTCATGGCCCTGACCATCATCTCGGTCATCCCGGCCGCCGCCGAAGGCGCTGGCCGCCAGGACCTGATCGTCGCCGCGCTGGGTTGCAACCTGGCCTGGGGAATCGTCGATGCCTTGATGACGCTGGTGGGCATCCGTGTGCGCCTGGATCACGCCCACGAACGCCTGCACGCCCTGCGTGAAGCGCAGCAGGAGCGCGGTTTCCGCGAAGGACTGCGCGACTTTCTTCCGGACGTGGTGGTCGATGGCATGCTGCCCGACGAGGTGCAACGCATGCGTCGCAACCTGCTCGCCTCCAGGATCGGCACCGGTGCCGCGCCACGGCTGGGACGCGAGCACTGGCTGGCCTGGCTGGTGCTGGGCTCGCATACCTTTGCCGCCACGCTCCCGATCATCCTGCCGTTGCTGCTGATCCATGACGACCTGCTGGCACTGCGTGCCGCCCAGTCGGTCGGGTTGGCCATGCTGTCCATCCTGGGCTGGCGGCTGGCGCGCTGGGCCGGCGGCTCGCCCTGGAAATCCTCGCTCGGCTTCACCGCTCTGGGCGTGGTGATGACCGGCATCTGCCTGGCCCTGGGGGGATAGTGTTTCAGGCCGTTTCAGCGCTTGCGCCACGGGTGGCCGGCCCGGATGCTGGAACGTCGTCCCGCCTGCCGGGGCGCCTCATCACCTGATGCAAGGATGCCGTCATGCCATTCGCCTTCGCCTGCCTGGCCCTGTCGATGCTGCTCGTCGGGGGCAACATTGCCATCGGCAAGCTGATCCTCGCCGACGTCCCGGTCTACCTGTTCGCCGCCTTGCGCTTTCTCATCGCCAGCCTGGTACTGCTGCCGGGCATGTGCCTGCGCGATGTCCGCCGCGGACTCGACCGTCGGGCCTGCGGCGGGCTGTTCCTGCAGGCCTTCTTCGGCTGTTTCCTGTTCAGCCTGTGCATGCTGCATGGCGTGCTGCTGACCTCTGCGACAAGCGCCGGGATCATCACCAGCGCCACGCCGAGCGTGATCGCGCTACTCGCCTGGCTCTGGCTGCGTGAGCGGATCAGCGCCCCGCAGCTGTTGGCGATCGTGCTGGCGGTAACGGGAATTGCCGCGCTGAACCTGCTGGAGCACCCGGAGAGCCGCAGCGGCAGCGTGGCCGGCAACCTGCTGGTGCTCGGGGCGGTGCTGGCCGAGGCACTGTTCGCGGTGTTTTCGCGCCGCCTGTCGCTCAGCGTGCGGCCCTGGGCCATGGCCTTTGGCGTCAATCTGGCGGGCCTGCTGCTGTTCCTGCCGTTCGCCGTGCCGCAGGCGCTGGCCTTCGATTGGAGCCTGCCCAGCGCGTCGACCTGGGGCTGGCTGCTGTTCTATGCGCTGAGTGCCAGCGTGTTGTCCTTCCTGTTCTGGTATCGCGGTATCTCGCAGGTTCCGGCGAATGTCGCCGGGTTGTTTACCGGCCTGATGCCGGTCAGCTCCGCGTTGGTCGGCGTCCTGCTGCTGGGCGAGCATTTCGGTGGTGGACACGCGCTGGGCATGCTGCTGGTCCTGACCGCGCTGGTGCTGGGCACACGTCGCGCCGGGCTGCCGCCTGTCGCCACCGCTGGGGCCGACGTGGCGAAGTAGCGGCAACTCGCTGGCGGAGGCGCTACGCTGGAAGAGTGGCCTTTGAAGTCCGTCACGGTTGCGCGCCTTTTAGCGCGTTCGGCGGACTTGGCTTCCAGTTGGGGGACGTTGATCGACTTGGCGTTTCCTGTGGCACATAGAGGTGCCCGGAACGCATGCCTGCCACCGGCAGGGTGCGTTCGTTGGCGGGGAATAACTCTGAACGTCTCGACAGGAGGTGCGTACCATGGAAAAGCCCCTCTCGGAAGATATCAGCGTCAACGTGTTGCGCAGGATGAAGGAAGGTGGCTTCGATTTCGCTCGTATTCATCCCATTGATTTTTTCGCCATCTTTCCTGATGAACAGAATGCCCGTAAGGCCGCCCGGCAATTCCGCGGCGAGTCGCTGAGGGTGCAGGTCGAAGCCCGCGACGATGGCGGGTGGAACCTGCAGATCAGCAAGGTGATGTTCGCGACTCATGCGGGCATCGGCGCTTTCGAACACGACCTGGAGGAAGTCGTGGCGCCACTGGGAGGTATTCTGGACGGCTGGGGCGTGACCCAGGAAGTGAGCTCCCTGCGTCCCTAGCGGCAATGCGTTCCGAGCCGTCGTCCGACGGCTGTGATTTTGTTTACCCGCAACGATTGTCTACCCGCAACCGCACGCGCGCCGTCACCCACCGTGACGGCGCGGTTTCCGTGCGGGTACGCCGGGGGTTTATGACGCCTGCGCGATACGGCAGACTGCCGTGCGGAGGTGACCATGACCGATATTCTGATTCTGACCCACGTCGATTTCTGCCCGCCGGGCCATCTGGCCACGGTGCTGGACCGTTGCAACCTGTCGTTCGAGGTGCGTCGCGCCGACCTCGATGAACTGCAGGGCTATGACCTGGAGCGGCCGAAGGCGGTCGCCATCATGGGCGGGCCGATGAGCGTCAACGACGATACGCCGTGGCTGCGAGCGGAGATCGCCGCGATCCGTCGTTTCATCGAGCGCGACGTGCCGATGATCGGCCACTGCCTGGGCGGACAACTGCTGGCCAAGGCGCTGGGCGCGGATATCCGCCGCCTGCCCTATACCGAGATGGGCTGGCAGCCGATGCGCCGCCTGGAGTCGCAGAGCCCGTGGCTGGCGCACCTGCCGGACGAATTCCCGATCTACCAGTGGCATGGCGATACCTTCGAGCTGCCCGAGGGCGCGACGCACCTGCTCTCCAGCCCCTGGTGCGAGAACCAGGCGTTCAGCTTCGGCGAGCGTATCCTCGGCCTGCAAGGGCACCCGGAAATGACCGAGGAGCTGGTGAGCGGCTGGATCAACGGCTGGCCGGAATATCTCGACCCCAGCCAGCCGAGCCAGGAAAGCGCGGACGTGATGCTGGCCGAGCTGCCGCGGAAGATTGCGGCGATGAATCGCGTGGCGGAAGGGTTCTACGGCCACTGGCTGAAGCTGGCTGGGCTGGTCTGATCACTTGATGCCGGGATACGGCATCGCGGAGAGAGTCCGCTCCTACGAGGCCGTGGGCCAGGACTTGAGTTGCCGCAATTCGTAGGATGGGTGGAGCGAAGCGATACCCATGCTGTCGGTGCACGATGTTGATGGGTTTCGCTTCGCTCTACGCCATCCTACAAGGGCACAAAAGACAGTTGCTCCTACGAGGCCGTGGGCCAGGACTCGAGTTGCCGCAATTCGTAGGATGGGTGGAGCGCAGCGATACCCATGCTGTTGGTGCACGGTGTTGATGGGTTTCGCTTCGCTCTACGCCATCCTACAAGGGCACAAAAGACAGTTGCTCCTACGAGGCCGTGGGCCAGGACTCGAGTTGCCGCAATTCGTAGGATGGGTGGAGCGCAGCGATACCCATGCTGTCGGTGCACGGTGTTGATGGGTTTCGCTTCGCTCTACGCCATCCTACAAGGGCACAAAAGACAGTTGCTCCTACGAGGCCGTGGGCCAGGACTTGAGTTGCCGCAATTCGTAGGATGGGTGGAGCGCAGCGATACCCATGCTGTTGGTGCACGATGTTGATGGGTTTCGCTTCGCTCTACGCCATCCTACAAGGGCACAAAAGACAGTTGCTCCTACGAGGCCGTGGGCCAGGACTTGAGTTGCCGCAATTCGTAGGATGGGTGGAGCGCAGCGATACCCATGCTGTTGGTGCACGATGTTGATGGGTTTCGCTTCGCTCTACGCCATCCTACAAGGGCACAAAAGACAGTTGCTCCTACGAGGCCGTGGGCCAGGACTTGAGTTGCCGCAATTCGTAGGATGGGTGGAGCGCAGCGATACCCATGCTGTTGGTGCACGATGTTGATGGGTTTCGCTTCGCTCTACGCCATCCTACAAGTACGCAAAAGACTGTGTGCGTGGTGCTCTTACAGGCCGCCCCTCAATGCTTGATCATGATGTGCCGCGCCACGGTGTAGTCCTCCAGCCCGTACATCGACAGGTCCTTGCCGTAGCCCGACTGCTTGAACCCGCCGTGGGGCATTTCGCTGCACAACATGAAGTGGGTATTCACCCAGGTGCAGCCGTATTGCAGGCGCGCGGCCATCCGTGAAGCACGACCGACGTCGCGGGTCCAGACCGAGGAGGCGAGGCCGTACTCGGAGTCGTTGGCCCAGCGAATCGCCTCTTCCGCATCGCTGAAGGGGGTCACCGAGACCACCGGGCCGAATACCTCGCGGCGGACGATCTCGTCATCCTGCTCGGCATTGGCCACCACCGTCGGTTCGTAGAAGAAGCCCTTGCCGCTCACCACATTGCCGCCAGTGGCGATGCGGATGTGCGGGCTGGCCTTGGCCCGCTCGACGAAGCCGGAGACACGCTCGCGCTGGGCCGCGGTGATCAGCGGGCCGAGTTCGGTATTCGGGTCGTTCTGCAGCCCGATCTTCAGGCTGCCGACCGCGCTGGCGAGGTCGGCGACGAAGTTGTCGTAGATCTTCCTGCCGGCGTAGATGCGGCAGGCGGCGGTGCAGTCCTGCCCGGCGTTGTAGAAGCCGAAGGTGCGGATGCCGGCCACCACGTCCTGCAGGTCGGCGTCGTCGAAGACGATCACCGGAGCCTTGCCGCCCAGTTCCATGTGCAGGCGCTTCACGCTGTCGGCGGCGCTGCGGATGATCGCCTTGCCGGTGCCCACCGAACCGGTGAGGGAAACCATGCGCACGAGGTCGTGGCTCACCAGCGGCGAGCCCACGGTCGGGCCGCGGCCGAAGACCAGGTTGACCACTCCGGCGGGGAACAGCTCGGCGATGAATTCGGCAAGGCGCAGCGCAGTCAGCGGGGTCTGCTCCGATGGCTTGAGTACCACGCAATTGCCGGCGGCCAGGGCCGGGCCGAGTTTCCAGGCGGCCATCATCAGCGGGTAGTTCCACGGCGCGATGGAGGCGATCACCCCCACCGGGTCGCGGCGGATCATCGAGGTGAAACCGGGCAGGTACTCGCCAGCAGCTGAGCCGGGCATCACGCGGCAGGCGCCGGCGAAGAAGCGGAAGACGTCGGCAATGGCCGGGATCTCGTCGTTCAGCGCGGCGGCGTAGGGCTTGCCGCAGTTGTCGGACTCCAGGCGGGCCAACTCCTCGGCGTGTGCCTCGATGCGGTCGGCCAGGCGCAGCAGGAGCATGGCGCGGTCCTTCGGCGCGGTCTGCGACCAGCTGTCGAAGGCGCGGTCGGCGGCGCGCACGGCGATGTCCACCTGGGCTTCGCTGGCTTCGGCGATCTGGCCGATCACCTCGCCGGTGGCGGGGTTGAGGATGTCCAGCTTCTCGCCTTCGCCGGCGACGAACTGGCCGTTGATCAGGAGTTTGGTTTGCATCGCGTCCTCCGTGCAGGTGCGGTTGTCGGTTCGCGGGTTACTTGCCGCTCCCCGCCACGTCGCTGGTCCCTCGCGTCAGGTAGTAGGCGCCGAGGATCGGCAGCATGGTGGCGAGCATCACCAGCATGGCGACGACGTTGGTGATCGGCACGTCGCGGGGGCGGGTCAGCTGGTTGAGCAGCCACAGCGGCAGGGTGCGCTCGTGGCCGGCGGTGAAGGTGGTGACGATGATCTCGTCGAACGACAGGGCGAAGGCCAGCATGCCGCCGGCCAGCAGGGCCGTGGCGATGTTCGGCAGGATGATGTAGCGGAAGGTCTGCCAGCCGTCGGCGCCCAGGTCCATGCTCGCCTCGATCAGGCTGTGCGAGGTGCGGCGGAAGCGGGCGATCACGTTGTTGTAGACGATCACCACGCAGAAGGTGGCGTGGCCGATGACGATGGTCAGCATGCCCGGCTCGATGCCGAGGGTCTTGAACGCCGAGAGCAGGGCGATACCGGTGATGATGCCGGGCAGGGCGATCGGCAGGATCAGCATCAGCGAGATGCCCTCCTTGCCGAAGAAGTCGCGGCGGTACAGCGCACCGGCGGCCAGGGTGCCCAGCACCATGGCGATCAGCGTGGCTACGCAGGCGATCTTCACCGACAGCCAGATGGCGTCGAGCACATCGCCGCGCTGGAAGGCGATGCTGAACCATTTCAGGGTGAAGCCCTGCAGCGGGAAGCTGTAGGCCGACTCCTCGGTGTTGAAGGCGTAGAGCAGGATCACCAGGATCGGGAAATGCAGGAACACCAGCCCGCCCCAGGCGGCCAGGCGCAGGAACCAGGACGGGCGATTGTCGTCAGAGCGCATCGAAGGCTCCCAGCCGCTTGGCGATGGACAGGTAGACGGCGATCAACACGATGGGCACCAGGGTGAAGGCCGCCGCCAGTGGCATGTTGCCCACCGCGCCCTGTTGCACGTAGACCATGGTGCCGATGAACAGCCCGCTGGGGCCGACCAGCTGGGGGATGATGAAGTCGCCCAGGGTCAGGCTGAAGGTGAAGATCGAGCCGGCCACCACGCCGGGGAAGGCCAGTGGCAGGATCACCTGGAAGAAGGTCTGCCGCGGGTGGGCGCCGAGGTCCGCCGAGGCCTGCAGCAAAGAGGGCGGCAGGCGCTCCAGGGCGGCCTGGATCGGCAGGATCATGAATGGCAGCCAGATGTAGGTGAACACCCAGAAGCGCCCGATGTGCGATGTGGACAGGGTGTTGCCGCCCACGCCGGGTACGTCGAGCAACAGGCCGAGCGGGCCGAGCAGGTGCAGGCGCTCGATCACCCAATAGAGGATGCCGCCCTTGGCCAGGATCACTGTCCAGGCGTAGGCCTTGACGATGTAGCTGGCCCACATCGGCAGCATCACCGCGATGTAGAAGAAGGCCTTTTCCTTGGGCCCGGCGTAGCGCGCCATGTAGTAGGCGATGGGGAAGGCGAGGATGGCGCTGGCGATGGAGACGCTGATGGCCATGCCCAGGGTGCGCAGCACGATGTCGTAGTTGGCCGGGTTGATAAGCGCCTTGTAGTTGGCGAAGGTCAGCTCCGGCGTCACCGCCATGGTGAAGTCGTCGAAGGTGTAGAAGCTCTGCCAGAGCAGGGCGAACAGCGAGCCGATGTAGATCACCCCGAACCACAGCAACGGCGGAATCAGCAGCATCAACAGGTACATCGTGCTGCGCCGGTAGAGGAAGCTTGCGATGCCGCGTATCGGGCTCATGGCGCCGGTTCCTCCAGCAGCGGCACCAGCGCGCTGCGCGCCCAGCAGGCCACGACCGGCTCGCCCGGTTGCGGCCGGTGTTCCTCGCGCTCGCCGTTGGGCAGCGCGGCGACCAGGCGCGAGCCGTTGTCCAGCTCGATTTCGTAGCGGCTGCTGGCGCCCATGTACTGCACGTCGAACAGGGTGCCGCTGACTTCCAGCTCGCCGTCACCGGCGCGGCCGAAGCGCACGTGTTCGGGACGTAGCGAGTACGGCCGGGCTTCGCCGATCAGGCGTTGCGCCAGTTCTCCCCGCAATACGTTGGCGGTGCCGACGAACTCGGCGACGAAGCGTGTGGCCGGTTTCATGTAGAGGTTGCGCGGGGTGTCGACCTGCTCGATGCGGCCTTTGTTGAACACCGCGACGCGGTCGGACATGGACAACGCCTCGCCCTGGTCATGGGTGACGAAGATGAAGGTGATGCCCAGTTGGCGTTGCAGCTTCTTCAACTCCACCTGCATCTGTTCGCGCAGCTTGAGGTCCAGCGCGCCCAGGGGTTCGTCCAGCAGCAGCACGCGCGGACGGTTCACCAGGGCTCGGGCCAGGGCCACGCGTTGGCGCTGGCCACCGGACAATTGGGCCGGCTTGCGGCCGCCGTAGCCACCCAGGGCGACCATCGACAGGGCTTCTTCGGCGCGCCTCAGGCGTTCGGTCTTGGCCACGCCCTTGACCTTGAGGCCGTAGGCGACGTTGTCCAGCACATTCATGTGCGGGAACAGCGCGTAGTCCTGGAACACCGTGTTGACGTCTCGCTCGTAGGGCGGCAACCCGGCGGCTTCATGGCCGTGGATGCGAATGGAGCCCGAGGTCGGCTGCTCGAATCCGGCGATCAGGCGCAGGCAGGTGGTCTTGCCCGATCCGGAGGGGCCGAGCATGGAGAAGAACTCGCCATCACGGATCTCGATGGACACCCGGTCGACGGCGCGGACATCGCCGTAGTGACGGCTCACCTCGGTGAACTGGACGGCTGTGGTCATGCTGCTGGCTACCTGAATGGCGGGGCTGCTTCAGAAAAGGTAGCGCATGGGGGCGAGGGCGCCTGATCAGGCGTTCGCGGAAACGAAAACGGCGGACAACCGCGACCGGTCATCCGCCGTTGGGAGGACGTTACGTCACCTTCCGCCCATGATCGCGATGTAGTCCTGCGTCCAGCGGCTGTACGGCACGCACTGGCCCTGGCTGCACTTGGCCTGCGGGGTCTTCCAGAAGGCGATGCGGTCGAACTGGTCGTAGCCGTTGGTGGCGCAGCCCTGGGCACCGAGCAGCTGGCTGCCGCTGCAGCCGGCGGGGGAGGCGGGCACCGAGCCGAACCAGGCCGCCACGTCGCCCTGCACTTTGGGTTCCAGCGACCAGTTCAGCCACTTGTAGGCGCAGGTCGGGTGCTTGGCGTCGACGTGCATCATGGTGGTGTCGGCCCAGCCGGTCACCCCTTCGACCGGGATGGTCGACTGGATCGGCTGCTTCTCGCCCACCAGTGCGTTGACCTGGTACGGCCAGGAGCCGGAGGCGGCCACGCCTTCGTTCTTGAAGTCGCTCATCTGCACTGTCGCGTCATGCCAGTAGCGGTGGACCAGCTTCTGCTGGTCGCGCAGCAGCTTGAGCGTGGCGGCGTACTGTTCCTCGTTGAGCTCGTAGGGGTCCTGGATGCCCAGCGCGGGGTTGGTGGTCTTCAGGTAGAGCGCCGCGTCGGCAATGTAGATCGGTCCGTCGTACGCCTGCACTCGACCCTTGTTGCTCTTGCCGTCGGGCAGCTTCTGCTCGCTGAACACCACGCTCCAGCTGAGTGGCGCCTTGGGGAAGACCTTGGTGTTGTACATCAGCACGTTCGGCCCCCACTGGTAGGGCGTGCCGTAGTGCTTGCCGTCCACCGTATGCCACGGTGCGTTCTGCAGGCGCGGGTCGACGTTCTTCCAGTTGGGGATCAGGGCGGTGTTGATCGGTTGCACGCGCTTGCCGTAGACAAGCCGCAGGGATGCATCGCCGGAGGCGGTGACCAGGTCGTAGCCGCCCTTGGCCATCAGGCTGACCATCTCGTCGGAGGTGGCGGCGGTCTTCACGTTGACCTTGCAGCCGGTGTCCTTCTCGAACTGGGTGACCCAGTCGTAGTTCTTGTCGCTCTCACCGCGTTCGACGTAGCCGGGCCAGGCGATGATATCGAGGGCGCCTTCGGGCTGGCCCAGTTGCTTGAGGGCGTCGGCGGCCTGGAGGGAGGCGCTGCTGAGCAGGCTGACGCCGGCGAAGGCCAGCGCCGCGACCTTCCCTGAAAACAATTGCACTGATGACATGAATCGACTCCTGTTGTTTTGGTTCTGGGAGCCGTTGCGGCCGAATTGCGCCGAACGTTGGCACCTACGTTGATGGCAATGTGCTCACAGCGGGAGGGCACGCTCTAGCAGAGTAGTTCTGGCCTCTGGGGCTGACAAGAATGCGCCTGCCAGCCCCCTGTGCGGGGCGTCAGTTGCCGGCGCTCTTCACCTTGCGCCTGGCCATGTGCTGCAGGTACGCCACCACCTGATCGAGCTCCGCATCGCTGATCACCTCCGGCGCGAAGCCTTTCATTCGTGCTTCCGGCCAGCGCCGCAGGCTCTGCGGATCGCGGATGTACTGCTTGAGGTAGCCGGCGGCGAAGTACTCGGTCGGGTTGTGCGGCACGTTCAGGTCCGGCCCGAACTGCGAGTCGCCGGCGCCATTGAGGCGGTGGCAGGCCAGGCAGTTCTTCTGGAACTGGGCAAAGCCCGCCTGGACCTTCTTCGACGCGTCCTTGGCTGGCAGCAGGGCCGGGAAGCGTTCGGCCAGCGGCTTCAGGTAGCGGATGCTGGCGACCTGGAAGGGCCACTGCTCGGGCCCGATGCCGGCGACCTTGGGGGCGGTCCAGACCAGATAGAACGGGCCGGCCGAGGGCTTGCCGGCGGCCAGCTCCGGCCAGGGCTTGCCCGGCTCTTCGATGGCCAGCCAGGCGCGCGAGCCCTGGGTCGCCAGCAGCGGCGCGGCCGGTAGTTCGGCGGCGAAGCCGTCCAGCGCTACCGCCTGCAGGTGGTCGGCGGCTTTCACCCCACCCAAGAGCGCGGCCAGCGGTACAGCGCGGTAATGCATGGTGCGGTTGTAGGAGACGTCAGCGGGAATCTCGATGTCCTGCGCCTTGGGGTTGGCCAGCAGCTGTTCGGTGGTCAGGCGGTGAGGGCCATCGGGCAGTTCGAGGTTCAGGGTGGCGGCGAAAACTGGAGGGCAGAGCAGGAGAAAGGACAGCAGCAGTGGGCGCATGGACGGTCGGTTCCGTGAACGGAGAGGGCGGCCGAACCATAGCAGAAGGTGAGCCGAGGAGGAGGTGACTCCCGCGCTGCGTTGACCGTGGCTCGCGAGTGGCGGCACGCGGTGCGCAGCAACGGGATCGCCGGTTTGTTGTCCCTAGCCGACCAGGCGACTCAGGTTGGGGATGATAAGTACCACTGTGGTGGCAAAGACGATCAGGCTAGCCTGACGCCATTTTCTTGATTGTTGATGATCCATCATAGCCTTCCGCCTTTCTTGTTGTTGGCCTGGTTCCTATCCGCACTCACGGCCTGTCGGCAGTGGAGCCAGGGCCTTGGCTTCTGGTTCCGTAACCGCCCCGGCAAAACCCGGCAGCGGCACTTTTCGCAGTGTCTGCAAAATGGAGTCTAAGCCTAGAGCGACGCGGGCTTAGACCATCTGGCAACAAGTCCTGCAGTTCCAGGCTTATTCCATCTATATGACTGCAGCGTGACAGCTCTGGCCCGCAACTCGACCGTTTGTCCGGAGTCTTGGGCATGCCTTTCATAGAGCCCTCGCACCCTCGGCCGCCGGTCGGAGGTTGAGCGTGCCGGTCAATGCGCCTGAGCGCTGCGGTCATTGTCGGTGTCCGCCACGCCGCTAAGGTAGGTCGACACGCCACGCCTGCGTGACGACAACTCTAAGAGAGAACGCCATGACCGAAGCATTCATTTACGACGCGGTGCGTACTCCCCGCGGCAAGGGCAAGAAGGACGGCGCGCTGCACAGCGTCAAGCCGGTCAACCTGATGGCCGGTGTCCTGCGCGCGCTGCAGCAGCGCAACCAGCTCGACACCGCGCAGGTCGACGACATCGTCCTGGGCTGCGTGACCCCGGTGGGCGACCAGGGCGCGGACATCGCCAAGACCGCCGCGCTGGTGGCCGACTGGGACGAGCAGGTCGCCGGCGTACAGATCAACCGCTTCTGTGCCTCGGGCCTGGAGGCGGTCAACCTGGGCGCCATGAAGGTGCGTTCGGGCTTCGAGGACCTGGTGGTGGTCGGCGGCGTGGAATCCATGTCCCGCGTACCCATGGGCTCCGACGGCGGCGCCTGGGCGCTGGACCCGGAAACCAACCTGCACACCAGCTTCGTGCCCCAGGGCATTGGTGCCGACCTGATCGCCACTCTGGAAGGTTTCAGCCGCGGCGACGTCGACGCCTTCGCCCTGCGTTCCCAGCAGAAGGCCGCCAAGGCCCGCGCCGAAGGGCTGTTCGCCAAATCGCTGGTGCCGGTGACCGACCAGAACGGCATCGTCCTGCTCGACCATGACGAATTCATCCGTGCCGACTCCACCCTCGAAGGCCTCGGCGCGCTCAAGCCCAGCTTCGAGATGATGGGGCAGATGGGCTTCGATGCCAGCGCGCTGCGCAAGTACAGCTTCGTCGAGCGCATCGAGCACGTGCACACGCCGGGCAACAGCTCCGGCATCGTCGACGGCGCCGCCGCCATGCTCATCGGCTCCGAGGCCAAGGGCCGCGAACTGGGCCTCAAGGCCCGTGGGCGCATCGTCGCCACCGCGGTGACCAGCACCGACCCGACCATCATGCTCACCGGCCCCGCGCCGGCAACCCGCAAGGCGCTGGCCAAGGCCGGGCTGAAGGCCGAGGACATCGACCTCTACGAGGTCAACGAAGCCTTCGCCTCGGTGGTGATGAAGTTCATGAAGGACATGGGCGTGCCGGAGAGCAAGGTCAACGTCAACGGCGGCTCCATCGCCATGGGCCACCCCCTGGGCGCCACCGGCTGCATGATCCTCGGCACGCTGCTGGATGAACTGGAGCGGCGCAACCTGCGCTACGGCCTGGCCACCCTCTGCGTGGGCGGCGGCATGGGTATCGCCACCATCATCGAACGAATCTGAACCGGCTTGCAGGAGCGCTGATTGTCGATTGGGTTCCCGCGAACGCGGGAACCCAGAGACAGCCGCTCCTGCTCCCGCTGTCGAATAGGACTGGAAAAATGACTGACGCCATCCGTTACGAGAAGGGCCAGGACAACATCGTCGTCCTGACCATGGACATGCCCGGCCAGAGCGCCAACACCATGAACGGTGTATACCGCGAGGCCATGGCCGCCACCGTGGCGCGCCTGGAAGCCGAGAAGGATTCGATCGCCGGCGTGGTGATCACCTCCGCGAAGAAGACCTTCTTCGCTGGCGGCGACCTGAATGAGCTGATCAAGGTGACCAAGGCCGACGCCCAGGCTTTCTACGAAGGCATCCTGGTGCTCAAGGGCCAGTTGCGCCGCCTGGAGACCCTCGGCAAGCCGGTGGTCGCCGCCATCAACGGCGCAGCCCTGGGCGGCGGCTGGGAAATCTGCCTGGCCTGCCACCACCGCATTGCCCTGGACGAAAGCCACGTCCAGCTCGGCCTGCCGGAAGTCACCCTGGGCCTGCTGCCCGGTGGCGGTGGCGTGGTGCGCATGGTGCGCCTGCTCGGCCTGGAGAAGGCCCTGCCGTACCTGGCCGAAGGCAAGAAGGTGCGTCCGGAACAGGCGCTCAAGGCCGGCCTGATTCACCAACTGGCTTCCAGCCGCGAAGAGATGCTGAGCAAGGCCCGCGAGTGGATCGCAGCCAATCCGGCCGCCAAGCAGCCGTGGGACAGTGCCGGCCACAAGATCCCCGGCGGCACGCCGGCAAGCCCGGCCGTGGCGCAGATGCTGGCCATCGCCCCGTCCGTGCTGCGCGACAAGACCAAGGCCTGCTTCCCGGCGCCGGAGAAGATCATGTGCGCCGCCGTCGAAGGCGCGCAGGTGGATTTCGATACCGCGCAGCTGATCGAGGCGCGCTACTTCACCGAGCTGACCACCGGCCAGGTGGCAAAGAACATGATCGGTACCTTCTGGTTCCAGCTGAACGAGATCAATGCCGGCAAGTCGCGTCCGCAGGGCATCCCGCCACAGCAGACGAAGAGGGTTGGCGTCGTCGGCGCCGGCATGATGGGCGCGGGCATCGCCTACGTCTCCGCCGCCGCTGGCATCGAGGTGGTGCTCAAGGACGTTTCCGTCGAAGCGGCGGAAAAGGGCAAGGCCTACTCGGCCGGCCTGCTGGACAAGAAAGTCGGCAAGGGCCAGATGAGCGCCGAGAAGCGCGACGCCTTCCTCGCACGGATCAAGCCGACTGCCAGCGATGCCGACTTCGCAGGCTGCGATCTGATCATCGAAGCCGTGTTCGAGGACCGCGGCCTGAAGGCCAAGGTCAGCGCCGCCGCCGAATCCGCCGCGCTGCCGGATGCGGTGATCGCCTCCAACACCTCGACCCTGCCGATCACCGGCCTGGCCCAGGCGGTCGCGCAGCCGCAGAAGTTCATCGGCCTGCACTTCTTCAGTCCGGTGGACAAGATGCCGCTGGTGGAGATCATCCGTGGCGAGAAGACCGACGACGTCACCCTGGCCCGCGCCTTCGACTATGTCCTGCAGATCAAGAAGACCCCGATCGTCGTCCACGACAGCCGTGGCTTCTTCACCTCCCGCGTGTTCGGCACTTTCACCAACGAAGGCCTGGCCATGCTCGGCGAGGGCGTGTCGGCGGCGATGATCGAGAACCAGGCACGCCAGGCCGGTATGCCGGTGGGCCCGCTGGCGATCAGCGACGAAGTGTCGATGAGCCTGATGAGCCACATTCGCGAGCAGACCCGCAAGGACCTGGAGGCCGACGGCAAGCAGTTGCCCAGGCATCCGGCTTTTGCCGTGGTCGACCTGATGGTCAAGGAGTACAAGCGTCCGGGCAAGGCCGCCGGCGCCGGCTTCTACGACTATCCCGCCAACGGCAGGAAGCACCTGTGGCCGGAGCTGAAGCAGCGCTTCGAAAAGGCTGATGCGCAGATCTCTGCCGAAGACGTGCGCGACCGCATCCTCTTCGTACAGGCCATCGAGACGGTGCGCTGTGTGGCGGAGGGCGTGCTGACCTCCACCGCCGACGCCAACATCGGCTCGATCTTCGGCATCGGCTTCGCGGCCTGGAGCGGTGGTGCGCTGCAGTTCATCAACCAATATGGCCTGAAGGACTTCATCGCCCGCGCCGAATACCTGGCCGAGCAGTACGGTGAGCGCTTCCTGCCGCCGGCGCTGCTGCTGGAGAAGGCCGCGCGGGGGGAGGTGTTCTGAGGGGCTCCTACAAGTTATCCAGCAAACCGGCCCTCGCGGCCGGTTTTTTCTTGTCCGGGCAAGTCGTAGGATGATGCGTTCGCCCACAAGGACCGTTCCCATGACTTCGCCGATACCGCCCGCCTTGTTGATCATCGACCAGCAGAAGGGCATGCAGGACAGCCCCGTGCTGCGCAATAACCCGCAGGCCGAGCTGCGCATCGGCGAGCTGCTGGCAGCTTGGCGCCGGGCCGGCTGGCCGCTGGCGCACATCCGGCACATTTCGCGTACGCCGGGCTCGCCGTTCTGGCCAGGCCAGCCGGGAGCGGAGTTCCAGGAGGCGCTGGCGCCGCTGGAGCACGAGCATGTGGTGGAAAAGAACGTCCCCGATGCATTCATCAACAGTGGCCTGGAACGTTGGCTGCGGGTACGCGGCGTCGACTCGGTGGTGATCTGCGGCGTCAGCACCAATAATTCGGTGGAGGCCACGGCGCGCACGGCGGGCAATCTGGGCTTCTTCACGCAGGTGGCGGCGGACGCCTGCTTCGCCTTCGACAAGCGCGATTTCAACGGCGTGCAGCGCAGCGCGGAGGAGGTTCACGCCATGTCCCTGGCCAACCTGCAAGGTGAATATGCGCAGGTGCTGGAGGCGAACTCGATCCTGCGAACTCTGTCCCTGAGCTGAATCCTTGCCGACCGGCCGTCACCCTTGTGCGTCCATGCAATTGAAGGGTGATGGGTTTTCCGGTATTTCCCCTGAAATTCCTGCACAAGAATCGGCTTCGGCATCTTGTGCGGTGAAAAAAATGGGCGTAATTTTCACGCGCGTTTCATCAGTGTCAGGAAAACCATTCTTATCAGCCGCTAACCCCCCAGGAATCACCCCTGCATGTCGTTGCACATCTGCATTCTGGAAACCGACATCCTCCGCCCCGAACTCATCGATCAGTACAAGGGCTATGGCTGGATGTTCCAGCAACTGTTCGCCAAGCAACCCGTTCCGGCCGAGTTCAAGGTCTATAACGTGGTGGAAGGGCATTACCCGCCCGAAGATGAGAAGTTCGACGCGTACCTGGTGACCGGCAGCAAGGCGGACTCCTTCGGCACTGATCCCTGGATACAGACCCTCAAGGACTACGTGCTCAAGCTCTACGAGCGTGGCGACAAGCTGCTGGGCGTGTGCTTTGGCCACCAGTTGCTGGCCCTGGTGCTGGGTGGCAAGACCGAGCGCGCCAGCCAGGGGTGGGGTGTGGGCATTCACGACTACCACATCGAGGAGCAGCCGGAGTGGATGAGCCCGGCACCGGGCGATGGCCTGACCCTGCTGGTCAGCCACCAGGACCAGGTCACCGAGCTGCCCCACGGCGCGCGCCGCATCGCTTCGAGCGATTTCTGCCCGAACGCCGCCTACGCCATTGGCGACCAGGTGCTGTGCTTCCAGGGTCACCCGGAGTTCCAGAGCGATTACTCCCAGGCCATCCTTGAGCTGCGCAAGCACATCTTCAGCGAGCCGGTGTTCCAGTCCGGCATCGACAGCCTCGTCCGTCCGCACCAGGGCACAGCCGTTGGTGAGTGGATGATGCGCTTCGTGCAGCAGGGCCGCGAGAAGAAGCAGAACGCTGCCTGATTCCTGTCGTGCTGACTGAAAACGCCGCTCAATCGAGCGGCGTTTTCGTTTGTGGGGCGTCTTCGGTGAGCTCCGTGCGATCCCGACCCTATCGCGGACGGAGTCCGCTCCTACGAATGGTTCCGATGAGCGCAGGAGCGGACTCTGTCCGCGATCGCTTCCCGGCCCGTACGCGGCCTAGAGCCACTCCGCCTGCTTGAAGCTGATGTACAGCCCGACACAGCCCAGCGTCAGCAGGCCCATACATAGGAAGTAGCCGTAGTGCCAGTGCAGCTCTGGAATGTATTCGAAGTTCATGCCATAGATGCCGGCCACCGCCGTGGGAAACGCGAGAATCGCCGCCCAGGCGGCGAACTTGCGCTGCACAACGCTCTGCCGTGAAGACTCCAGCGCCAGCCCGACGTCGATGGTCTGGGTGGCCACGTCGCGCAGGGTGGTGAGGTCTTCCAGCAGGCGATTCACGTGAATCGCCACGTCGCGGAAGTAGGGGCGCATCTGTTTGTCGATGAAGGGGAAGTCCAGGCGCTGCAGCTCCTGGCAGATCTCCACCATGGGCGCGGCATAGTGCTTGAGCCTGAGCACCTCGCGGCGCAGGCCGTAGATCTTCTCGATCTGCTCCTGGGTCAGCGGCTTGCGCAGTACCTGTTGCTCGACTTCCTCGATTTCCCCGCGAATGGCTTCCACCAGCGGCTCGTAGTTGCTCACCACGAAGTCGAGCAGGGCATAGAGCACGAAGTCGGTGCCGTGGGCCAGCAGCAGCGGCCGAGCCTCGCAGCGCTGGCGCACCTGGGCATAGGACTGCGAGAAACCGTGGCGGGCGCTGATGATGTAGCCGACACCGGCGAACAGGTGGGTTTCCACGAACATCAGTCGGTTGTCGGCGCGGATTGGCGAATAGATCACCATGAACAGCGCGTCGCCGAAGGTCTCGAGTTTCGGTCTGCTGTGCTTGTCGAGGGCGTCGGAAACCGCCAGTTCGTGCAGGTTGAACTGCCGTTGCAGGTTGAACATTTCCTCCGGTGTCGGCTCCTGCAGCCCCGTCCAGACAAAGTGGTCGGGTTGGCAGGCCCAGCGGTAACCGTCTTCCAGGGGAATATCGGAGACCTTGCGGCCCTTGCTGTAGACGGCGGATGCGATGACGCGGCCCATGGTGAACCCCCGCAACTGGCTGGCGCGTGGGGCAGGCATCCCCACGGCACGGACTCTCAAGCCAAGAGTGTTGGACATGGTGGCCGGCTACGCCAGCCGCTGAGCATCAGGAATGGGGGCGAAGTGCTTCCTGCAGACCTTGCAGGGCTACCGGCAGCGCCTGGTTGACGCGGTTGAAGAGCCCGGTCCTGTCGATATTGTCCATCGGCGCGTGGCGGACGCTTGCGTAACCCGCGGTCAGTGCCATGACGACCAGGATCACCATGGTGTAGAGCCCCAGGGCGGCGAGGGCGCCATTGCGGGCGTAGCGGTGGGCTTGGCGGTTCATGGTGGCGACCTGGGCGGTTGGAAACGATGACTCAGTGTCACCGCCGCCCTGTTCGCTGAATAACGAAGCCGGTTGCTTTCGACTATCAGGATTATTGATGGGCGCTCGGGGGGGACGCCGCCGCGACGTACGGGCGGAGTGCTCGGAGGTTTCCGAGAGCTGGACTGCGTTCATGGGCGTTTGACCCGCATAAAAAATGGCGAGGCCACCGGGCGTAACGTGGGAATCAGGTGGTGGCGCAACGCGGCCACGGACGCTCCGAACGCAAGGAACCTCCCATGATTCGATACGTTGAAGGCGACATTCTGCTCAGCAAGGCCCAGGTCATCGCGCACGGCATCGCGCCGCAGGACCATTTCGATTCCGGTCTTGCGCTGGCGCTGCGCGAGCGCTGGCCGTCCATGGTGCGCGACTACCGCCATGCGGCCCATTCGGATGCGCCGCAGTCTGGCTCGATCTGGGTCTGGTTGGGGGTCGATGCCGATGGTGGTACCCGTTGCATCGCCAATCTGCTGACCCAGGGCATGCAAGGCTCGGGACGCAGTGCGCGTCCGGCGAAGGCAACGCTGGAGAACGTCGGCCACTGCCTGAAGGAGCTTGCCCGGTACCTGCAGAGCGAGCGGGTGAGCAGCGTGGCGCTGCCTTGCCTGGCGACCGGTGTGGGCGGGCTCGACTGGAAGGAGGTGAAGCCGTTGGTGGAGCGATACCTGGGCGACCTGGGTAGCGCGGTGGTGGTCTACGAGGTCTACCGCAAGGGTGTGGCTGCAGCTGAGTGACGACACCCCGTCGCCCTGGAAAAGCCCGGCCGCAAGCCGGGCTTTTCGCATCGGGCTGGACGGCATGATGTCACCTGCTGCGGGCGAGGCTGGCGTTAGCCCTGCTTGGCGGCGGCTTCCACCGAGTGGCTGGCTGCCTGCTCGGTCGGCTGCTGCTGCACGCTCTGGGTCAGGTTGAGCATGCGGTTCTGCATCAGCGGGGATTCTTCGGCGAAGCTGGCCTGGGCGGCGATGGCGGTGGCAGCGGCGAAGAGGGTTGCGGCGATTACCTTGAGTTTCATGATGAACACCTCCGATGGTGTTGCTTTGGGTTCATCCATAGGTTAATCCGCAATAATTTTTGAAAAATAGCAGTTCGGATTAATGAGTTTTTACAAAAACGCAACAGTCGCCTGGCGCAACGAGTCTTCCTGACATAAAAAAGCCCGGCGCGGGGCCGGGCTCTTTCATGTCTGACGTCAGGCGAGGTGCTGCTTGTCCAGCTCGATTGAGCGGTCGAGGGTTTCCAGCAGCTGCTTGCGCACTTTCAGCTTGGTGTTACGGTGGGCGGTCATGTTGAGCTTCTTCAGGTGGCGTGCCGCTTCCAGGGCAGCCTCCTGCAGTTGCTCGGCCGGTACTACCTTGTCGAGGAAGCCGGCGTCCACGGCATCGCGTGGGCTGAACATTTCCGCGTTCACCACCGAACGGGTGAAGGCGGAGCGGCGCAGGCGGTCGCGGGCCAGTTCGATACCCACGTGGTGCATGGTCATGCCGATGGCGACTTCGTTGAGACCGATCTGGAACGGGCCGTCGACGCCAACGCGGTAATCCGCCGAGAGCAGCAGGAAGGCGCCTTTGGCCACCGCATGGCCGGTGCAGGCCACGATGACCGGATAGGGGTGGGCGAGCATGCGGCGCGCCAGGGTCGAGCCGGCGGCCACCAGGTTGACGGCGTTGTCCGGGCCGGAGGTCATCACCTTCAGGTCGTAGCCGCCGGAGAGGATGCCCGGCTGGCCGGTCACGATGACCACCGCGCGATCCTGTACCGCCTGGTCCAGTGCCTGATTGAAGGCCTCGATCACCGCGGGGGAGATCGCGTTCACCTTGCCGTTGTTCAGGGTCAGGGTGGCGATGCCGTCTTCGAGTTGGTAGGTGATCAGCTCACTCATGGCGGTAGTCCTTGGTTGGAAATGCGCCAGAACATACTGACGGGGGGAGCGGGCGTAAAGCACTTTGGCTGACCGGTGAGTCACCCGTAATCCGGGTTCTGTGGGGAGTCGTACGCATTTCTGGGAAGCTGTCGTGGAGGGCATCGATCCGTACTGTTAAGCTGCCACTATTGCCCGTGACATCCTCGTTCTCGCAAGGACCGCCGCTGTATGTCGAAACTCGCCAAATGGATATTCCTCGCACTGGTCGCCATTGCCCTGATCATCAAGGCGTCCTTGTGGCTGTCCGTGCGCAGCATCGTCGATGATGCGATTGCCCAGTTGTCGCCAATCATGGAAGTCAGCTACGGCGGCATTTCCTCGTCCTTCGACGGTCGGGTGGGGCTGAAGAATGTGGTGATCAGGGTGCCCCTGGCCCACGACAGCCTCAAGGTGGCCCATGCCCAGTTGAAGTTCAACGGCTTGCGCGAGCTGCTGAGCTTCAAGGAGCGCCTGGCCGAGCACAAGTTGCCCGAGCAGTTGGCGCTGGAGCTGCAAGGTGTGGAGCTCGAGGTGGCCGGCCCGTTCGTGCAGCAGTTGTATGCCGTGCCTGCCGAGAAGAGTGCGTTCACCGCGCTGAGCGAAGTGGCCTGCGGCAGTGTCCGAAATATCGGCGTCGATGAGCTGCTGCAGATGGGCTATCGCACGCTGCAGTCGGACCTCGAGTTCTCCTACCGCTTCGATCCTGGTGCGCAGAAGCTCACCTTCAACCTGCGCAACGATGCCCGCGACATGCTGGACCTGCACCTGAGCATGATGCTGATGAATGTGTCCGAGCGTCCGGGCGATATGCGCGTGAACCCGCCTCGGGTCGAGCAGGTCACCGTGCAGATGGACGACAACCAGTATCAACGTCGGGTCAGCGAGTTCTGCCGTAGCAAGCTCGGCCTTGACCAGAAGGCTTACGTGGCGCTGTCGCTGGAGAAGTTCGACAATGCCCTGCGTCAGCAGCGCGTTGCCCTGGACAAGCCGGTACTCGATGCCTACGGCCGCTACCTGAGCGATCCCCGTTCGCTGCGCATCGAGCTGACGCCCACCGAGGGGATGGCCTGGGGTGGTCTACAGTTCTTCGCACCCAAGGACGTGATCGGGATGCTACGGCCGAGCGTTCTGGTCAATCAGGAGGCGGTAACGCAGTTGGGGTTCACCTGGGTTGACCCTCTGAAACGCAAAATCACTCCTGAAAACGACCTTCAAATGGTTTCGGCTGAAGAAACGGTTGAGTCGAAGCCTAGAACGCAGCAATATGAGTTCGTTAGCGTTGACAGCCTTGCCCAGTACACCGGCAAGCGCCTGCAGTTCATCACGTTTGATGGTGCCTATTATCAGGGTGTGCTGCACAAGGTGGAGAACGGTCGAGCCTATATCACGGTCCTGCTTGGGACTGGCTCGGCGGAAATGTTCCTCCGCCTGAACAAGATCAATCAGGTGCGGGTCATGAAGTGAGGCCCCAGAAGGAGAGAGCAAGTGAGTGAGTCGTTGTCCATCCATCACGATGAAACCAGCCACCAGTTCGTCACGACGGTGGACGGCCATCGCGCCTATCTGGCCTATATGGATCTGGGCAAGCAGACGCTCGACATCTACCGCACCTTCGTCCCGGACACCCTGCGTGGCCGTGGCATCGCCGCCGCGCTCACCGAGCATGCCCTGCAGTATGCCGAGCGCAAGGGCTACAGCGTGATCCCGTCGTGCTCCTACGTGGAGCGCTATCTGGAGCGCCGCCAGCGTCATACCGACACCGCGCTCTGATCCTCGGAGCGCAGGCAAGAAAAAGCCGGGCTGATGCCCGGCTTTTTTGTTTTCGTCTGTAGCGTGTGCCGCGCTGGCGATTGGGCATCCTGTAGGGCGGATGATGGGTATCGCTTCGCTCCACGCCATCCTACAAAAACACGTCATGCCTGGCGCGGACGCTGGGCCAAAGAAAAAGCCGGGCATTTGCCCGGCTTTTTCGTGCCTGTGAAGCCTCAGCCGCGCTGACGCTTGGGCAGGACTTCCTTGAGCTTGGTGTGCATGCTGCGCACGGCCTTCTCGGTGGCGTCCCAGTCGATGCAGGCGTCGGTGACGGACACACCGTACTGCAGTTGGCAGAGGTCTTTCGGGATCGACTGGTTGCCCCAGTTCAGGTGGCTTTCCACCATCAGGCCGACGATGGAGTTGTTGCCTTCGGCGATCTGGTTGGCGACGTTGTCCATCACCAGCGGCTGCAGGGCCGGGTCCTTGTTGGAGTTGGCGTGGCTGCAGTCGACCATGATGTTCAGCGGGATTTTCGCCTTGTTCAGTTCCTGCTCGCACAGGGCGACGCTGACCGAGTCGTAGTTCGGCTTGCCATTGCCACCGCGCAGCACCACATGGCCATAGGGGTTGCCCTTGGTGGTGACGATGGACACACCGCCCAGCTGGTTGATGCCGAGGAAGCGGTGCGGGCTGGAGACCGACTGCAGGGCGTTGATCGCCACGGTCAGGCTACCGTCGGTGCCGTTCTTGAAACCGACCGCCGAGGACAGGCCGGAGGCCATCTCGCGGTGGGTCTGGGATTCGGTGGTGCGCGCGCCGATGGCTGACCAGCTGATCAGGTCCTGCAGGTACTGCGGGGAGATCGGGTCGAGCGCCTCGGTGGCGGTGGGCAGGCCCATCTCGGCGAGGTCGCGCAGCAGCTGGCGGCCGATGTGCAGGCCATCCTGGATCTTGAAGGAGTCGTCCAGGTAGGGGTCGTTGATCAGACCTTTCCAGCCGACGGTGGTACGCGGCTTCTCGAAGTACACGCGCATCACCAGGAACAGCGTGTCGGAGACTTCCGCGGCCAGCACCTTCAGGCGCTCGGCGTATTCGTGGGCGGCCTTGATGTCGTGGATCGAGCAGGGGCCAATCACCACGAACAGGCGGTGGTCCTTGCCGTCGAGAATGTCGCGGACGACCTGGCGGCCGTTGGCGACGGTGCGCAGGGCGGCGTCGGTCAGGGGGATTTCGCGCTTGAGCTGCTCCGGCGTGATCAGGGTCTCGTTGGAGGCAACGTTAAGGTCGTCGATCTGTAAATCAGCCATCGTGGTACTCAATCAGGTCACGGGTGCCGGCCGCCAGATATCCCCGTGCGATGGGGCGCAGGCAGGTATGTCGCTAAGGGGAACCCGAACCTTAACCGTTCCGGCGCCGGCTCGACAATGGGCTGAGGCAGGAAAATGCCCGGAACACGGGCTTTTGCGCGACTTTCTGCGCGAGTGGCGTCAGACCGCGCAAAACAATGGGAAGTCTGCGGCGTTGTGCGCGATCCACTCCAGGGCGAGATCCTCGATCGACTGAGCGGTGCCCAGTTCCTGCTCGCGCTGGCGCCGGTAGCTCTCAATCTGGCACACCTGCTCGACCATACGGGCGCGGAACAGCGTGTCCTCGTCGATGAAAGCGACGCCTACGAGGTAGTCGTTGTCCAGCTTGCGACTCCAGGCCACCACGCCCGGGTAACGCGCCGCATCGCCCAGCAGGGGAATGCGCAGCTCGATGGACGTGCCACGGCGAAAGCCCCGTGGTGAGTTGCACGCCACACCGCCGAGGCTGATATTGTGCAGGCGCTGGCGCGGCAGGAAGGTCTGCTTGCGAATGACCAGCTCAACCGGAAGGTCACAGGGGTGACGCAGGAACTGACGCATGACGGAATGCTCCGACTGCAATCTTTCTAGTATTGGCCATTTGAGTATAGTGCCGGCCCTGGAGCTGACAGACCTGGATGCCGACCGCCGGCTGCTTTCCCTGCCGGGTGTGTCGCTGCTGGTGTTCACCAGCGAGGGGTGCTCCTCCTGTCGCTGGGCGCGGGCGAAGCTGCCGGAGTTCGGCCTTCCCGTGGATCGCCTGTGCTGGATCGACGCCGGCCACAGCGGTGGATTGGTGGCGCGCTACGGCGTGTTTCACCTGCCGGCGATGTTCCTGGTGCGCGACGGCCATTTTCTTGGGCCGATCCACGCCGCCCTGCGCCCCGAACCCTTGATCGAAGCCCTGCGCGCTGGTCTTTCGCGCCCGGCTGAGGAGTTGCCTTGATGAATCTGCGAATCGGCATCATTGGAACCGGCGCCATCGGTGGTTTCTATGGCCTGATGCTGGCCCGCGCCGGCCACGACGTGCACTTCCTGCTGCGCAGCGAGTACCCGGACGTGGTGCGCAATGGCCTGCGCCTGAACAGCCAGGTGCATGGCGAGCTGAGCCTGTCGCCGGTGAATGCCTATGACGATGTCGCGCGCATGCCGCCGTGCGATTGGCTGCTGGTCGGCGCCAAGACCACCAGCAATGCCAGCCTTGCGCCTCTGATCGCCCAGGCGGCCGCCCAGGGCGCCAAGGTCCTGCTGCTGCAGAATGGCCTGGCTGTGGAGGACGAACTGCGGATGCTGTTGCCGGATCACCTGCATCTGCTGGGCGGCCTCTGCTTTATCTGCGTGCACCGTACCGCGCCGGGCGTCATCGAGCACCAGGCCTTCGGAGCGGTGAACGTCGGTTATCACTCCGGCCCGGCCATGGACGAGCCGGCACGCCAGGCCGTCGTCGAGGAGGGGGTCGGGCTGTTCCGTAGCGCCGACCTGGGCTCCAACGCCATGCACAGCCTCGAGCATGCGCGCTGGCAGAAGCTGGTGTGGAACATCCCCTACAACGGTCTTTCGGTGCTGCTCGATAGCGGCACCCGGGCGATCATGGACAACCCCGACAGTCGGGCGCTGGTGGCCGAACTGATGGAGGAAGTGGTGGCGGGTGCGAAGGCCTGCGGGCATTCACTTCCGCCGAACATCGTTGGCGCGATGCTGGCCTCGACCGATGCCATGCCCGACTACCTGCCGAGCATGTACCACGACTTCGCCCAGCACCGACCGCTGGAGCTGGGCGCGATCTACGCCGCGCCCCTGGAAGCCGCACGCGAGGCCGGGCGCGAGATGCCGAAGATCGAGGCGCTGTACCGCGCCTTGCGCTTCATCGACGCGCGTAACCAGGCTCGCTGAGCCCAAGCATCGGAGAGCCACATGGCGAAGGGACTGGGTGACAAGCTGGTAGTGGCGATCTCCTCGCGGGCGCTGTTCGACCTGCGCGAGAGCCACCAGGTGTACGAGCGCGAAGGCGTCGAAGCCTATCGCCAATACCAGATCGCCCGTGAGGACGAGGTATTGCCGCCCGGTGATGCCTTCGCCCTGGTGCAGAAGCTGCTGGCGCTCAACGGCGCCTCGGACAGTGCACCCGTGGAAGTCATCCTGGTTTCGCGAAACAGCGCCGATACCGGCCTGCGCGTATTCAACTCCATCCAGCACTACGGCCTGGGCATTTCCCGCGCCGCCTTCGTCGGCGGTCGCAGCCCGTATCCGTACCTGAAAGCGTTCAACTGCCACTTGTTCCTCTCCACCCACATCGACGATGTGCGCAACGCGCTGGAGGCCGGCTTCGCCGCCGCTACAATCCTCTCCGGCGGCACCCGGCGCGAGAGCAATGGCGAGTTGCGCTTCGCCTTCGATGGCGACGCCGTGCTGTTCTCCGATGACTCCGAGCGCGTCTATCAGCGGGGCGGGCTGGAGGCCTTCCAGACCCATGAACGTGAGTCCGCCCGCGAGCCCCTGGGTGGTGGTCCGTTCAAGCCTTTCCTTGCCGCACTCAACCGCGTGCAGCAGGCATTCCCACAGGAGTCCTGCCCGATCCGCACCGCGCTGGTCACCGCACGCTCGGCACCGGCTCACGAGCGGGTAATCCGCACGCTGCGTGAGTGGGATATCCGCCTCGACGAGTCGCTGTTCCTCGGCGGCCTGGACAAGGCGGCATTCCTCGAAGCCTTCGCCGCCGACGTGTTCTTCGACGACCAGGCCGGGCATTGCGAGAAGGCCCGCGAAGTGGTCGCCACCGGGCATGTGCCGCACGGCGTGAGCAACGAAAAACAGCTCGCCCGATAGCCGCAAGGCCCTGATATTCGGTCCCTGCGGAGCGCCGCGCGTTCTGCTGCTACGCTGCTGATAGGCCCGCCGCGTAGGCAGTAGGAGGCCGCATGATTCGATCGATTCTTTACGCCACCGACCTTGGTCTTTATGCACCCTATGTCCTCCAGCATGCCCTCTCGCTGGCGCGGGCCTATGGGGTCCAGCTGTACGTGGTGCACGCCGTGGAGCCGCTCGGGCTGTTCGCCGAGTCAGTGCTGCAGACTTATCTTGACGAGAACACCCTCAATGAAATGCGCGCCAATGGCCTGCACAACGTCATGGGCAGCATCGAGCAACGCGTGATGGAAGGGTTCCGCGACGAGCTGGGGGAGCTGCGTCAGGATGCCGAACTGATCCACTCGGTGCGAGTCATTCAGGGGGACCCGCCGATGGTGATCCTCGATGAGGCGCGGCGCCTGGGGGTGGACCTGATAGTGGCTGGCAGCCACAGCCACGGGGAGGGGCTGAACACGCCGCTGGGGCGCACCGCGGGGCGACTAGTGCAATTGGCGGAGGTGCCGGTGTACCTGGTGCCGATGCTGCTGCACCGTTGAAGCCATTGTGACAGTGCGTCGCAAAACCTGATTTTTCGTAAGGCTTTAGACGAGTGGCATGCAGGGCTAAAAAAAACGTCTAGTTTTATTCCTTAAACCATTAATATGGTTATAAAACAGAAGCCCCTGATTGCGGGTCGCGAGATTCTTTCCGAGGAAATTCCATGAAGCTTCAGCAACTGCGCTATATCTGGGAAGTCGCGCACCACGATCTGAACGTTTCCGCCACTGCCCAAAGCCTGTATACCTCCCAGCCGGGCATCAGCAAGCAGATCCGCCTGCTCGAAGACGAGCTGGGCGTCGAAGTCTTCGCCCGCAGCGGCAAGCACCTTACCCGCGTCACCCCGGCTGGCGAGCGCATCATCAACACCGCCGGCGAAATCCTGCGCAAGGTCGAGAGCATCAAGCAGATCGCCCAGGAGTTCTCCAACGAGAAGAAGGGCACCCTGTCCATCGCCACCACCCACACCCAGGCGCGTTATGCGCTGCCGGGTGTGATCAGCGGTTTCATCAAACAGTACCCGGACGTATCCCTGCACATGCACCAGGGCACGCCGATGCAGATCGCCGAAATGGCCGCCGACGGTACCGTCGATTTCGCCATCGCCACCGAGGCGCTGGAGCTGTTCGGCGACCTGATCATGATGCCGTGCTATCGCTGGAACCGCTGCGTGATCGTGCCCCAGGGCCACCCGCTGACCAAGGTGCCGAAGCTGACCCTGGAGTTGCTCGCCGAGCAGCCCATCGTCACCTACGTATTCGGTTTCACTGGCCGCTCCAAGCTGGACGAGGCCTTCAACCAGCGCGGCCTGGTGCCGAAGGTGGTGTTCACCGCCGCCGACGCCGACGTGATCAAGACCTATGTGCGCCTGGGCCTGGGCGTGGGTATCGTCGCCCACATGGCGGTCGATCCGAAGCTCGACAGCGACCTGGTGATGCTCGACGCCAGCCACCTGTTCGAATCCAGCGTGACCAAGATCGGTTTCCGCCGTGGCACCTTCCTGCGTGGCTTCATGTGCGACTTCATCGAGAAGTTCGCTCCGCACCTGACTCGCGACCTGCTGGCCAAGGCCGTGCAGTGCCATAACAAGACTGAGCTGGATGAGCTGTTCGAAGGGATCGAGTTGCCGGTCTACTGATTGCGTTCGAGTTTCCGGTATCTGCCGAAGTCTGCTTGCTCAAAAAACGCCGCGATTCTCAAGAGAGTCGCGGCGTTTTTTATTGGCTGTTTTCCGGTCGAAGAGGCGGCGTATAACGCTGCGAGTTTTCGCTCCGTGAAGAGCAAGAGCATCGCGGACGGAGTCCGCTCCTACGTAGGCGTACAGCACCGGCATTTCCCTGTAGGAGCGGAATTATCCGCGATGCCTTTTACAAGAGCTTCGCGGACAAGGTCCGCTTACATCGATTTCTGGGTGATTCCCCTTCGGGCCAGCGCAAGCGCTGAACGCACTTCAGTGCGCCCGAAGGGGGAGCGCAGCGCATCAGTCCCGCGAAGCGGGACCCGGATGCAGGGGCAAGACCTTTGGTTACTTTGCGTGGGGCGGCCATCCGTCGTTTGGCAAAGTGACTCGCCCGAGGGGGCGAAACCGAATACATCAAAACACGCTAAAGCGGCGCAGAAACACCTAACCCCAAAACGGCGGATAACGCTTGAGGCGTTATGCGCCCTCCGTGGTTCTTGCAGGGGCGAGCTTGCTTGCTAACAGAATTACCCGGTCACATCGGTGTTGGGCGGTTCGCGAGCAAGCTCGCTCCTACGAAAAGCGAACGGGCTTTGTCGTCTCAGCGAATACGCCAGCGCAACAGCAACAGTGCGACGAAGGCCAATCCCGCGCCAGCGAGGAAGGTGGCACTGGCGCCAAAGCCCTGCCAGAGCCAGCCCGCCAACACACTGGCCAGCAGCATGGCGATGCCGCTGGCGAGGTTGAATACGCCGAAGGCGGTGCCCTTCAGATCGGCCGGCGTGGTGTCGGCAATCAGCGTGGCCAGCAGGCCCTGGGTGAAGCCCATGTGCAGGCCCCAGACCGCCACGCCGATCAGCATCAAGGTCGTGGAGTCGGCCCAGGCCAGCAGCAGGTCTGCTGCAGTGAGCAGGAGCATGCCGATGGCCAGCAGACCGGTGCGGTTGGTGTGGTCCGACCACCAGCCCACCGGGTAGGCCGAGAGCATGAACAGCAGCGACATCACCACCATCACCACCGGCGTCCAGGCCATCGGCAAACCCAGGCTCTGCGCGCGCAGCACGAGGAAGGCCTCGCTGAAACGGGCGAGGGTGAACACCGCGCCGATCCCGACCACCCACCAGTAACGCGCCGGGAAGCTGCGCAGCGCATCGCGGTGGATCGGCGAGCGAAAGCGGTGAGGGCCGGCGGCGTGCTCCGGTTCCTTGACGAAGACGATGATTGCCAGCACCGCGAGGCCCGCGGGGATGCAGGCGAACCAGAAAACCAACGGCAGGTTGTTGCCCAGCCAGAGCATCAGGACGATAGCCAGCAAGGGGCCTGCGAAGGCGCCGACGGTGTCCATGGACTGGCGCAGGCCGAAGCAGGCACCGCGGATCGAAGGCGGCGCCACATCGGCGATCAGCGCATCGCGCGGTGCGCCGCGAATGCCCTTGCCGATGCGGTCGAGCAGGCGGGCGGTGAAGATGGCTTCACCGGAGGTGGCCAGCGGGAACAGCGGCTTGGACAGCGCGGCCAGGCCATAACCGAACAGCACCAGGCCCTTGCGGCGGCCGAGGAAGTCGCTGATGGCGCCCGAGAACACCTTGACTATCAGCGCGCTGGCCTCGGCGACCCCCTCGATCAGACCTACCGTGACCATGCTCAGCCCCAGGCTGCCCACCAGGAACAGTGGCAGCAGGCTGTGCAGCAGCTCGGACGAGACGTCCATGAACAGGCTGACGAAACCCAGTGCCCAGACGGTGCCGGGGATGCGGGGGCGGGAGCGTTCCGAGCCGTCGGGCATGGCCGACATCCTTCTGCGATGCAGGGGCGGTCAGTATCGCGGTGAGGGAATCAAAAAAGCGTCAAGCAGGCCAGCTCAGAGACGGTCGAGATCATCCCGGCTGGCCAGCTCCGCCAGCGCCTCGCGGGAATCCAGCGGCAGCTCGCCACGGCCCTCCAGCACTTCGTGGAGGAAGCTCATGAACACGGTGTAGACGACCTCGCGGCCGTCATCGTGACGGACGACGAAGAAGGGCGCGGTGTCCACGCCGTATTGCGCAGCGACCATCCAGCCGGCGCTGGAGGGGTTGCGCTCGTCGGCAACCAGGGTGCGGTCGATGCGGTCCAGATAACCGCCTTTCGCCAATCGCTCGTGGACTTCGCGGCATTTGCGGCAGTCCTGGCCATCGGCCAGGACTTTCTTCACCAGGGTGATGCGCATGGAATCGGCTCCGCCGCAGACGTGCAGGCGTCCGATCCTGGGCTGCGGGCTGAGAACCTGCTTACGATCTGCTGCGCGTCGGCATGACTGCGTTGAAAACGGGCTCGGAATGCTCATTTACCGATCGTAAACTGCGCTTCCTCGCCTGTTTTCGCCTTGTCCTGCTCTAGCTCGCAAGATCGTAAACAGGTTCTGATAGGGAAATTTCCGTCAGCCGAGGGTAAGGCCTCAGGCCTTGCTGATCAAATTGCCGGAGTGCAGACCGCATTCCTTCTGCGTGGCTTCTTCCCACCACCAGCGGCCTTCGCGTTCGTGCTGGTTGGGCAGCACGGGGCGGGTGCAGGGTTCGCAGCCGATGCTGATGAAGCCGCGCTCGTGCAGGCTGTTGTAGGGGATTTCCAGCATGCGGATGTAGGCCCAGATGTCCTCGCTGCTCATGTTGGCCAGCGGATTGAACTTGTACAGCGGCTTCTCCGGGGTGGAGAACGCGCTATCGAGTTCCACCACGGCTACCTGGCTGCGGGTGCCGGGGCTCTGGTCCTTGCGCTGGCCGGTGGCCCAGGCGGTAACGGTGGAGAGCTTGCGCTTGAGCGGCTCGATCTTGCGGATGCCGCAGCACTCGCCGTGGCCGTCCTTGTAGAAGCTGAACAGGCCCTTTTCCTTGACGAGGGCTTCCAGCAGGCGCGGGTCGGGCGACATCACTTCGATGGCGATGCCGTAGTGCTCGCGCACCTGCTCGATGAAGCGGTAGGTCTCGGGGTGCAGGCGCCCGGTATCCAGGCTGAACACCTTCACGTTCTTGTTGAGCTTCCAGGCCATGTCCACCAGCACCACGTCCTCGGCGCCGCTGAAGGAGATCCACAAGTCGTCGCCGAAGTGCTCGAAGGCGAACTTCAGGATGTCCTGGGGGGATTTGCTGGCATAGCTCGCGGCGATTTCCGCGATGTCGAACGGATGGCTCATCAGGCGGTATTCCTAGTTTTAATGGCGCAGGGCGCTCTGTGGTCGCGATGGTAGCAAAGAGGCGAATATGCCCCTAAATAACCTTCAGGAAGGTGCACTGTGGTGTTCGGGTATAAGTGCCGCGTTGCGCCGCCCCGAGCGAGCCGCTAGAGTGCCGCCTCTCAAGTCAAACCTGCGGGGAAATCGTTCGTGGAAATCGCCTGTCTCGACCTGGAAGGGGTTCTGGTTCCGGAAATCTGGATCGCCTTCGCTGAAAAAACCGGTATCGAAGCGCTCAAGGCGACAACTCGCGATATTCCGGACTACGACGTGCTGATGAAGCAGCGTCTGCGCATCCTCGATGAGCACGGCCTGAAGCTGTCCGACATCCAGGAAGTGATCGCCACCCTGAAGCCCCTGGAAGGCGCAGTGGAATTCGTCGACTGGCTGCGTGAGCGCTTCCAGGTCGTGATCCTCTCCGACACCTTCTACGAATTCTCCCAGCCGCTGATGCGCCAGCTCGGTTTCCCGACCCTGCTGTGCCACAAGCTGATCACCGACGAGACCGACCGCGTGGTTGGCTACCAGCTGCGCCAGAAAGACCCGAAGCGCCAGTCGGTTATCGCCTTCAAGAGCCTGTACTACCGTGTGATCGCCGCTGGCGACTCCTACAACGACACCACCATGCTCTCCGAAGCCCACGCCGGCATCCTGTTCCACGCGCCGGACAACGTGATCCGCGAGTTCCCGCAGTTCCCGGCGGTGCACACCTATGAGGACCTGAAGAAGGAATTCCTCAAGGCGTCGAACCGTCAGCTCAGCCTGTAAGACTGGCTGTGACGAAAAAGCCCCGCGATTGCGGGGCTTTTTTATTTCGGTGGGAAGCAGTGCAGCGATCAGTGTAGGAGCGCGCCATGCGCGCGATCGCGGGCATGGCGCGCTCCTACAGGTGGGCACTGAGGTTCACAGGCTTTCCAGCGTCCGCAGCAGCACGCCGACCTTGGTCAGCGACTCCTCGTATTCCTCCTGCCAGTCCGAGTCGGCAACGATGCCGCCGCCGCCCCAGCAACTGACCTGGCCGTCCTTCACCAGCAGGGTGCGAATGGCGATGGAGCTGTCCATTTCCCCACGCACGTCGAGGTAGAGCAGGCTGCCGCAGTAAATGCTGCGTCGGGTCGGTTCCAGTTCGTCGATGATCTGCATGGCGCGGACCTTCGGTGCGCCGGTGATGGAGCCGCCCGGGAAGCTGCCTTCGAGCAGGTCGAGGGCGTCCTTGTCGGCCGCCAGCTCGCCCGAGACGCTGCTGACCAGGTGATGCACGTTGGGGTAGGTCTCCAGCGCGAACAGTTCCGGCACTCGCACGCTGCCGGGCCGGCAGCTGCGGCCCAGGTCGTTGCGCAGCAGGTCGACGATCATCAGGTTCTCGGCGCGGTCTTTTTCGCTGGCCAGCAGTGCCTCGGCGTTGGCCTTGTCCGCTTCGGGCGTTACGCCGCGCGGGCGGGTGCCCTTGATTGGACGGGTTTCCACCTGGCGGCCGTGGAGCTGGATGAAACGCTCCGGTGACAGGCTCAGCACCGCGCCCTCCGGCAGCTCTAGATAGCCGGCGAACGGCGTCGGGCAGGCCTCGCGCAGGGCGCGGTAGGCCAGCCACGGCGAGCCATTGCACGGTGCGCGGAAGCGCTGGGTGTAGTTCACCTGGTAGCAGTCGCCGGCGAGGATGTAGCGGTGCACCTGGTCCAGGGCGTCGCGGTATTGCTCACGGGCGAGGTCCGGACGGAAGGGGGCATCCAGGCGGAAGGGCGGCAGCGGCTCGGCCTGCGCATTGCCCTCGAACAGCGCGATCAGCCGCTCGCGCTCGCTCGGCGCCAGGGCCGGATGGAACACCAGCTGGCTGGTGCGCTCCTGGTGGTCGGTCACCTGCGCCCAGGCATAAAGGCCGAGGCGGGCGTCGGGCAGGTCGAGGTCGTCGAGCGCGGACGCGTCCTGGCGTTCGATGCGGCGACCGAAGTCGTAGCTCAGATAGCCGATCATTCCGCCGACGAATGGCAATTCGCGGTTTTCCGGCAATCGGGCTTCGCCGAGGCTCTGCAATGCGCTTCTTACCCGGGCAAAAAAGCCCTTGGCCGATTCGTCGGCGGTCGGTGCCAGTTCTGCCAATGGCCAGGCGCTCAGAAGGTCATAGCGTCCACGGGTGGCAAAAGGGCGGCCGGCGTCCAGCAGGACGGCGCCGGGTGCTCGATGGATCAGGGCGAAGCGATCACCAGGGTCTTCCTGATAGGGAAGAGGGTGTATGAAACAGTGAGGCATGAGTGAAAGCGTGCAAGGCGAATGGGAGGTTTCAGATCGTCTGAATCATCGATCCTAGAGCCATTTCTTCAGTTTACGTAGGGAATGCATTCTGTTAAGAATTGAATTATCCCGCGGGGATTATGCTCCGTACCACAACGATAATGACACAGGGATACAGGCCGTGGATGTAGTACTTGAGCCCGCAGCCGGCAGCCTTTCGCGCTCCAGATTAACACCCCCTCAGGTGCCTGCTGATTATTTGATGCGTCCCCGACTCCAGAACGCTCTGGATCGTCATCCATACGCCTCCGTGCTTTCGTTCACCGCGCCGGTCGGTTTTGGCAAGACCACCGCCCTCGCGGCGCTGGCCAGGGCGCGTGAACATAGCGGCGAAGCCGTCGCCTGGATTTCGCTAGAGGAACAGGACGACGACCCCGGCCGCTTCTGCCTGAAGCTCATCCAGGCCTTGTCCGGCGCCTTGCCGGGCATCGGCGAGGATGCGCAGGGTTACCTGCAGAACACCATGCGCGTGCCGGTGGTGGCGGTGATGGAAAGCCTGCTGATCGACCTGTCGCGCCATGAGCACAAGGTCCTGCTGGTGCTGGACGACCTGCACGCGATCAACCACGCCGACGTGTTCACCGGCCTCAACCGTCTGGTGCAGTACGCACCAGACGGGCTCACCCTGGCCATTGGCAGCCGCTCGCAACCGCCGCTGAACCTGGCTACCTGGCGCGCCAAGGGCCTACTCCTGGAAATCGGCCTGGACGAGCTGCGCCTGAGCCAGGACGAAACCCGCGAATACCTCGCCCGCGACGGCCTGCAACTGGACGATAGCTGCCTGCAGAGCCTGCACAGCCAGACCGAAGGGTGGGTGGCCGGTGTGCACCTGGTCAGCCTGTGGCTGCGCCAGCAGCCGGGCACCCCGGAAGACCTCAAGCCGCTCAGCGCCGACAAGGCTGCCGTCGGCGATTACCTGCTGCGGGTGGTGTTCGAACGCCTGCCGGGCGATACCCAGGACGCGCTGCTGGCGCTGGGCATCGCCAATCGCCTGAGTGGCGACCTGGCCAACACCCTGACCGGCCGCCAGGATGGCCAGGCCTTGCTGGAGCGTCTGGACAGCATGCAGCTGTTCCTCCTGCCGCTGGACCGTGACCGCCACTGGTACCGCTTCCACCAACTGTTCGCCGACTTCCTCCGTGAGCGTCTGCGCGAGCGTGATCCGGAGCGCTTCAAGCAACTGCACTTCAACGCCAGCCTGTGGTTCACCAACCACCACATGCCGACCCTGGCCATCGAGCACGCGTGCCTCGCCGAGGACCCGGAGATGCTTGCCGCGCTGGTGGATGGCTGCGGCCTGGAGCTGATCAACCGCGGCCAGCTGTACCTCATCTCGCGCTGGCGCCGCCATGTGCCCAACGAGATCGCCGAGCGCTATCCGATCCTGGTGCTCAGCGATGTCTGGACCCGCGCCTCGGAGCTCAGCCTGCCCGAAGCCAACCGCATGATCGATGAGCTGCTGGCGCGCTGGGGCGACCACAAGGGCAGCGGCCCGATGGGTGACCAGTACCTCTCTGCGTTGGCGGTCAAGGCCGTGCTGGCGCTGCAGAAGGACGACCTGGAGCAGTGCATCACCCTGGCCCGCAAGGTCGAGAGTCAGCTGGGGCGCAATTCGGCATTCCTTGAGGGTGCCGTGTTGCTGATCGCCGCCTTCGCCCAGGTGGTGCGCGGACAGGCCGACCAGGCTCGGCGGCTGATGGGGCTGGCGCAGCAGCGCAATCATTTCCTCGATGGCCGCTACCTGCACATGCAGCTCTCCACCATCGAGGTGCTGCTGGCGCTGGAGCAGGGCCAGGTGAAGCAGGCGCAGTTGCTTATCGAGCGCCTCCGCCAGCAGGCCATGCCGCTGTTCGACAAGCGTTCCCAGGCCCTGGCGCTGCCGACTATCGCCGAGGCGCTGACCGCCTACTACCGCACCGACATCGACGGCCTCGAAGAGCGCCTGCGCTGGGCGCTGGGGCGGGTCGACGTGATCAACCCGATCGATCTCTATGCCCAGGGCATGCAGTGCCTGGCGCGCATCCAGCGCCTGCAGGGGCGCGGCAAGGAGGCTTTGAGCACCCTCGGGCTGATGCAGACCCTGGCCTCGCGCAACCACTCCTGGCGCTTCTTCGCCATGGCAGTGGGCGAGGAAATCAACCTGATCCTCCAGGAGCCGGCCGCCGATCGCTGCAAGCGTGCCGAGCAGCGCCTGAAGGCCATCGACTGGCAGAAGCTCGCCAGCCACTACAAGCAGATGCCGTTCAACCCGGTGCTCTGGGTACTGGGCATCAGTCGTGTGCGCCTGTTGCAGGCGCGCGGGCATTTCAGCGAGGCGCTGCACGAGATCACCCAGCTGCGCGGCATGCTGCAGCCGGGGTGGCATGGCCTGCAGCGTCTGCGTCTGGACCTGCTGGCGGCGTTGAGCTACCAGCGCCTGGGGTACCAGGAACGTTCCCATAGCCTGCTCGGACAATGTCTGGTCGGCGCCGAGCGGGAAGGGGTGCGGAGCATTTTCATCGAAGAAGGTGAGGGGATTCGCCAGCTGTTGCAGCAGCTGGAATCCACTGAGCGACAACCGGCCTTGCAGGCATTCATTCGGGGAATGCTGAGCGTATGGCCGGGGCAGGAAGCACGCAGGTCGCCCGAAGCGCTCGAGGAAGGTCTGACCGACCGTGAGTGCGAGGTGGTGTGCCTGGCCGCGCAGGGGCTCTCCAACGAGGAGATCGGCCGACAGCTGTCGCTGGCGCTCGGTACCGTCAAATGGCACCTGCACAACATCTACGAGAAGCTCAAGGTACGCAATCGTACCCAGGCGATCCGCCGTGCCCGCGAGCTGAGTCTGCTCTGAATGACGACCCTGACCTCCCTGCCGCAGCCGCCGATGCCGCTGCTGCGTACCAAACTGTTCCCGCCGCGCACCGACAGCACCGTTCTACTGCCGCGCCGTGCGCTGATCGATCGCCTGTTCGCCGCCCGCCAGCAGCGGGTACTGGTGCTCAGCGCGCCGGCGGGGTTCGGCAAGAGCACCGCGCTCAGCCTGTTCCGCCAACGCCTGCAGCAGAGCGGGGCGCGGGTGGCCTGGCTGTCCTGCGATGAGGGCGACAGCGAGCCGCAGCGCCTGGTGCAGTATTTGGTGGCGAGCATCAGCAGCGTCGAGGAAGGCTTCGGCGTCAACACCTCGAACCTGTTGCAGTCGGACATGACGTTGCCGCTGGAGGGCATCATCGATGCCTTTCTCTCCGACCTGCGGCGGCTCGATGGCCCGCTGTACCTGATCCTCGATGACTTCCACCAGATTCGCCATCCGGCCCTGGCCCACGGTGCGCGCTACCTGATCGAGCACCTGCCGGAGAACGTGAGGCTGGTCACCAGCACTCGTTATCGCCCGCGCTTTCTGGTCGATGAGCCGGCGCTCGCGCCGCTGACCTTCTGCCTGAGCGGCGACGACCTGCGCCTGACCCGCGAGGAGACCGATACCTACCTCATCGAGCTCAAGGGGCTGTCGCTCAGCGACGCCGAGCTCAAGCTGCTGCACAAGCGCACCGAGGGCTGGATCACCGCGCTGCACCTGGCGGCGCTGGCGCTGGCGCGACATCCGGACCGTGCGGCGTTCCTCAAGGGCTTGTCCGGCTCCGAGCGCGACCTTGCCGACTACCTGGCCGAGGACGTGCTGTGCAGCCTGCCTGAGTCGCTTCAGCAGTTCCTCGACCAGACTTCGGTACTGGACGAGTTCTGCGCCGAGCTGTGCAACGCACTGACCGGGCGCCGCGATGGCCTCGACATGCTGATGCGGCTGCAGAACGAGCAGTTGTTCATCATCCCGCTGGACGATCAGCGCGAATGGTTCCGCTATCACCACCTGTTCGCCGAGTTCCTCCAGGGAAGGCTGGCCCGGCACTCGGACCCGACGCCGCTGCTGCACGCCGCCGCGCGCTGGTGCGAGAGCCACGACATGGCCGACCGCGCGATCAAGTACGCATTGCGCGCCCGCGACTACGGTTTCGCCGCCGACCTGCTGGAGCGCCAGGGCGCCAGGCTGATTGCCGGCAACCGTGTGTACGGCATCCTCGGCATGCTCGGCAGTATCCCGGCGGAGGTGATCCGCGAGCATCCGGTATTCCAGATCTTCTATGCCTGGCAACTGGCCTTCGAGCAGAAGTTCGCCGAGGCCGAGGCGCTGATCGAGGAGCTCAGCGTCCGGCTGCTGCAGGGGCAGGGTAAGGTGCGCAATTTCGGCCTGGCCGAGTTGCTGGCGGTGGCCCAGGTGCTCAAGGCGCTGGTGCTGCTGTATCAGGACAAGCTGGAGGGTTGCCTGAAGGTGGCCCGCCAGTGGCTGGCGCTGGTGCCGGGCAACCAGCCGGTGTTCCGCGCCAGCCTGTCGTGCATCCAGGCGGCGGCCTACGCGCTGCTGGGGGACTATGCCGATGCGGCGAGCGCCATCGGGGTCGCCCGCGAATGCCTGCGCATGGCCGACAGCGAATACCTGCAGGTCGTGGCGAGCATGATCGAGTCGCTGATCTGCAAGGAGCGCGGCGAGCTGGAGCGCGGTCGCACCATTGCCGAAAGCGCGCGCGGCCGGGTGGAGCGGGTGTTCGGCCGTCGCAGCCGGGTCGGTGGGCCGTTGTCGCTGGCCTATGCGGACATTCTCTATGAGCAGGATCGGCACGCCGCGATTCTCGCCGAGCTGCCGTTGGCGACCACCTGGCGCGACGTCGCCACGCCCGTGGAGCTGCTCAGCCGTGGTCAGTTGGTAATGGCCAAGGCGCGCTTCTTCGCCGGCGAGTCCGAGCAAGGGTTGGCCCAGCTCGACGAATGGCTGGTCGGCCTGCAGTCGCCGGGCTACGAGCGGGTCTATGCGCTGGCCATGAGCTGCAAGGTGCAACTGCTGTTGTGGATGCGCCGGCCGAACGAGGCGGAGCGAGTGTGCCTGCAACTGGGGCGGCATCTTTCCGGGCTCTCCACCGAGCGTTACGCCGATGCCCAGGCCGCGCTGGTGATGGCGGAGGCGCGCCTGGCGCTGTCCGAGCGCCATGCCGAGCGTGCGCAACAGCGTCTGGAAGCCTGCCTGGCGGGCTTCACCTCACCCTTCCAGCGCGACCGGCGGTTGCGTCTGTCGTTGTTACTTTCTGTGGCGTTTTGGCAGAAAGGTAACAGCGAAAAGGCCTTTGCCCTGTTCGCGCCAACGCTGGAAGAGGCGTGGAACCTGGGTTACCGCCGGCTGTTCCAGGACGATGCCCTGTGGCTGCTACCGCTGTGGGAAGCCTGGAAGGTCGCCGAGCCCAAGCGGGCCTCGGCCTGGCAAGGGGTGGCGGAAATGCTTCGCGAGCAATGCCGACGGCTCTCTGTTGACCCTGAAAGTTTCGATGAAAATCAAGATGTTAGTCACCGAGAGCGGGAGATCCTGCGGCTCGTGGCGGCGGGCTTGTCGAACCGGGATATCGCCCAGGCGGTGCATCTGTCGGAGGCCACCATCAAGTGGCACCTGCACAACCTGTTCGCCAAGCTCGGCGTGCGCAGCCGGACCCAGGCGGTACTCAAGGGCAAGAGCCTGGGGCTGCTCAGCGAAGCCTGAGTCAGACGGTGGGGTTGCGCCATCCCTTGGATGGGCTGGCAGGTGGGGGGCGGGTCAGTAGCTTGGAGATCAGGACGCGAAGCATGGTGCTTCACGAATCCATACCCACGACGCCTAGGGAAGCAGTCGTGGGTCTGGACGGCCGGCGTAGCTGGCCGACCTGCAGCGGGGCAGGACGCCCCTTGCAGTGCCTGGGGCAACCCACCTGAACACTGGAGAGAAATAACAATGAAAAAAATCAAGCAACTGGTTCTTGCAAGCGCAGTTCTGGCTACTCCGTTCCTGGCACATGCCGACATGCAATCCATGGATGACGCTGCTCTGTCCGGTGTGACCGGCCAGGACGGTATCAGCATCGCCGGTACCTTCAACGCACAGATCGGCTCCATCACCTACAAGGACGCCGACGCCGGCGGCGGTTCCCTGGTTCTGTCGGGCATCCACCTGCCCAGCATCACCATCGCCGACAACGCCCCGATGACCATCGACGTGGTGACCACCAACATCACCCCGGCCGGTGGCGGCACCGCTGTTGCCACCCAACAGCTCGCTATCGGCCTGCCCTCCGTGACTGGCGACGTGACCGTCGACGCCATCAAGGTTGGCGCTACTGGCAACAGCATCGGCTCCCTGACCGTTTCCAACCTGAACCTGGCGGGCTCCACCGTGAAGGTCTGGGGTCACTGATCCCCGAGGTTGCACGCGCAGTAACCCTTGCCGGCGCCTGCCGGCAAGGTCCTTCCGGGTGTTGAGTAGTAGGGGGTGGGATGTTCGAGATTCTGCTGGGAAGCCTGCTGGGGCTGTTCGGATTTACCCAGGCCGTGGATACCAAGCCACAACCGCAGGGCACAGTGAACATCTCGCAACAGCTCACACCCAATGGTCCGCTCCGCGAGTCGGTGCAGCTTGAACCGATGAGCCAGGTGCAGTTCCGCAATGTCATCCACCAGGCCTATGACTACAGCTGCGGCTCGGCGGCGCTGACCACACTGCTGGACTACTACCTGGGGCGCAATTTGGAAGAGCGTCAGGTCATGGAGGGCCTGATCAAGTACGGCGAGGCCGACAAGATCGTCCAGCGCCGTGGGTTCTCGCTTCTGGACATGAAGCGCTACGCCGCCGCACTCGGCTACAAGAGTGGTGGCTTCCGTGCCGAGTTCTCCGACCTGGACTCGCTCGAACACCCGGCGCTGGTGCCGATCCACTATGCCGGCTTCAAGCATTTCGTCGTGGTCCGCGACGTCTACAACGACCACGTTTTCGTTGCCGATCCTGCCTTGGGCAACATCAGTTTCACCCGCGCCCGTTTCGAAGATATCTGGGACCAGAACGTCCTGTTCGTCATCTACCCCAGTGGCCAGGAGCCCAGGAATGCCCTGGCGCTGCAGGACAGCGACATGCGCCTAGTGGATGACCGCACCGTCAGCCTGCTGGCTTTCCGGGAGTTCCCGGAGATGAGCAAGCTCACCCAGAACCAGATTGGTGAAGCCGCCACGAAGGGGGATGTCCAGTACATCCGGCGCAAGTGATTGTCCGATCGGCCCATACGAATAAGAACAAGACCAGGGGATAGCAACATGAATTTGAAGGGGTTTGCGTGCGTTGCCGCTCTGGCCTTGCTGGTCAGCACCGCCGATGCGGCGGATGAGGCGTCGTCCGAGGATGCACGCGATGCGCTGGCCAAGAAGGACACCGACGCCGACAGCGCCAAGGCGCTCGAGCAGGTGTTCCAGGCCACCGAGAAGAGCTACACCCTGCTCAAGAAGGGTGAGCGCCAGCTCACCTACGGTTTCGATTACTCGCTGATGCGCGACACCCGCATCCAGGCCGTACGCGCCGGTGAAAACGTCTACAGCGTGCTGGCGCAGAGCGAGGCGCAGCACACCTTCACCAACTCGTTCACCTTCGACTACGGCATCTGGGACAACCTGACCTTCAGCATGCGCCTGCCGTTCGTGGCCAAGTACGACACCGAGCGCGACATCCATGCCTACAGCCTAGGCGACATCTCCGCGACCCTGCGCTGGCAACCCTGGGAGTCGCGCCGCGGTCGACCGGTCACCACCCTCTACGCCACCCTCGGCCTGCCCACCGGCGACAGCCCGTACGACATGAACGTCGAGAAGGACGTCTCCACCGGCAACGGCTACTACAGCCTGGGCGTGGGGGCCAACACCTCCTACGTGATCGACCCGGTCGTGCTCTACGGCTCGCTTGGTTACACCTACAACATGCAGGTCGACAGCATCCACCAGTACCAGTACGGCGAAGAACTGGAGAAGGTGGTGCCCGGCGACACCATCAACTTCGCCATGGGCATGGCGTACGCGCTGTCCTACGACGTCTCGCTCGCCACCTCCTACCAGATGGCCTACTCGCTGAAGAACAAGTACTACTTCAACGACCGAACGGTGGAGGCGCCCGAACAGACCAGCGCGATCATGAACTTCTCGCTCGGCCTGCGAACGTCACCCGACTACATCGTCAACGTGAACGCCGGTTTCGGTCTGACCGAAGACTCGCCGGATGTGCTGCTGGGGCTTTCCCTTCCCCTGGATATCCAAGGCCTCAAAGCCCAGTAACCGACGAGCGAACACCACATGACAATGCGCATTTCGCCACTCGCCCTGGCGATGGCAGGGGTGAGTCTTGGCTGGTCGTCGCTGGCCGGCGCTCAACTGGCCAACGACCTGACCATCGGAAACCCCAAGGCCATGGCCATGGCCAACGCCGTCACCGCCGATTCCACCGGCATCGATGCGGTGCATTACAACCCCGCTGCCCTGACCAAGCTCAAGGGCCGGCAGACCCAGCTCAAGCTGGTCACCGGGGTGATGGATATCCGCGCCGACTTCAAGGCACCGCCGAACTACGGCTCCGCCGCCTTCGGCATCGATGACGACCCGGTGGCCAACAGCAGCAGCCGTACCCTGACACCGACCATGTACCTGCCGGGCCTGGGCGGGATGACCGACATGCCGCTGCTGGTGGCACCGCTGGCCGGCCTGTCGATCAATCCGCCGGGGTCGAAGTTCACCTTCGCCACCAACGTCTACGCACCGCAGGCGCTGGGCTACTCGCGCGACTCCGACAGTGACCCGGCGCGCTACGAAGGGCGTCGAGTATCGTTGCAGCGCATCACCTACTTCTCGCCCTCGGTGGGCTACGAGATCAACGACACGCTTTCGGCGGGTCTGTCGATCGGCTTCTCGCACCAGGCGATGGCGCTGGATACCGACTTCCGTAACCCCGGCCTGCTCACCGGCCTGCTGCAAACTTTGCACGACACCACCTGCGTGCCCGGTGCGCAGGAGATCGTCGAACTGGTGTTCAACGTCTGCGGCGGCCGCATCGGCCCTTACGACTCGCTGGCCAACCTGAAGCTGGACATGCAGCAGACCCTCTCGCCGAGCTTCAACCTCGGTGTCCTCTGGGAACCCCGCGACTGGTTCGCCTGGGGCGCGACCTACCAGAGTGAGTCGCGCATGCACCTCAAGGGCAAGTACCGGGTCGACTACAGCAAGGATTGGCAGGGCTTCTGGTCCGGCCTGCAGGGCTCGGTGTTCGGCGCCTTCCTCAGCCCGTTGTTCCCCTACGGCAATACCGACGAGGAGCACGGCGTGGCGACGATGAACCTGGTCAACCCGGACAGCTTCTCCACCGGCATCAAGGTGCGCCCGTTCGACAAGTGGCAGTTCAACTTCGACCTGAAGTGGACCGACTACAGCGACTGGAACAAGCTGGAAATCGAGTTCGACAAGGAGCTCGACCTGTTGCGCATCGCCAAGAACTTCGCCCCCAACGGCGCCACCGATCACAGCATCATTCTCGACCGCGGCTACCAGGACACCTGGAGCTACGCCATGGGCATGCAGTACGACGTCAACGATCGCCTGCAGCTGCGCGCCGGCTACGAGTACCGTCCTTCGGCGATCCCCAAGGACAAGGCCGACGCCCTGGTGCCGATCGGCGATGCCGACCTCTACGGCCTCGGCATGGGCTACCAGTGGGACAAGGACACGGTGATCGACCTGGGCTTCAACTACTTCGTCTCCAAGCAGAGCATCAAGGCCGGCACCAGCTGCAACATCAACTGCACCGGCATCGACAACCTGGTCTACAACCCCTACGCGGGGCTTGACGTCAGTACCACGGTGAAGGCCTATATCTTCGCCATGACGTATCGGACGACTTTCTGAGGGCATCGGACATGGGCAAGCGGACTCTGCTGACGGGCTGTCTGATCGCCGCCGGACTCGCCGCCCCGGCAATGCAGGCGGCCAGCGGGCGATACCTGTCCTGGGTGGACGACAACGGCCAGGTGCACAACACCTTCGTCGACGCCAGCTTCAGCCAGCAGCAGCGCCAGGCCGACAAGCGCATCGACCAGAGCGACCGGGCGCGCCAGCTCGACGCCTCCGGCACCCAGTGGCCGGGCACGCAGCCGGCCGGGGAGAGCAAGCGTCGCTACTTCACCTGGGTCGATGCCCAGGGGAACATCCAGAACAGCTTCTATGCTGCCGGCCAGGTGCCGCCGGGCCGCGCCGACTACGTGCTGCCCAATGGCGACCACTCTTCCGAGTACATCGACGCCGAATCCTACGAGGACAAGGGCTTCGTTCGCAGCGAGAACGGCAACCCGTACTACACCTGGGTCGACGAGAAGGGCCGCATGCACAACTCGCCGATCAGTGCCGAGCAGCGTGCCGAAGCGTTCCGCCGGGGCGAGCAGGGCGGTGGCAAAGTCGCCTACACCGAGGGCCGGCAGATCGACTTCAAGTCGCGCCCGCCGGAGCTGCCCGGCCTGGATGGCAGCGGCGAACAAAGCGATGCCATGAAGGCGTTGCTCAAGGGCAGCGGCAAGACCCTTGACGATCTCTACCAGGACCTGCAGCGCCGCTGCTGCGAGCAGATGGCCGACGGCGACTTCACCGAGCTGAGCGTGGAGGAGCCGCGCTATGAAGAACTGAACAAGTTCTCTCCGAGCTTCGACTTCCCCATGGGCAAGAGCTACTTCGTGGCGATGAAGCTGCCCAGCTCGCAGCGGGTCTATGGCCTGCGCGTGCGCAGCTTCGCCAACCACCAGGTGGTGTATCCGTCGCTGCTGTTCCTCGACGAACGCAAGCGCCCGACCCGCCTGGTGAGCGATGCGGTGTACAAGCTCAATCCGGAAACCTGGTACCGCTACGCCTTCATCGAAGGCACGGTGCCAGTGCGCGCCAACCAGGGCGAGCGCTACGTGCTGCTGCTCACCACCGACGAGGATCGCAGCCTGCAGACCCTCGACAACAAGCCCTACAAGCGTCCGCTGGAAAGCCTGGCGGTGAACGAGGCGGGGATGAAGGTGCGCGAGCATGGTGACCAGGGCGGGTTCGAGCTGGCGGTGGTGCGTTGAGAGCGCAGGAACTCTCCGTAGGATGGTGTAGAGCGAAGCGAAACCCATCGATTCTGCACGCGACAGCATGGGTATCGCTCCGCTCCACCCATCCTACGATGGATCGCCGCTTCCTGTAGGCGCGGACCTTGTCCGCGAAGCCAGCACCGCAAAAGAAAAGGCCCGGCAATCGCCGGGCTTTTTCATGGGGCAGGGCGCCTCAGATTTCCTTCGGCTTTACGTGCCCGAACAACTCTTGGGCGAAGCGCACGCGCTCCTCCACGGTCTCCTTCACGCCCTGGGCTTCCAGCTCGGCGATGTGCGCCTCGACGGCATGGGTGCGCAGGGTCAGACCGCAGTCGTTGGCGATCTGGATGTTCAGGCCAGGGCGGGCATTGAGTTCGAGGATCAGCGGACCCTTGTCCTGGTCCAGCACCATGTCCACGCCGATGTAGCCCAGCCCGCACAGCTCGTAGCAGCCGGCGGCGAGCTTCATGAAGCCGTCCCAGTTGGGCAGCTGCACGCCATCCACCGCGTTGGTGGTGTCCGGGTGCTTGCTGATCTTGTTGTTCAGCCAGGTGCCGCGCAGGGTCTGGCCGGTGGCCAGGTCCACACCGACGCCGATGGCGCCCTGGTGCAGGTTCGCCTTGCCGTTGGACTGGCGGGTCGGCAGGCGCAGCATGGCCATCACCGGGTAGCCCAGCAGCACGATGATGCGGATGTCCGGTACGCCTTCGTAGCTGATGCTCTTGAAGATCTGGTCCGGGGTCACCCGGTACTCGATCAGCGCGCGGTCACGGTGGCCGCCCAGGGAGTACAGGCCGGTGAGGATGCTCGATAGCTGGTGCTCGATCTCCTCGTGGCTGATGATCCGCCCGGAGACCGTCTTGTAGCGCCCCTCGAAACGGTCGGCGATCACCAGGATGCCGTCGCCGCCGGCGCCCTGCGCCGGCTTGATCACGAAGTCGTTACGCTCGCCGATGATTTCCGGCAGGCGTTCGATCTCCTTCTCGGTGGAGATGATCCCGTACATTTCCGGTACGTGGATGCCCGCTTCGATGGCGCGCTGCTTGGTAATGATCTTGTCATCGACGATCGGGTACAGGTGCCGCTGGTTGTACTTGAGCACGTAGTCCGCGTTGCGCCGATTGATACCCATGATGCCTTTGGCTTCGAGGGCTTTCCAACGCTTGATCAGGCCGAACATGGCTCAGTCCTTGAGGAAGGCTTGGAAGCGGAACAGTTCGGTCAGGCGGTAGCCGCGGTAGCGACCCATCGCCAGCATGAACGCCACCAGGATCAGCAGCACGGCCGGGAAGGTGAACACGAAGTACACCAGCTCCGGAATGCGCATCAGGATGTGCGCCAGGGCGGCTGCGACCAGAGTGCCGATGGCGGCCTTCATGGCGTGCGCGGCGCCGCGCTCTTCCCAGGTGATCGACAGGCGCTCGATGCTCATGGTCAGGATCACCATCGGGAACAGGGCGACCGACAGGCCGCTCTCGAAGCCGAGCTTGTGGCTGAGCAGGCTGATGGCGGCGATCATCACCACCACGAAGGTCAGCACCACCGACAGGCGCGGTAGCATCTGCAACTTCAGGTGTTCCAGGTAGGAGCGAAGCGACAGGCCCAGCGCGGTGATCACGGTGAACAGGCCGATACCCCACTGCAGGCCGGTTTCGCGGAAGGCCAGGGCGATCAGCACCGGGGTGAAGGTGCCCAGGGTCTGGATGCCGATCAGGTTACGCAGCACCAGGATCACCAGCACGCCGAACGGGATCATGATCATGATCTGGAAGGTCTGCTGGGTGGACAGCGGCAGGCCGTACAGCGAGTACTCGAGGAAGGCCGCGTCGGTGTTCTCGTCCGACAGCTTGGCCAGGCGGATGGCATTCATCTCGCTGCTGTTGAGGCTGAAGTTGACCTGGACTTTCTTGCCGCCTTCGATGGACAGCAGGCTTTCGTCACCCAGCCACCAGATCAGACGGTCGGCGGGCAGGCCGCGCTCGCCGCTTTCCGGGTTGAAGTACAGCCACTCCTTGCCGTTGAAGCTGCGCAGCCAGAGTTCGGGCTGCTGCGGCTGGTTGGCCACCAGGCGGATGGTATGCACGCGCTCCAGTGGCACGTGGGCGATGGCCAGCAGGGTCTCGACCACGTGGGAGCGTTTTTCCAGGCTGGTGTCGCCGGCCAGCAACAGTTTGACGTTGTCGTCGCTGAGGTTGTTGGCGCGCTTGATGGCTTCGCTGACGAAGGTCTCGACGTCCGCCGAGTGCTGGCGGATGGGGGCGATCAGGGCTTCGGCGGCGATTTTCTCGGGGCCTTCCAGAGGCAGGCTGTCGCGGAAGATCGGGCCTTTTTCCTTGGGCTTCTCGCCGTTGGTGCCGGCGTAGCGCTTGGTCAGCACCAGGCGGTAATAGAGGGTCTGCTGGCCGCTGGCGCGACGCGAGGACCAGGTCACCTTGCGGTTGCCGTCGGCACGGTTGATGCCCACACCGTAGTTGTTGGAGACGAAACTCTCATTGAGGCTGACGTAGTTCTGGCTCAGCGGCGGCACGAACATCTGCACCTTCACCGGCGTCTTCGGCGTGGCAACGAATTCGACCTTGGCGTCGATGTTCCACAAGTCGTCGGTCTCGGCCTCGCTCATCGGGATGCCGAGGATGAAGATCTGATAGGCGGTGATCGCAACGCCCAGCGTCAGCAGGATGGCGATCAGGACCTTCAGATGCAGTGTAAGAGAGCGCATGGGATTACTCGGCAGGTTTCGCTACGGGTTGGCAACCGGGCTTGCCGGCGGCGTATTTCAGGCTTGGGTCGACCAGGGCGCCGAATCGCTTGAGCGCGTCGGAGCCGATCAGAAGCGGATATTGGAAGGCGCTACGGTCGGTAAGGTTCACTTCGATGGTGCGTCTGATCTTGCCCATGCAGACATCCAGTTCGATCACCGGGCGTGCGGTATAGGCCTTGCCTTCTTCGGGGTCGTAGTCGCCATGACGGCGCTTGATCTTGCTGATGCGCGCCAGGGGTTTTTCGATCGGCTGGCTGTCGGCTGTGTCGGTGGCCAGGTAGAAGCGCACCCAGGTCTCGCCGTCGCGCTTGAAGCGCTTGATGTCGCGGGCGCTGAGCGAGGCGGTCTTGGCGCCGGTGTCGAGTTTGGCGGCCAGTTCCAGGCTCAGGTCGTCGATGCGGGCGTATTCATTCAGGCCGTAGACAGTCTTGCCGGCAGCGGCGCTGGCGCCGGAAAACAGGGCGATGCAGAGGAGCAGCAGGGCAGTGGGCGTGAGTCTCATAGGTCTTGATGCGTGGGTGGCCGCAAAGCCTTGGAAAGTGGGTGTCCCGGCTGTCACCCACGCGTGGGCAGGGCCGGATTGCCACCAGGCGGGGCCCAGGGACGCCAGGCAATAGCGCGGCGGATTCTACCATGCGGTTTTTACGTGGCGACAGTCGGTTGGCGCCTTGGCAGGGGATTTGTTGCGGGCGCGTGACGCCCCGCCCATGCGGGCGGGACGTCAGGGCGCGGCAATCGCGCCCGTAATGCCGGGGCCTGATTGCCAGGCGGTGGCTGAGCCCGATGGTGGCTCAGGGGGATGGTGGGGCGGTGACTTCGCTCCAGCTGCTATCGGGGTCGAAGCGGGTCATCTTCAGGGCGATCTTGTCGCCATTGGGGCCCAGGTTCTTGGAAAAGACCTCCCCGTCGTGGCTGATCATGAAGCTCATCACGCCAGTGTCGCCATAGCGGACCGGCCAGGCGATCAGGGCGAAGCCGCGGGTCATCTTGCCGCCGATCATGTAGTCATAGGCGCCGCCGGGTGCCGACGGACCCTGGGCGGTGAGTATCCGGTAGTGGTAGCCGTGCCAGCCGCCGTCCGGGAGTTCATCGCCGAACAGCGGCCCGAGCGGGCTTTCCTCACCGTTCTCTTCCTCCGGCCAGTACAGGCCATCGTGACGGCCGTCGCTGCTGACGAACTTCTGCGCGTACTCCAGTACACCGTCGCCATTGCGATCGACTTCGGCAAAGTCCATCTGCGCGTCGTGATAGGCCTGTACCGCCTCCATCGCTGCGTCTTCGTTGCGGCCGATGCGACGGATGCGGATTTCTTCTCCGCCCGCCTTGGCATTGAAGGCCCATCCTTTCTGCTCGTGCACGATGGGCAGGGGCAGCGACCATGGGTCGTTGCCGACCACCAGGCGGGCGCGGTCGGGGCCGTCCTTCTCAATCTGGTGCTTGTCCTTGTAATGCGCGAGGAAGGCATCTACCTCCTCGCGGTCGATGTTTTCCGGCGGGATGTAGCTACGCCAGTCCGTGCCGAGCAGGGCGGCCAGGCGTTCCGGGTCGGCCTTTTCAGTGCCGAGCGCGGCGACGAAGGCGTCGGCGGCAGCTTCCGGCGTGGGGAAGGTTTCCTGCGCCAGCAGGCTGCAGGGCAGTGCGCCCAGGAGGGCGAGCGCCAACAGGCGCGATGCGACATGCATGAGTCGTCTCCTATCGGCGCCGTCCGCCGCCGCCGGACGGCGCGCGGGCTTGGCGTTGTACGGTGTGGCCGGCGCGTGATGCCTGTGCTTGCGGCCTGCTGGCGGCGGCGCGGCTAGCTTGTCCTCGGTCGGCGGCGACGCGGGATTGCCTTGGGTTGTTGGCTCCGGCGAAGGCGTTGTTTCGCGGCGCCTGGCTCCTGGCGCTCTGCTGCCGGGCCTGTTCGCGGATTTTCGTGTTGTTCTGTGCTCGTGACCGTTGCTGCGACTGTGCGCTGCGGTTCTGCGCCACGTTCTGCGAGCGTTGGCGGGCGTCAGGGTTGTCCCGCAAGTCGCGCGTGGCGGCCTGGGCGCGATCGCGGGCCTGCTGGTTGTCGCGCAGCTGGTTGCCTTGCTGGGGCCGCTGTTGCAGGGCTTGCTGGTTGTCGCGCAAGTCGCGAGTGGCTGCCTGGGCGCGGTCGCGAGCCTGTGCATTGTTCAGCGCAGGCGGTTCGATGCCACGCTGGGTCAGGCTTTCGCGGGCCCGGGACCGTTCTTGCGCACGGGCGGAGTCGAAGCCGCGCATGGCCTCGCGCTGATCGCCGCCAGAGAGCCGGCGGTTGTACTGCTCGCGGCTGGCGGCGTCGCGGTAGGGCACGCCATTGCGGTAGGTGGGATCATGACGCCAGGTGGCGCGATTGCTGCCGTTGACCTGCCGATTGCCGGTGAGCTCGCGGTTCACGTTCCGGTTCACGTTCCGGTTGCTGTTGAAGTTGTTGTAGTGCTCCACATCCACGTCGATCTCGTGGTCGTCCCAGTCGCAGTCGCCCCAGAGCTCGTTGACGATAGCGATGCCGGCGCCGAAGGCGAGGCCCGTGGCCAGTGCGGTGGCCACAGGGTATTCGTATTGGGGCGGCGGCGGGTAGTAGGGCGGCGGACTGGAAGGGTAGGCCCAGGTGCCATAGGCCTGGTTGGGGTTGTAGCTGGGAACGTAGACCACCTGCGGGTTGGTCGGCTCGATGATGATCGTCTGCGATGGCGCCGGCTGTTGCACCACCACGGTGTCGCCGCCGGAGGCTGGAGGGGGCGCCGCGGCCGGCTTGATGCTGATGGTCTGCTGCTCATTCGACTTCAGGTTGCCGGCGGCCTGGGCCTGACGGCGCAGGCGCTGGATGGAGTCCATCACGGCGTCAGGCTGGGCCAGGAAGGCGTCGCCGACGCGCTGCACCCAGACGGGGTCCTGCTCCAGCGTGGCCAAAACGACAGGGAAGGCGACCAGCGACTGGACGCTCGGGTCCCACGGCTGGTTGGCAACCTGCTTCACGGCCTCGTCGCCGGAGACGCCAGGGTGGGCTTTGACCCAGGCCGCAGCGTCTGCCACGTTGCCCGGGTAGGTCGTGGCCATCAGTACCTGCGCCAGCAGCGAATCCGGGTACAGCGCAATCGGCGCGAGCATCTGGTCGAGCTGTTCGGTGGTGAACACCGCTTGGGAAGACGTTGCCGGAGCGGCCGGGGGGGCCGCAGCCGCGGGAGCGGGAGCTGGGGGTGGCGCTGGGGCGGCCGCTGGTGCCGCAGGTGGCGCGGCGGCTGGCTGGCTGGCGGTCGGGGTAGCGGGGGCGGCGGCTTTGGCGTTGGGCGGTTCGCTCTTGTCGCAGCCCGCTAACGCCAGCAGGGCGACCAGAATCAGGTGCTGACATTCGCGCATGGCGCTCTCCTGTGCCTGTGCCGGGGAATGCCCGGCCCGTGGAAAAAGCGCCACGGTAGATTACGGGTCCACAGAATGATAGGCGCGTTGGCGGAAGGCTGCCGAAAGTCGAACGCCGACGATGCCGGCCATCGACGAGGTGATCTCGCGACCTGGCGACTGTTACTTGAGCCGGCGCTCCACGCCTTTCTCGACCAGGATCTTGGCGGAGATCTCTTCCACCGAGAAATGCGTCGAGTTGATGTAGGCGATGTTCTCGCGGCGGAACAGGTTCTCCACCTCGCGCACCTCGAACTCGCACTGGGCGAAGCTGGCGTAGCGGCTGTTGGGCTTGCGCTCGTTGCGGATGGAGGTGAGTCGGTCGGGGTCGATGGTCAGGCCGAACAGCTTGTGCTTGTAGGGCTTGAGCGCATTGGGCAGCTGCAGGCGCTCCATGTCTTCCTCGGTCAGCGGGTAGTTCGCAGCGCGGATGCCATACTGCAGGGCCATGTAGAGGCAGGTCGGGGTCTTGCCCGAGCGCGACACGCCGACCAGGATCAGGTCGGCCTTGTCGTAGTAGTGGGTGCGGGCGCCGTCGTCGTTGTCGAGCGCGAAGTTGACCGCGTCGATACGCTCCATGTAATTGGAGTTGTGGCCGATGCTGTGGGACTTTCCGACGGAATACGACGAGTCTGCGGACAATTCCTGCTCGAGCGGGGACAAAAACGTCGAGAAGATGTCAATCATGAAACCGTTGGACTGCGCAAGGACCGAACGGATCTCGCGGTTTACGATGGTATCGAAGATGATCGGGCGCGCCCCGTCCGCCTCGGCAGCATTGTTGATTTGCTGTACCATGACGCGCGCTTTTTCTTCGGTATCGATGTAAGGTCGCGTAAGTTTGACGAAATTGATGTTCTCGAACTGCGCAAGAAGGCTCTGGCCGAGGGTTTCAGCAGTAATGCCGGTGCCGTCGGAAATGAAAAATGCAGTTCGTTTCATATGCGCTGCGGGCCTTAAGGTAGGAACGTTTCTTGGCTATGATAGGCCGCGCGTTTGCAAGGCCCTTTGCCGGGGCATTCTTACTCATTTTTCTGGCCCGGGCCAGAAGAGTGGCGCCGCACCGGCCCGTACGACCTTTTCCAACACCTTAGTGGAGAGATCACCTTGGTAGAGTACGTAGTTTCCCTCGATAAGCTCGGCGTCCACGATGTCGAACATGTGGGGGGCAAGAACGCATCCCTGGGCGAAATGATCAGCAACCTCGCCGGTGCCGGCGTTTCCGTACCGGGTGGTTTCGCTACCACCGCCCAGGCCTACCGTGACTTCCTCGAGCAGAGCGGCCTTAACGATCGCATCCATGCTGCGCTGGACGCTCTCGATGTGGATGACGTGAATGCCCTGGCCAAGACCGGCGCGCAGATTCGCCAGTGGGTGATGGACGCCGAGTTCCCCACCCGCCTCGATGCCGAGATCCGCAAGGCCTTCGCCGAGATGGCTGGTAGCAACGACAACATGGCCGTGGCCGTGCGTTCCTCCGCCACCGCCGAAGACCTGCCGGACGCCTCCTTCGCCGGCCAGCAGGAGACCTTCCTGAATATCCGCGGCGTGGACAACGTGATCCGCGCGGCCAAGGAAGTCTTCGCCTCCCTATTCAACGACCGTGCCATCGCCTACCGCGTGCACCAGGGCTTCGACCACAAACTGGTCGCCCTGTCCGCCGGCGTACAGCGTATGGTCCGTTCGGAAACCGGCACCGCCGGCGTGATGTTCACCCTGGACACCGAATCCGGTTTCCGTGACGTGGTGTTCATCACCGGCGCCTACGGCCTCGGCGAGACCGTGGTGCAGGGCGCGGTGAACCCCGACGAGTTCTACGTCCACAAGCCGACCCTGGAAGCCGGCCGCCCGGCGATCCTGCGTCGCAACCTGGGCAGCAAGGCCATCAAGATGGTCTACGGCGAAGAAGCCAAGGCCGGCAAGTCGGTCAAGGTGGTCGACGTCGAGAAGGCCGATCGCGCGCGCTTCGCCCTGTCCGACGCCGAAGTGATCGAGCTGGCCAAGCAGGCCCTGATCATCGAGAAGCACTACGAGCGTCCGATGGACATCGAGTGGGCCAAAGATGGCGACGACGGCAAGCTGTACATCGTCCAGGCCCGCCCCGAGACCGTGAAGAGCCGCGTAAGCGCTACCGTGATGGAGCGCTACCTGCTTAAGGAAAAGGGCAAGGTCCTGGTGGAAGGCCGTGCGATCGGCCAGCGCATCGGCGCAGGCCCGGTGAAGGTGATCCACGACGTATCCGAGATGGACAAGGTCCAGCCGGGCGACGTGCTGGTCTCCGACATGACCGACCCGGATTGGGAGCCGGTGATGAAGCGCGCCAGCGCCATCGTCACCAACCGTGGTGGCCGTACCTGCCACGCCGCGATCATCGCCCGTGAGCTGGGCATCCCGGCGGTCGTCGGCTGCGGTAACGCAACCGCCGCCCTGAAGGACGGCCAGCGCGTGACCGTGTCCTGCGCCGAAGGCGACACCGGCCTGATCTACGAGGGCGAACTGGGCTTCGACATTCGCCAGAACTCGGTCGATGCCATGCCGGAGCTGCCGTTCAAGATCATGATGAACGTCGGTAACCCGGACCGCGCCTTCGATTTCGCCCAGCTGCCGAACGAAGGTGTGGGCCTGGCCCGCCTGGAATTCATCATCAACCGCATGATCGGCGTGCACCCCAAGGCGCTGCTGAACTTCGCCAGCCTGCCGGCGGACATCAAGGACAGCGTCGAGAAGCGCATCGCCGGTTACGACGATCCGGTCGGCTTCTACGTCGAGAAGCTGGTCGAGGGCGTCAGCACCCTGGCCGCCGCCTTCTGGCCGAAGAAGGTCATCGTGCGTCTGTCGGACTTCAAGTCCAACGAATACGCCAACCTGATCGGCGGCAAGCTGTACGAGCCGGAAGAAGAGAACCCGATGCTCGGCTTCCGTGGCGCCTCGCGCTACATCAGCGAATCCTTCCGCGACTGCTTCGAGCTCGAATGCCGCGCGATGAAGAAGGTCCGCAACGAGATGGGCCTGACCAACGTCGAGCTGATGGTGCCCTTCGTGCGTACCCTGGGCGAAGCCTCCCAGGTCGTCGACCTGCTGGCCACCAACGGTCTCAAGCGTGGCGAGAACGGCCTGCGCGTCATCATGATGTGCGAGCTGCCGTCCAACGCCCTGCTGGCCGATGAGTTCCTCGAATTCTTCGACGGCTTCTCCATCGGCTCCAACGACCTGACCCAGCTGACCCTGGGCCTGGATCGTGACTCGGGCATCGTCGCGCACCTGTTCGACGAACGTAACCCGGCCGTGAAGAAGCTGCTGTCCAATGCCATCCAGGCGTGTAACAAGGCCGGCAAGTACATCGGCATCTGTGGCCAGGGTCCGTCGGACCATCCGGACCTCGCCAAGTGGCTGATGGAGCAGGGCATCGAGAGCGTGTCGCTCAACCCCGACTCGGTCCTCGATACCTGGTTCTTCCTCGCCGAAGGCCAGTCCTGACGGTTCCTCTACCCTCTAAGAAAAGGGCGGGTGATTTCACCCGCCCTTTTTTGTGCCAGTCGATTCCATGCAAAGCAGCAGTCAACTTTTTCCCGTTGCGCTCCTGAGCGCAGAGTTCCGCGGTGACCTCACCGAGGACGTGTACCGCCTCAAGCCGGGCAATAGCCCTGACTCCAGTGTCGAGCTGGTGCTCACCCGTCTCGGGATGCGCGACGGCCCTCGCGGCGTGCCGGTGATCCTCCTGCACGGCAGCTTCTCCAACCGTCGATTCTGGTATTCGCCCAAGTGCATCGGCTTCGGCCCCTACCTTGTGCGCGCCGGGTTCGACGTCTGGATTCCGGAAATGCGCGGGCACGGGCTTTCTCCGCGCAACCAGGACTACGACCGCAACCGCGTGGCCGACTACGCCCGTTTCGATCTGCCGGCGATCGCCCGCTTTATCGTCGAACAGTGCGGCCAGGCGCCGCACTGGATTGGCCATTCCCTGGGCGGCATCACCCTGGCGGCGGCGCTCGGTGGCGGTTATCTGGACGAGGGGCTGGCGGCCAGCGTGGCACTGTGTGGCAGCCAGATCAGCCGTACCTACTGGCCGCTCAAGCTGCCGCCGGTTGCCTGGAGCGGCCGTTTCCTGCTCAAGCGCCTGGGTGGTTTGTCCGGTTCGCGTCTCAAGCGTGGTCCTGAAGATGAGCCCCTTGGCCTGGCGCTGGAAACCCTGCGCTGGTACAGCCTGTTCGGGCGCTTTGGCGAACAGGACAACGACTGGTGGGGTGGCTTGCAGGACGTCAAGGTGCCGGTGCTGGCGGTGGCCTCCGATGGTGATTACCAGGACCCGGCCTGGGCCTGTCGCCAGCTGCTGGAGCAGTTTGGCTCCGAGGTGCGGGAATACCTGCGCCTGGGCAGGCGTCACGGATTCTCCGAGGACTTCGGCCATGTCGAGATGCTGATCAGCAAGGGCGCGCAGTGTGAAGTCTGGCCTTTGTTGCAGCACTGGCTGGAGCGGGGAGCGTTGCCGGCCGGGCAGGGCGCTCTGGCGCAGGCTTGAGCGTTCCGCGTCGACGCAGTAGCGGGTAGACTGTGACGCCAGTGAGCCTTTCGGTCACGTCTGGGCCGGATTGCCTTGTCCGTTTTCATCAAGAGGAGCGTCTCCATGCATTACGTCACCCCCGATCTGTGCGATGCCTACCCGGAGCTGGTCCAGGTCGTCGAGCCGATGTTCAGCAACTTCGGCGGACGGGACTCCTTCGGTGGCGAGATCGTCACCATCAAGTGCTTCGAGGACAACTCGCTGGTCAAGGAGCAGGTCGAGAAGGACGGCAAGGGCAAGGTCATGGTGGTGGACGGCGGCGGTTCGCTGCGCCGCGCACTGCTGGGTGACATGCTGGCGGAAAAGGCGGCGAAGAACGGCTGGGAAGGCATCGTGGTGTACGGCTGCATCCGTGACGTGGATGTGATCGCGCAGACCGACCTGGGCGTGCAGGCGCTGGCCAGCCACCCGATGAAGACCGACAAGCGCGGCATTGGCGATCTGAACGTGGCGGTCACCTTCGGTGGCATCACCTTCCGCCCAGGCGAGTTCGTCTATGCCGACAACAACGGCATCATCGTCTCGCCTAAAGCGTTGAAAATGCCGGAATAAATCGAACCTCCGAGCTCGATTGGAGTCAATGCCGGAAGCGAAGGTTTCCGGCATTTTTCATGGGGGCCCCAGGGGCGAACGCGGGAGAGGGCATGCAGGTATACGAAAGTGGCACCGAGCGGGGCTTGATCGACGGCTTCGTGCTCGATGGACGCGGCGGCGCCCGTGGGATCACCCGCAGCCAACTGCCGCTGCTGGACCTCAAGCCGGAGGAGAGTCTCTGGGTGCATTGGGACCGCGGCGTCCCGGAAGCGCAAAGCTGGCTGCGAGAATCCAGCGGGCTCAATGAATTCGCCTGTGACCTGCTGCTGGAGGAAGCGACCCGTCCGCGCCTGGTCGATCTGGGTGGCGAGCGCATGCTGCTGTTCCTGCGAGGGGTGAACCTGAATCCAGGCGCGGTGCCCGAGGACATGGTGTCGCTGCGCGTCTACGCCGAGTCGCAGCGGGTGATTTCCCTGCGCATGCGCCCGCTCAAGGCCGTGGCCGACCTGCGCACCGATCTGGCTGCCGGGCGTGGTCCGAAAACCGCCTCGGAAGTGGTGCTGTACCTGGCGCACTACCTGACGGACCGGGTCGATACGCTGATCGGCGGCCTGGCCGACCAGCTCGACACCATGGAGGAAGCCATCGAGGAGGATGAGCGCAGCATTCCCGACCAGCACCAGTTGCGGACCCTGCGTCTGCGCGCCGCGGGGCTGCGTCGCTACCTCTCGCCTCAGCGCGATATCTACGCGCAGATGGTCAAGTTCAAGCTGTCCTGGACGGTCGCCGACGACGCCGACTACTGGAACGAGCTGTACAACCGGCTGACGCGCAACCTGGAAGAGCTGGAGCTGATTCGTGAGCGTATCAGCCTGATCCAGGAGGCCGAGCATCGTCGAATTACCGAACGAATGAACCGCACCATGTATCTGCTTGGTATCATTACCGGCTTTTTCCTGCCCATGAGCTTTGTTACGGGGCTTCTGGGCATCAACGTCGGCGGAATTCCGGGGCAGCAGGCGCCCTATGGCTTCGCGGTGGCCTGCGTGTTGATTGGCGGTATCGCGGTGTTCCAGTGGTGGGTCTTCCGCCGCTTGCGTTGGCTCTAGGTGTGACTTTTGAGGTGGTGGGGGCGTCAAGCACCTCACACAGGCGAGGTGCATATGCACGACCCATTTGAAGAATCCTTGCGTGATCTGCTGAAGATGCCGCCGGAGCAGCCGGGCGATGACCTGCGCCTGGGCCGCGTGCTCAAGACCGCCAACCGCCAGGTCGGCGCGGGCGATCTGTTCAGCCTGATGGGCCATTGGCTGGAGGCGCTGTCCATTGGCGTCACGCGCGGCGCCCTGCACCTTGCGCCCGTCTCGCGTCGCGCGCAGAATTCCGCCCCTTCCGCTGACAAGGCCGATTGAACATGCAATTCGACATCTGGACGCAAAGCCTGCTCACTGCCATGAATACCCTGTGGGGCAAGCTGGCCGGGTTCATTCCGAACCTGCTCGCCGCGCTGGTGATCGTGCTGCTGGGCTTCATCGTCGCCAAACTGCTCGACGCGTTGCTGTCCAAGCTGCTGGCCAAGCTGGGACTGGATCGCCTGATGGCTGGCACCGGCCTGACCAAGCTGATGTCCCGCGCCGGTATCCAGGTGCCGGTGTCGACCCTGATCGGCAAGATCATCTACTGGTTCGTGCTGCTGGTGTTCCTGGTCTCCGCTGCGGAGTCGCTGGGCCTGCAGCGCGTTTCCGCCACCCTCGACATGCTCGCGCTGTACCTGCCGAAGGTCTTCGGCGCGGCCCTGGTGCTGATCGTCGGCGTTCTCCTCGCCCAGCTCGCCAACAGCCTGGTGCGTGGCGCCGCGGATGGCGTCGGCCTCGAATACTCCAACGGCCTGGGGCGTGTCGCCCAGTGGCTGGTCATCATCATCAGTATCTCGGTGGCCATCGGCCAGCTCGAGGTCAAGACCGACCTGCTGAACTACATCATCGCCATCGTGCTGATCACCATCGGCCTGGCGGCGGCGCTGGCCCTCGGGCTTGGCAGCCGCGATGTCGCCGGGCAGATCATCGCCGGCATCTATGTGCGTGAGCTGTACCAGGTCGGGCAACAAGTGAAAGTCGCGGATGTCGAAGGCATCATCGAGGAAATTGGTACCATCAAGACTATCCTGCTGACGGAGGAGGGTGAGCTGGTATCCATCGCCAACCGCATCCTGCTCGATCAGCGAGTGACCAGTCGCTGAGATGATGACCGATCGCCGACGCCGCTCCCCCGGAGCCGCGTCGGCCGCTGACATGACCTGGCCCGACCCGACTTGAACACGCCGCTATCACAGCCCTTGCGCTACGACCCGCGCCAGCTCACCGATGAGGAGCTGGTGGAGCGTTCCCACGTGGAACTGTTCCACGTGACCCGCGCCTATGAAGAGCTGATGCGCCGATACCAGCGCACGCTGTTCAATGTCTGTGCCCGATATCTGGGCAATGACCGGGACGCCGATGATGTGTGTCAAGAAGTGATGTTGAAGGTTCTGTATGGTCTGAAGAACTTCGAGGGTAAATCAAAGTTCAAGACCTGGCTGTACAGCATCACTTACAACGAGTGCATTACCCAATATCGGAAGGAGCGGCGCAAGCGGCGACTGCTCGATGCGCTGAGTCTGGACCCGGCGGAGGAGGCTTCCGAAGAGAAGGCTCCGAAAGTGGAAGAGCGCGGCGGACTAGACCGATGGCTAGTTCATGTCAATCCCATTGATCGGGAAATCCTGGTATTGCGATTCGTGGCCGAACTCGAATTCCAGGAAATCGCCGATATCATGCATATGGGGTTGAGCGCCACAAAAATGCGCTACAAGCGTGCACTCGATCGATTGCGGGAAAAGTTTTCCGGTGTGACGGAATCTTAGTTTAGTAAATATTGTCTCTTTGGCCGGGAAGTTCTGATAAACTTGCCCACCAAGTTGTAGGGCCTATGGCTTGACAACTTATTGACCACCAAGATGGGGATTTAACGGATGAAACTGAAGAACACCCTTGGCGTCGTTGTCGGCTCTGTAATCGCCGCCACCGCTGTAAACGCCTTCGCTCAAGGCCAGGGCGCGGTCGAGGTCGAGGCCTTCGGCAAGCGCTACTTCACCGACAGCACCCGCGACATGAAGAACGCGGACCTGTACGGCGGCTCGGTTGGCTACTTCCTGACCGACGACGTCGAACTGGCTCTGTCCTACGGTGAATACCACGATGTACGTGGCACCTACGAGACCGGCAACAAGAAGGTACACGGCAACCTGAGCACTCTGGACGCCATCTACCACTTCGGCACCCCGGGTGCTGGCAATCTGCGTCCGTACGTGTCGGCTGGTGTTGGCCATCAGAGCATCACCAACATCCACGACGAGAACGGCAGCCGTCAGAACCTGACCATGGCCATGATCGGTACCGGTCTGAAGTACTACTTCACCGACAACTTCTACGCCAAGGCTAGCCTCGACGGCCAGTATGGCCTGGAGAAGCGTGACAACGGTCACCAGGGCGAGTGGATGGCTGGCCTGGGCGTCGGCATGAACTTCGGCGGCGGCGCCAAGCCGGCCCCGGCTCCTGAGCCGGTTGCTGAAGTATGCTCCGACTCCGACAACGACGGCGTTTGCGACAACGTTGACAAGTGCCCGAACACCCCGGCCAACGTCACCGTTGACGCCAACGGCTGCCCGGCTGTTGCTGAAGTCGTTCGCGTTCAGCTGGACGTGAAGTTCGACTTCGACAAGTCCAAGGTTAAAGAGAACAGCTACGCTGACATCAAGAACCTGGCTGACTTCATGAAGCAGTACCCGTCCACCACCACCACCGTTGAAGGCCACACCGACTCCGTCGGCACCGACGCCTACAACCAGAAGCTGTCCGAGCGTCGTGCCAACGCCGTTCGTGACGTACTGGTCAACGAGTACGGTGTTCAAGGCGGCCGCGTGAACGCTGTTGGTTATGGCAAGACCCGTCCGGTTGCTGACAACGCAACTGCCGAAGGTCGCGCTATCAACCGTCGCGTAGAAGCTGAAGTAGAAGCCCAGTCCAAGCAGTAATCGGTCTGAGCTCCTGAGAAAAACCCGGCCTAGGCCGGGTTTTTCTTTGTCTGCGAGAAAGTTCTCGGCTCAGGCGATACGCCCCAGTTCGACCTGTTGCGTGGCGGCGACTACCTCGCCAATCACCAGGATTGCCGGGCTCTTCAGGGCAAAGCGTCGAGCGTCCTGAAGCATGTCTTTCAGGTGGCTGCGGTATTCGCGCTGGCTGGGCAGGGAGGCATTCTCGATCATCGCCACGGGTGTGCCAGCTGCCATTCCCCCCTCAAGTAGCCCGTCGCGGATCTCCGTCAGCTTCGCCACGCCCATGTACACCACCAGCGTCGTGCCGCCCTCGGCCAGTCCGCGCCAGTTCAGGGGGCTGTCGTCCTGGGTATGCGCAGTTACCAGCGTTACGCCTCGACTTACCCCGCGCAGGGTCAGTGGGATGTGACACTGAGTCGCAGCCGCCAATCCAGCGGTGATGCCGTTCACCAATTCACACTCGATACCTCGTGCGCCGAGCCAGTCGGTTTCCTCGCCGCCACGCCCGAAGATGCACGGATCTCCGCCTTTAAGGCGCGCCACGCGCCGGCCCTGGCGGGCATAGCGCAGCATCAGGCGGTGGATGAACTCCTGCGGCGTGGAGCGGCAGCCGCCGCGTTTGCCGACGGAAATCACCCGTGCGGACGGGCAGTGCTCCAACACTGCCGGGCTCACCAGATCATCGATCAGCACGATCTCGGCCTGCGCCAGGGCGCGCACCGCCTTCAGGGTCAGCAGCTCCGGGTCGCCGGGGCCGGCGCCGATCAGCCAGACTTTTCCACTCATGTCGTTCTCCTCAGGCTGCCGTCATCGCGGCTTGATTCAGGCGGTGGCCGCCAGCGGCTTGCGGGCCAGCAGGCGCTTGATTTCCGGTACGCAGGAGCCGCAGGCGGTCCCGCACTTGAGTTCGCACTTGAGGCCTTCCAGGTCCAGGCCCTTGTCGATGCCGGCCTGGATGCGGCTCTGGCTGACGTTCAGGCAGTTGCACAAGGTCTTGTCGGCCGCCGCGCCGACCTTGCCGGGAGCGGCGCTGAGTGGAGCGAGCAGCCAGCGGCGCAGCTCCTGGTCGGCGCGTCCGTCCTTCCACAGTTCGCGCAGCCAGGCGCGGGCGGCGGTTTCCCCGGCCAGACGCAGCGAGACGATTCGCGATTGTTCGATGCGCACGCGCTTGCCGACGGTACGGCGAGGGTCGTCATAGGCCATGACCGGACCGTCGCCGAGGTCGAGCAGGGCATCGATGCGCGCCAGCCACTCAGCACTGGGCGCTTCAATGTTCGCGGCGCGGATCACCAGCGCCGGGCGTTCGCGGCCGGTGGGGCTGAAACTGGCGTAGCGCAGGTCTTCGAACAGCGGGCGCAGGGCATCGAAACGCTTCTGCACCTCACCTTCCACCAGGGCGAAGAACTGCCAGGGCAGCTCGATGCGGCTGACTTCCACCGTGGCATGTTTCAGCTCGGGTTGGCGGGACAGCGGGTCCAACGCCGGCAGGGTGAGCACGTTGATACCCAGACCCTTGAGGAAGCGATCGCCCCAGTGCATCGGCAGGAAGGCCTGACCGGGGCGCAGGCGGTCGTCGGCTTGCACCGGCAGCACCAGTTCACCACGCCGGCTGTGCAGGCGCACGAGTTGGCCGTCGCTGATGCGCCGACGACGTAGCTCGTCCGGGTGGAGACTGAGCACCGCTTCTTCCACGTGGCCGAACAGTTGCGGTGCCGTGCCGGTGCGGGTCATGCCATGCCATTGGTCACGCAGGCGGCCTGTGTTGAGGATCAACGGGTAGCGCGCGTCACGCTTCTCCTTCGGTGCGCGGTAGGGCTCGGCGATGAGCCTGGCGCGACCATTGGCGGTGGGGAACTGCCCGTCGCCGTACAGGCGCTCGGTGCCCTGCTGCGCGCCGGGGCGGAAGGGCCATTGCTGCGGGCCGCGCGCGTCCAGCAGGGCGTAGTCGATGCCGGAGAGATCGAGGTCACGTTCACGAGTCAGTAGCTTGTATTCGTCGAATAGTGCGGACGGCGAGTCGAAGTCGAACAGGCTGGATTCGCCGGGGCGCAGGCGTTGCTCCAGGCGGCGGGCAAAATCGCAGGCGATGCTCCAGTCCGCCCGCGCTTCGCCGATGGCGGGAGTTGCGGGGCGGACATGGCTGATGCGGCGTTCGGAGTTGGTGACCGTGCCTTCCTTTTCGCCCCAGCTGGCGGCCGGCAGCAGCAGGTCGGCGTACTGGCAGGTCTCGCTGGTGGTGAAGGCTTCCTGGACGATGACGAAGGGGCAAGCGGCCAGGGCTTCGCGCGCGCGGGTCTGGTCCGGCAGCGATTGCGCGGGGTTGGTGCAGGCGATCCACAGGGCCTTGATGCGCCCGTCGCGGACCGCGTCGAACAATTCGATGGCGCTCAGGCCGGGGTGCTCCGGCAGTTGTTCGACACCCCAGTAAGCGGCGACCTCCGCACGGTGCTCGGCATTGCCGGCCTCGCGGTGGCCGGGCAGCAGGTTGGACAGGCTGCCGGTCTCGCGGCCGCCCATGGCGTTGGGTTGGCCGGTGAGCGAGAAGGGACCGGCTCCGGAGCGGCCGATCTGCCCAGTGGCCAGGTGCAGGTTGATCAGCGCGCTGTTCTTCGCGCTGCCGGAGGTGGACTGGTTCAGGCCCATGCACCACAGCGACAGGAAGGAGGGCGCCTGGCCGATCCACTGGGCGGCACGTTGCAGGTCATCGACGGCGATGCCGCAGATTTCCGCCACGGCCAGCGGGCCGTAGTCGCGTACCAGCGCTTTCAGCTCATCCAGGCCTTCGGTATGGGCGTCAATGAAGGCGCGATCGATCCAGCCTTCCCAGAGCAGGATGTGCAGGATGCCGTGGAACAGCGCGACGTCGGTGCCGGGCAGGATCGCCAGGTGCAGATCGGCCGCCTCAGTGGTGTCGGTGACGCGCGGGTCGATGACGATCAGCTTCATCTCCGGACGCCGTGCGCGGGCTTCTTCCAGGCGGCGGAACAGCACCGGGTGGGCGTAGGCCATGTTGCTGCCGGCGATCATCACGCAGTCGGCCAGCTCGATGTCCTCGTAGCTGCAGGGCGGGGAGTCGGCGCCCAGGCTGCGCTTGTAGCCGACGACCGCCGAGGACATGCACAGGCGCGAGTTGCTGTCGATGTTGTTGGTGCCGACCAGCGCGCGGGCCAGCTTGTTGAAGGCGTAGTAGTCCTCGGTCAGCAACTGGCCGGAAACATAGAAGGCCACGCTGTCCGGACCGTGCTCGCGGAGGGTTTCGGCGAAGACGCCGGCAGCATGCTCCAGCGCGGTATCCCAGTCGGTGCGGGCGCGCGACAGGCCCTTGCCCAGACGCAGCTCCGGGAACTGCGCGCGGGCGTCCGCGTCGCCGGTGAGGTGCAGGGTCGAGCCCTTGCTGCACAGGCGGCCGAAGTTGGCCGGATGCTGCGGGTCGCCCTGTACGTCCAGGATGCGCTCGTCGTCGTGCTCGATCAGTACGCCGCAGCCCACGCCGCAGTAGCAGCAGGTGGATGCGGTGGTGCGACGGTTCGGGTTCATGGCGCAGCCTCGCTCTGAATCAAACACTGGGGGATCAGGCGCAGTCGGCCCGATCCATTACGGTGAGACCGCGCAAGGCCAGCAGCACGCGGCCATCCTCGACCTTCACCTCGTGGCGATGGGTACAGCCCTGGTCGGGAGCCACGGCTTCACCGCTCTCCAATTCGATCTGCCAGTTGTGCAGCGGGCAGGCCACGCGCTTGCCATAGATCAGGCCCTGGGACAGCGGGCCGCCCTTGTGCGGACAGCGGTCGTCGAGGGCGAAGACCTCGTCGCCGCTGGTACGGAATATCGCGATGTCGCCCTTGGGGCCGGCGATGACGCGCGAGCCCAGCGGGTTGATGTCGTCCAGGGCGCAGATGTCGAACCAGTTCATGGAATGTCTCCAGCAATCGGGTAGGAAGGGCCCCGAGGGCGGGGCCCGGCGGGCACTCAGGCGGGCTCCAGCTGCTTGAGGGGAATCCGTTCGAATTCCTTCTTCAGCGGCTGCTGGGCGATACGCTCCTGCCATGGGTCCTGTTCCAGTGACAGGGAGAATTGCAGCCGCGCATTGAGCGCCTGGCGGTTCTCCGCGTCTTCCAGCACGGCCTTTCTGATGCGCTCCATGCCGACCCGTTGCAGGTAGTGCACGGTGCGCTCCAGATAGAAGGCTTCCTCGCGGTAGAGCTGCAGGAAGGCGCCGCTGTACTCGCGGACTTCGTCGGAGGTCTTGAGCTTGACGAAGAACTCCGCCACCTCCGTCTTGATCCCGCCGTTACCGCCGATGTACAGCTCCCAGCCCGAATCCACGCCGATGATGCCGATGTCCTTGATGCCGGCCTCGGCACAGTTGCGCGGGCAGCCGGAGACCGCCAGCTTGACCTTGTGCGGCGACCACATGTTGAACAGGTCGTGCTCAAGATCGATGCCCAGCTGGGTCGAGTTCTGCGTGCCGAAGCGGCAGAACTCGCTGCCCACGCAGGTCTTCACGGTGCGGATGGACTTGCCGTAGGCGTGGCCGGAGGGCATGTCCAGTTCCTTCCAGATCGCCGGCAGGTCATCTTTCTTGATACCCAGCAGGTCGATGCGCTGGCCGCCGGTGACCTTGACCATGGGTATCTGGTACTTGTCGGCGACGTCGGCGATGCGGCGCAATTCGGCGGCGTTGGTCACGCCACCCCACATGCGCGGGACCACCGAGTAGGTGCCGTCCTTCTGGATGTTGGCGTGGGCACGTTCGTTGATCAGGCGCGACTGCGGATCGTCCTTGGCCTCGCCCGGCCAGGTGGAGATCAGGTAGTAGTTCAGCGCCGGGCGGCAGGTGGCGCAGCCGTCCGGGGTGCGCCAGTCCATGAAGCGCATGGCGCTGCCCAGGGTGATCAGGTGATGCTCGCGGATCGCCTTGCGCACCTGGCCGTGGTTGAGGTCGCTGCAGCCGCAGATGGCCTTCTCGCTCTTGGGTTTCACGTCCGCCGCACCGCCCACGGTGCTGATCAGGATCTGCTCCACCAGGCCTGCGCAGGAACCGCATGAACTGGCGGCCTTGGTGTGCTTCTTCACTTCGTCGACGCTGAACAGGCCGTTCTCCTGGATCGCCTTGACGATGGTGCCCTTGCATACGCCGTTGCAGCCGCAGACCTCGGCGCTGTCGGGCATGTTCGCCGCGCTGTTCTGGCCCTGGTGGCCGACGTCGCCAATGCTGCTCTCGCCGAACATCAGGTGGTCGCGGATCTCGCCGACGTTGTGGTTCTCGCGGATCTGCCGGAAGTACCAGCCACCGTCGGCGGTGTCGCCATAGAGGCAGGCGCCGACCAGCACGTCATCCTTGATCACCAGCTTCTTGTAAACACCGCCGATGGGGTCGGAGAGTGTGATGGTCTCGGTGCCTTCGCCGCCCATGAATTCGCCGGCGGAGAACAGGTCGATGCCGGTGACCTTGAGCTTGGTGGAGGTCACCGAGCCCTGGTAGCGTGCGAAGCCGAGCATGGCCAGGTGGTTGGCGCAGACCTTGGCCTGTTCGAACAGCGGCGCCACCAGGCCGTAGGCGATGCCACGGTGGCTGGCGCATTCGCCCAGGGCGTAGATGCGCGGGTCATAGGTCTGCAGGGTGTCGTTGACCAGGATGCCGCGGTTACAGGGCAGGCCGGTCTTTTCCGCCAGTTCGGTGTTGGGGCGGATGCCGGCGGCCATCACCACGAGGTCGGCGGCGATTACTTCGCCGTCCTTGAAGCGTATGGCGCAGACGCGGCCGCTGCCGTCGTCGATCAGCTCTTCGGTCTGGGTGTTCAGGCGGAAGTGAATGCCGCGCGATTCCAGCGCACCCTGCAGCAGCTTGCCGGCGGTGCGGTCCAGCTGGCGTTCCAGCAGCCAGTCGGAGAGGTGCACCACGGTGACGTCCATGCCGCGCTGCTTGAGACCGTTGGCCGCTTCCAGGCCGAGCAGGCCGCCGCCGATAACCACCGCATGGCTGTGGGTGCCGGCGGTGTCGATCATGGTCTGGGTGTCGGCGATGTCGCGGTAGCCGATCACGCCCTGCAGGCGGCTGCCCGGCACCGGCAGGATAAAGGGGTTGGAGCCGGTGGCGATCAGCAGGCGGTCGTACCCGGCCTCGGTGCCGTCTTCGGCGTAGACCTTGCGGCGGTGGCGGTCGATGCGGCTGACCTTGCGGTTGAGCAACAGGCGGATGCCGTTCTGGCTGTACCAGTTGAGGTCGTTGAGGACGATGTCCTCGAAGGCCTGCTCGCCGGCCAGTACGGGGGAGAGCAGGATGCGGTTGTAGTTGGGGTGGGGTTCTGCGCCGAATACGGTGATGTCGTAGAGGTCAGGGGCGATCTTCAGCAGTTCTTCCAGGGTCCGCACACCGGCCATGCCGTTGCCGATCAGTACGAGCTTGAGCTTTTTCATGTCAGGGCTCCGTCACGCAATCGCGGAAAACAAAAAAGGCGTCCCGCCGGTTACCCAGCGAGGACGCCTTTGTCCAAGTCCCGATCGGTCGGGAAGTGCGAGCCTCTTCGTTGAGGGACGCGCCTTTGTAGATTGCTGCGAAGGTTATTGCAGGGGCTGTGCCAACTTGTTTGGGGCCCCGATTCTCAGGCATTACGACTGAATTGCCGGGGAGTCGGAGCCGTTTGCTGCACTGCGGTGATGCGTTTTGAACCGATTCGGTGCGCCTTCAGCCGCGATGCAGCATCCAGAGAATCAGCCCAAGGTTGATTGCCAGGGATGCCAGGGCAACCCCACGCCAGACCCTGAGCGGTTCGCGTTCCAGCAGCGGACGCGGACGCGTCGGCGTCTGGCGTTCACCGTGTTCCAGGGCGAGCAGGCATTCCTCGGCGGTTTCGAAGCGCTGTTGTGGCTGGGCGGCGATCAGCCGGGAAAGCCAGTCGTCCAGCCAGGCCGGCACGTCCGGGCGATAGCGGCTGGCCGGCGCGGGCGTGCCGAAGCGTGGGTGCTGGAAGGCTTCGATCTCGCCGTAGGGATAATGGCCGCAGAGCAGCCGGTACAGCGTGACGCCGGCCGCATAGAGGTCCTGGCGGGCGTCCGGCGATGCGCCCTGGAAGGACTCGGGTGCGAGGTAGCTCGGAGTGCCGGGCAGGTCGTGCGGGTCCTCCTTCGACAAGCCGGGGCAATAGGCCAGGCCGAAGTCCAGCAGACGCAGCTCGCCGTCGTCGGCCCAGTGCAGGTTCTCCGGCTTGATGTCGCGATGCAGGATGTTGCGCCGGTGCAGTTGCCCCAATCCGCGCAGCAGGCGCTGGGCGAGGTCGAGCCAGTCGGGCAGGGCGAGCGGGCCATTGAGCCTGAGGTGTTCGTCCAGCGTCTGCCCCCGATACTCGCGCATCACATAGTAGAGGTGCTGGCGTTGCGGCAGGCTGTGCAGCTCCGGGAAGTAGCGGCCCTGCACGCGGCGCAGGAACCATTCCTCCAGCAGCAGCGCCTGGGCGGCTTCCGCGGAATCGCGCAGCGCTGGTGGCAGGGTCTTGAGCAGCCAGGGGCGATTCTGCCGATCACGTACGCGGTAGATCAGCGACTGGCGGGACTGGGCCAGCTTGCCGTCGATCTGCCAGCCCTCGAATTCCTGTTCGTCCCGCAGGGCGGGCGCTACGGGCCAATGATCGAGTTGAGCAAGAGCGTCGCCCAGGCCGGCCGGCGGCAAATCTTCCACACGCAGGATCAGGGCGCTGGCGTTGTCCTGGCTGCCGGCCAGGTGGGCGGCATTGACCAGGGCATCGGCACAGGCCTGTAGCGAAGGCGCATCTTCCAGCAGGCGCAGGACTCCCGCGTCGCCCAGCGTGGCCCAGACCCCGTCGCTGACCAGCAGGAAACAGTGGCCGCTCTCCAGCTCGCCATCGCGATAGTCCACCACCAGGTGTTGGTCGAGGCCCAGCGCGCGCTTGAGCACGTGCTGCATGCCCGGCTGTTCCCAGACATGGTCCTGGGTCAGGCAATCCAGTTGCCCGGCGCTCCAGCGGTACAGGCGACAGTCGCCGACATGGGCGAGGGTGAAGCGCCGGCCCCGCAAGACCAGCGCGGTAAGGGTGGTGAGTAGCGGTTGCCCGCCGCCGTTGGCCTGCAGCCAGCGGTTCTGCGAGATCAGCAGGCGGTCGAGGGCCTGGGCGACGGCCCAGGTCTCGGGGGTGGCGTAGTAGTCGACGGCCAGCGCCTGCAGGGTCAGGCGCGCGGCCAGGCCACCGTCGGCGCAATGGCTGACGCCGTCGGCGATGGCGAACAGGTGCCCCTTGCTGGCGGCCAGCCCTGCGGGCGGGGTGACCACCCGCAGGGCATCCTGGTTCTCGTCGCGCGGGCCGATGGCGCTGGCCTGGGCGAAGCTCAGGGTGAGGCTCATGGTTTCCCCCTGTAGGAGCGGGCCATGCCCGTGATTCGCGCGCATGGCGCGCTCCTACAAAGGTGACATGCCATGGCTTACACCCGCGCCGCGGTGACGGCCGCACTGCCCCAGGTGGTGCGCCAGCGCGCCTTTACCGCGTGCAGGCCGAACCAGGCCAGCACGCCGAGGCTGGCGAACAGCCACAGGCCGATCTGATAATCCCCGGTAGCCTGCTTGATCGCGCCCAGGCCCGCCGTCAGGCAGAAGCCGCCGATTCCGCCGGCCATCCCGATCAGCCCGGTCATCACGCCGATGGTCTGGCGGAATCGCTGCGGCACCAGTTGGAACACCGCGCCATTGCCCGCACCGAGGCTGAGCATGGCGACCACGAAGAGGCTCAGCGCCGTCAACGCGCTGGGCAGGTGGAAGCCCACGGCGGCGATGCAGATGGAGGCGACGGTGTACATCACCAGCAAGCTGCGGATGCCGCCGATGCGGTCAGCCAGGGCGCCGCCCAGCGGGCGCATCAGGCTACCGGCGAAGACGCAGGCGGCGGTGTAGTAGCCGGCTTTCACCGGGTCCAGGCCGTACTGGTCGTGGAAGTAGCCGGGCAGCGTGCTGGCCAGGCCGAGGAAGCCGCCGAAGGTCACGCTGTAGAAGAACATGAACCACCAGCTGTCGCGGTCGCCCAGGGCCTTCAGGTAGTCGCCCACGGCCTTGGGAGCCGGGCGCTCCGGAGCATTGCGAGCGAGCAGGGCGAACACTGCCAGAGTCGCCAGCAGCGGGATCAGCGCGAAGCCGAAGACGTTCTGCCAGCCGAAGGCGGCGGCGATGGCGGGGGCGAACAGCGCGGTGAGCACGGTGCCGGAGTTGCCAGCGCCGGCGATGCCCATGGCCTTGCCCTGGTGCTGCGGCGGATACCACTGCGAAGCCAGCGGCAACGCTACGGCGAAGGAGGCGCCGGCCATGCCCAGCAGCACGCCGAGGATCATCGCCTGCTCCAGGCTGTGGATACCCAGCCGCCAGGCGCCGAACAGCGCGCAGATGACGATCACCTGGCCGAGGATGCCGGCGGCCTTGGGCGACCAGCGATCGGCCAGCAGGCCCATCAGAAAGCGCAGGATGGCGCCGGATAGGATGGGTGTTGCCACCATCAGCGCGCGCTGCTGGGTGGTCAGTTGCAGGTCGGTGGCGATCTGTACCGCCAGCGGGCCGAGGACGTACCAGACCATGAAGCTCAGGTCGAAATACAGGAAGGCGGCAAACAGGGTCGGCGCGTGGCCGGCTTTCCAGAAACTCGTGTTCATCGAACACCTCATCAGCAACGGTAGAGGAGCCCGGTCGTGTGCCACGTGGCAGCCGCCGGGTTCGAGAAGGTCGTGGGGTCTGATGACGTTTTGACGCAAGCCGCGTTGCCGCGACAAATCACGCCAGGCTAGGCGCGGGATGCAGGAAATGGTCATTCCCTTTTCAAGTCCCGCAACGACGCATGGCGTGATTTGCCGCGCAACCCGAAGGGGCGGGCCGCATTTTGCGCAGTGCTGCGTTACTCGCCGTTCATTTGGAATGACCAAATCACTCTCCTCGCACCTTGCCCTGCGCAAAATGCGGCGCCGTCGCGGTCGCGGCAAAACGTCATCAGACCCTTCTGCCCCTGCGCCGGGGCAAACGAAAAAAGGCGTCGCTCCACCCACCGCGTGTGCGGGTGTGGATGCGACGCCTTTGTCGAAGTCGGGTAACCGCCGTTGATTACCATCACCCTGGCTAGAGCAAGGTGTGGGCCAAGAGTTAAAAGTCTTTATTTAACAAAGTGTTAGATAGGGCGGTGAGGGCTTCGGTGTGCCACAACGGGGCGCTCGCGCTCAGGGCGTGCTCCCCGTTGGGGCGGTGGTTCAGGGGGGAGGCGGGGCGGGGAATACGACTGCCGGACCCTTGGGTGCGCTGCCCGGCGGCAGATAGGCGGGGGCGGCCTGTCCGGCCGGCCCCAACTGGCGGACATAGCGATAGATCCCGCGCAGGTCGTCTTCGCTCATTACTCGCAGCACATGGGACGGCATGGGCGGACGGAAATTCGCCTGCCGTGCGTTGGCCAGCCACTGCTCTTCGCTGTAGGCCTGCATGTACAGGCGCAGGTTGGCGGGGTAGGTGGTGCCCCAGGGGCCGCTCCAGCCCAGCTGGTCACCCGTGAGCCAGGCGCTTTCCGGGACTTTCTCGGGGGCCATGGCGTAGCCGGGGGTGTGGCAGTCGTTGCAGCCGGCGATCTGCACCAGATAGCGGCCGCGTTGCAGGGAGTCGGTGTCCGCCGCCGGGCTCGGCGTGGACAGGGTGAGGATAGGCAGGCACAGACAACCGGACAGCGCGCCCACCCGAAGGAAGGACGGCATTGGAGGTTCTCCTCTGAGGTCGATTTGGTTTACGGCTCCAGAGGTATAGCGCGTTGCCAGTATCCGTGCCCGGCGTGGTTCAGGCGATCCAGTTCACATTGGGGAATGCGTCACGAAACGCCTCGGGAATGGGCGTGACCTTGCCGACCTGGTAGTCGAAGAACACGAATCCGGACTTGGCCATGGCCACCAGGGTGCCGTCCGCTGGACGGGTGATGCGGAAGATGATGTCGCCGCCGTACTTGTTGAAGTCCATGACGCCGACTTCGAACAGTAACTGGTCGCGGGCATGGGCCTCGGCGCGGTAGGTGGTGGCGAGGTCAGTGACGATGATGCCGGTCTCGCGGATGCCGTAGTCGAACAGGAAGCGCGCGCGGGCCTCGGAAATCATCGAGATCATCGAGTCGTTGCCCAGGTGGTTGGCGCCGTTGATGTCGGTGACGCGCACGGTCAGCTTGGTTTCGTAGAGGAAGAGTTCTTCGGGGAATTCCAGTTTCAGGCGGGCCATGGGGCGCTCTCGGATCATAGGGAGTGCGCCATTGTACGGAGCCCGCCGCCGGTTTCGCAGCGCCATTGGCGGGCGGAATGGGGACGTCAGTGCGTCAGGTTGACGTGGTAGAAGGTCACGCGGCCGCCTTCGTCGGTGGTGCCCTTGTTGTCGCTGATGTAGGCGCCGGCCTTGAAGTAGAGCAGCTGCTTGCTCCAGGTCGAGCTCAGGGCCTGACCGTAGTACTGCTTCTCGCCATCGGAGGTTTCGGCGCGCAGGCCCAGTTGGCCCGTGGAGGTCACGCGCAGGCTGTAGGTGACGCGCTCGTTCAGGCGCACATCCTTGAGCAACGGGATGTTCTTGCTGACCGTGTCGGTCGGGTGGTTGCGCACCAGCGCCTCGATGCTGCCGGTCTGGGTGTCGGGGTGATAGTAGTACTGCAGCTTCACCAGCGGCTCGCCGTCGCCGCTGGTGGGCGATTTGCTGTGGATCTGGCCGATGATGATCTTGTTCTGCGAGGGCACGCGGCCGACGCTCACGGTGGCCCGCAGCTCGTTGTCGCCGCCGGTGTAGTACCAGTTGTAGATGCTGCCGTCGCGCTTGGTCTCGCGCAGCTCGGTACGCGGGTAGGTGCTGTCTTCGGTGTGGGAGCCGTTGACCGGCACCCAGAACACGATAGTGTCGCCATCGCGCTTGAAGTAGCTGCTCTGGTAGCCGTTCAGCAGTTGCTGGGTGGTGATTTCGGTGGGGCGGGGGGCGCTGGGGATGGTCAGGTTCCAAGTGGAAAGGTCGATCATGCTGTCTCGCTCACGAAGGGTTCGGATGCGACCGACAGGTACCTAGCCGGCGGGTCGCACTGCGGACTTCCATGGTCAGGCAATGGAAGCGAGGGCGCCGCGCGTTTCGCGCGGCGCGGGGAGGATACGCAGTGCCCGCGCGGGCGGGGGCCAGCAGCCAGGCTGGCGTTCTGACCGCGGGATGCCGCCGCTGGCAGATGGCCTGTCAGTGTCCGAGCATTTCGTGCATTGCAATGATCTGTTCGGCTACCTGCACCAGCTTCTGCTGACGCCCCATGGCCTGGCGGCGCATCAGGGTATAGGCCTCTTCCTCGGCGCAGTCCTTCATTTTCATCAGCAGCCCCTTGGCCAGTTCGATGCGCTTGCGCTCGGCAAGCTGCTGGTCGCGGGCCTGGAGCTGCGCGCGCAGCGCCTGGTCGCTCTCGAAGCGGGCCATGGCGACGTCGAGGATCGGCTGCAGGCGTTGCGCCTGGATGCCTTCGACGATGTAGGCGCTGACCCCGGAACGGATGGCCTGGCGCATCACCTGCGGATCGTGCTCGTCGGTGAACATGACGATCGGACGCGGCTGGTCGCGGGTGACCAGCACCACCTGTTCCAGCACATCGCGGCCGGGGGATTCAGTGTCGATGAGGATCACGTCCGGGCGCAGGGCTTCCACGCGTTGCGCCAGGTCCACGGTGAGACCGGATTCGTCGACCACGTCGAAGCCCGACTCCACCAGTGCCGCCTTGAGGCGCCCGACCTTCTTCGGGGTGTCGTTGATCAGCAGGACGCGGAGCATGCTTAACCTCGCTCCATCAGGGCGTTCAATTCGAAGCGGCGGGCATAGCCGGCCGGGTCGCTGCCGTCCCAGAGGCGACCGTCGATCAGGGTCGAGGCGCGCATCTCGGCGTCCGGCACGCTGACGCCCACAGCACTGGCAGCTTCGCGGTACAGGTCGAGTTGCTGGACTTGGCGGGCGATGCCGAGGTAGTCGACGTCCTCGCGAAGCAGGCCCCAGCGGCGGAACTGGGTCATGAACCACATGCCGTCGGACAACCAGGGGAAATTGGCCTGGCCGCCGTCGAAGAAGTGCAGCGGGTGGGCATCCTGCCAGGCGTGGCCGAGGCCGTCCTGGTAACGGCCGAGCAGGCGCGGCTCGATGCTGGAGAGCGGGGCGTCGACGTAGTCCTGACCGCTGACCAGTTGCGCCGCGCTGCGCAGGTTGTCCTCGCTGGCCTCGATGAAGCGGCTGGCGTCGAGAATGCTCATCACCAGGGCGCGGGCGGCATTGGGGTATTGCTCGACAAAGGCGCGGGTGGCGCCCAGGACCTTTTCCGGGTGGTCCGGCCAGATCTGCTGGCTGGTGGCCAGGGTGAAGCCCATGCCTTCGTCCACCGCCAGCGCGCCCCATGGGCCGCCGGCGCAGAAGCCGTCGATCCGCCCCGCCTTCAGGTGCTCCACCATCTGCGCCGGAGGCACCACCAGCGAGCGCACGTCGCGCAGCGGATGGATGCCGTGGGCGGCCAGCCAGTAGTACAGCCACAGTGCGTGGGTGCCGGTGGGGAAGGTGTGCGCCAGGGTCAGCGGCGCACCGTTCTGGCGCACGTGGTGCTGGAGTGCTTCAGCGCAGGTCACACCGTCGCGCATCAGCGGCGCGGAAAGGTTGATCGACTGGCCGTTCTGGCACAGCCCCATGAGCACGGCCATCTCGGTGGCGGGTGTGCCGCCAAGACCGAGCTGCATGCCATAGATCAGGCCGTAGAGGCCCTGTGCCGCGTCCAGTTCGCCGCTGAGCAGACGGTCGCGCAGGCCGGCCCAGGAACTCTGCCGCTGCAGATTGAGGGTCAGGCCATAGGGTTGGGCGAAGCCCTGCGTGGCAGCGACCACCAGGGATGCGGAGTCGGTGAGGGCCATGAAGCCCAGGTTCAGCGCGGTCTTCTCCGGCGCGTCGGAGCCGGCGACCCAGGCCAGGCTGTCGGGGCGGCCGCGTGTGCTGTCGATCATTTCCACCTCTGAAGGCAAAGGGCGCCGCCTCTCCGGCCGTCGATGGGCGAAGGGGGCGACGTCATCGTCTTTCAGGGCCCGCCGTTGGGCTGCCTGTTTCTGGGCGTACAGCAAGGGGTGTGCCAGGCGCGGTGGAAAAAACAAGCCCCGCCACAAGGGCGGGGCTCAGAGGAAGGGAGCCACCTCTGGAGGGTTCCATCAAGGGCACCTGAGCACCGGAATGGGCAGGGCCTGCTGACACCTTAGACGCGCGGGTCGCAGCCGCAACGGTCAATAAGTATTAGGCCCATCGCGAGGGCGGGCGCCTCCATAACGAGCGCTGCAAAAGAAAAGCCCCGCACGGGGCGGGGCTTTTCATCACGCTAGGAGTCTCAGACCTGAACGGCCGGGATCTTCGCGTTGGCAGCAGCTTCGCGGAACTCGGCGATCTGGTCGAAGCTCAGGTAGCGGTAGATATCGGCAGACATGCTGTCGATGTCCTTCGCGTAGGCCATGTACTCCTCGACGGTCGGCAGTTTGCCGATGATCGAAGCGACAGCGGCCAGCTCGGCGGATGCCAGGAACACGTCGGTGGCGTCGCCCAGACGGTTCGGGAAGTTCCGGGTCGAAGTGGAGACCACGGTCGAACCGGTCTGTACGCGAGCCTGGTTACCCATGCACAGCGAGCAGCCCGGCATTTCCATGCGCGCGCCAGCCTTGCCGTAGATGCCGTAGTAGCCTTCTTCGGTCAGTTGGTGGGCGTCCATCTTGGTCGGCGGAGCCAGCCACAGACGGGTCGGAATGCCACCCTTGACCTTGTCCAGCAGTTTGCCGGCAGCGCGGAAGTGACCGATGTTGGTCATGCAGGAGCCGATGAAGACTTCATCGATCTTGCGGCCTTCGACGCTGGACAGCAGACGGGCGTCGTCCGGGTCGTTCGGAGCGCAGAGTACCGGCTCCTTGACGTCGGCCAGGTCGATCTCGATGACCGCGGCGTACTCGGCGTCCTTGTCGGCTTCCAGCAGTTGCGGGTTGGCCAGCCAGGCTTCCATCGCTTGCGCGCGGCGCTCCAGGGTGCGGGCGTCGCCGTAGCCTTCGCCGATCATCCAGCGCAGCAGGGTGATGTTGGACTTCAGGTACTCGGCGATGGCGTCTTCCGGCAGCTTGATGGTGCAACCGGCAGCCGAACGCTCGGCGGAGGCGTCGGACAGCTCGAAGGCTTGTTCGACGGTCAGGTCGTTCAGACCTTCGATCTCGAGAATGCGGCCGGAGAAGATGTTCTTCTTGCCTTTCTTCTCGACGGTCAGCAGGCCAGCCTGGATCGCGTAGTAGGGGATCGCATGGACCAGGTCACGCAGGGTGATGCCCGGTTGCAGCTTGCCCTTGAAGCGCACCAGAACCGACTCGGGCATGTCCAGCGGCATGACGCCGGTGGCAGCGGCGAAGGCGACCAGGCCGGAACCGGCCGGGAAGCTGATGCCGATCGGGAAGCGGGTGTGCGAGTCGCCGCCGGTGCCGACGGTGTCAGGCAGCAGCATGCGGTTCAGCCAGCTGTGGATGATGCCGTCGCCCGGACGCAGGGAAACACCGCCGCGGGTCATCATGAAGTCCGGCAGGGTGTGGTGGGTCTTGACGTCGATCGGCTTCGGATAAGCAGCGGTGTGGCAGAAGGACTGCATCACCAGGTCGGCGGAGAAGCCCAGGCAAGCCAGGTCTTTCAGCTCGTCGCGGGTCATCGGGCCGGTGGTGTCCTGGGAACCGACGGTGGTCATCTTCGGTTCGCAGTAGGTGCCCGGACGTACGCCCTGGCCTTCGGCCAGACCGCAGGCGCGGCCAACCATCTTCTGGGCGAGAGTGAAGCCCTTGCCGCTGTCGGTCGGTGCTTCCGGCTTCTTGAACAGGTCGGACGCAGCCAGACCCAGCTCGGCGCGGGCCTTCTCGGTCAGGCCACGGCCAACGATCAGCGGGATACGGCCGCCGGCGCGGACTTCGTCCAGCAGAACCGGGGTCTTCAGCTCGAAGGTGGTGACCACTTCGCCGCTGTCATTACGCACGACCTTGCCTTCGTACGGGTATACGTCGATGACGTCGCCCATGGCCAGGTTGGTGCAGTCGAATTCGATCGGCAGGGCACCGGCGTCTTCCATGGTGTTGTAGAAGATCGGGGCGATCTTGGTGCCGAAGCAGAAGCCGCCAGCGCGCTTGTTCGGAACGTAGGGAATGTCGTCGCCGAAGAACCACAGCACCGAGTTGGTGGCGGACTTACGGGACGAACCGGTGCCGACCACGTCACCGACGTAGGCGACCGGGAAGCCTTTGGCTTTGACGGCTTCGATCTGCTTCAGCGGACCGACGGAGCCCGCCTGGATCGGCTCGATGCCGTCGCGGGCCATTTTCAGCATGGCCAGGGCGTGCAGCGGGATGTCAGGGCGCGACCAGGCGTCCGGAGCGGGGGACAGGTCGTCGGTGTTGGTTTCGCCGGGGACCTTGAACACGGTCAGGGTCAGCTTCTCGGCGACGGCCGGACGGGCCTTGAACCACTCGCCTTCGGCCCAGGACTGCAGCACGGCCTTGGCGGCGGCGTTGCCTTTCTTGGCGCGCTCGGCGACGTCGTGGAAGGCGTCGAACATCAGCAGGGTGTGCTTCAGTTGCTCGGCGGCGACTTCGGCCAGCTCGGCGCTGTCCAGCAGCTCGACCATGGTGGCGATGTTGTAGCCACCCTGCATGGTGCCCAGCAGCTCAATGGCGCGGGTCTTGGTCAGCAGCGGGGAGGTGGCTTCGCCCTTGGCGACGGCGGAAAGGAAACCGGCCTTGACGTAGGCGGCTTCGTCGACGCCCGGCGGCACGCGATTGGTGATCAGATCGAGGAGGAATTCTTCTTCGCCGGCCGGCGGGTTCTTCAGGAGTTCGACCAGACCAGCGGTCTGCTCGGCGTTCAGCGGCTGGGGCACGACGCCCTGGGCGGCACGCTCTTCTACGTGTTTGCGGTAGGCTTCAAGCACAGTATTTCCCTCATCAGTGGTCCCGGAGGACGCGTATCCAGGAGACCCTTCCGATCCATTCGTCAGGCATGGTGGACGGTAATCCACTGACCTACGACGGCACCGGCGATCTCCGGGCAGAAGCTGTTTTCAAAGTTTTACGCCGGGGAGGCCTGAAACTGATGGGGCTGGACGCTTGAGGGGAGCGCCCAGACCGCGCGGCTGCCGGAATCTGTGCTTCGTGACGCTTTGAAAACAGCTTCTTTCGGACAATGACGCCAAAAAGGCGAAGGGATTCTAATGGAAAAAAACGGTGTTGGTAAGCCGATTTGCTACCCCCGCAAGGGTGATATCGCCTAGACAATGGTCGTGTTCGACGGCTCGGCAATGCGGTTTGCGATGAAGCCGCTCGGACACTAATATGCCGCTTTGCCCGCTATTCGATCCGTCATGTCCTCTCAGCGCATCAAAACCCCCTGCGTCGGCCTCTGCTCGACGGTCTATGGCGACCTGGTCTGCCGTGGCTGCAAGCGTTTCCACCATGAAGTGGTGAACTGGAACGGCTACGGTGACGAGGAAAAGCGCTCCGTGCTGAGCCGCCTGGAGGCTCTGCTCGCCCAGGTAATGATGGCCAAGCTGGAGGTCTTCGATGCGCAGCGCCTGCGTGCGCAACTGGAGCAACGGCAGATCCGCTTCGTCCCCGACCAGTCGCCATATTGCTGGGCCTACCAGCTGATCGCCCGTGGTTCGCGGATGATCAACCAGGTGGAGGCCTATGGCCTGGCGCTGCTGCCGGAATTCCGCGACTGGCCGCTGCCGGACCTGCGCGATGCCATCGACAAGGAGTTCTTTATCCTCTCCGAGGCGCACTACGAGCGCTATATCGCCCCGCGCTTCCTGGCCGAAGGCATGGAGTCGCGGGTCTGACCCGGCCTGCATGAAAAAGCCGCCCGATGGGCGGCTTTTTTTGTGGGGGCTTTGTAGGAGCGAGCTTGCTCGCGAACCGCCCAGCACCTCAATTGCCGGAAAATGGTTCGCGAGCAAGCTCGCTCCTACACGTCGTCACTGCGACCACTGGCGGAGTACCGTCAGGGCTGTGCGGCCAGCTCTTCCAGGTGGGCGATGATGTCGTCCGGCTTGAGCACCAGGACGTCGCTTTCCAGCGCATCCAGCACCACCTCGGCGGTATTGCCGATCAGGGCGCCGGAGAAGCCGGTACGCGCCACGCTGCCGATCACCGTGACGGCAGCCGTCAGGTTGTGCGCGGTGCGCGGGATGAGTATGTCGGCCGGGCCTTCCTCGATGTGCAGGTGGTCGTTGTCGACGCCGTACTCAGCCTGGAACGCCCGGCAAGCCTCACGGTACTTGGCCTCGATGGTTTCGCTGAGCTGGAAGGTCGGGTCGGCGGCCGACAGCATCGGCGAGGGGTGGGCGCTGATCACATGCAGCTCGCCATGGGCCAGCCCGGCAATGTCATAGGCATGGCTGACGATCCCGGCATGCAGGGTGCGGTGCTCGCTGTCGCTATTGCCCACGTCCACCGCTGCAAGGATGTTGCGCCCGGCCCAGGGCTGGTTGGTTTTTACCAGCAGCACGGGGGAAGGGCAGTGGCGCAGCAGCTTCCAGTCGTCCGGGGTCAACAGCGCCTTCTTCAGCGGGTTGTCGGGGCTGTGCTGCTTGATCACCAGGCCGCAGCCTTCGGCTTGCTGCTCGGCGATGATGGTGTGCTGCAGGCTGTCCTTCCAGGATTGCCTGCTGGAGGCGCTGAAGCCTTCCTCGCGCAGTCCCTGGGTGATCTCCTCGAGCGCCGCCGTGCAGTCGCCGCGCTTCTCGCAGGCCAGCAGGTGCAGGTGGGACTGGGTGACGCTGGCGATCAGCCGCGCCCGTTTCAGGGCGAGACCGTCCGGCTGGTCAGGGTCCACGACTACGAGGATGCTACGGATGGCTTGCATGATCGTCTCCCTTCGTGCGCGTTGTTTATGTGGAACAACTGTAGTCGGGATATCACCGTCATGACGTTGAGGCATATCAAGGGCGGACGCTGGTTCCGCGCGGCGGCATTCGTATAATGCCCCGCATTTATGACACCGGCCAGCCGGTGGGACGCTTCGTTGGAGTTGAGCATGTTGTCTGAAATCAGGGAATTCCTCGGTTGTGCCACGCCGGATGCGTGGGTGGAAGCCGCGCTGCGGGATCAGGCGGTGATGCTGATCGACCACAAGAACAACGAGTTCAAGGCCGCCAGCACGGCCCTGGCCCTGATCGCCAAGTACAGCGCTCACGAAGAACTGGTGAACTTCATGTCGCGCCTGGCCCGCGAGGAGCTGCGCCACCACGAGCAGGTGCTGGCGATCCTGAAGAAGCGTGGCATCCCACTGCGGCCGATCTCCGCCAGCCGTTATGCGTCGGGCCTGCGCGCCGTGGTACGCAACCACGAGCCGCGCAAGCTGGTGGATACGCTGATCGTCGGCGCCTTCATCGAGTGCCGCAGCTGCGAGCGCTTTGCCGCGCTGGTGGATCATCTGGATGCCGATCTCGCCAAGTTCTACGGCTCGCTGCTGAAATCCGAGGCGCGGCACTTCCAGGGTTACCTGAGCCTGGCCCGCCGTTATGGCGACGATGCCGATATCGATCAGCGCGTGACGGAGATCCGCGAAGTTGAGGCTGGCCTGATCCTGTCGCCGGACAGCGAGTTCCGCTTCCACAGTGGCGTGCCGGTCGAGTTAGCGGCCTGACTCACCGACTGGAATGAAAGGAGCGCCCTGATGGGCGCTTTTTTCTTTGCTGCTTTTTGTAGGAGCGAGCTTGCTTGCTCGCGAACCAATCCAGAGCCGGAGCTGCCGGGAAATCCGTTCGCGAGCAAGCTCGCTCCTACAGGTTTGGATTCCGATTCAGGCTTAGTCCTTCACCTTCAGGTCCAGCGCGAGGTCTCGCGCAGCCTTGGTCGCCAGTACGCCCATCAGTTGGCCGATCTCGTCCTGGCGACTGCTGGCGCCGGCCGAGCCGCCGGCCATCATCACGTTGGGCACCGGTGCCTGGGCGGCGGCCTCGGCCCATACCTTGTTGATGGCGATCAGTGCATCCAGCTTGGGCTGCAGCGCGCCGTCCGCCTTGATCACCGCTTCACGGGCGTAGGCGTCGGCGTCGGCGGTGATCTTGGTGGCCTGGGCGGTGACGGCGGCCTTGTCGCGCAGCAGCTCGGCTGTTTGTTTCTCGATCTCGGCGCGCTGCTTTTCGCGCTCGGCGTTGATCACCGCCAGTTGCTTGTCGGTTTCCGCCTGGGTGGTGCGCTCGATCTGGTCACGGAGGGTTTCCTGACGCTTGGCTTCCACTTCCTTCTCGCCGCGGGCGGTGACCAGCAGCTTTTCTTCCTCTTCCTTCAGGCGGTTCTGCCGGGCCACGGCCAGCTCGGCCAGCGCCTGCTGCACCTTGACCATGCGCTGCTTGTACTGCGGGTTGGGGTCGACGTTGGTAATGCGCGCTTCCACCACTTCCACGCCGAACTTGCGGAACTGCTGCTGCTTGCGTACCGGGATGCCCTTGGCGTCGGTGACCTTCTCGGTGACGAACTGGCTGGCGTTGTTATCGCCGTAGCTGCCCTGTTCGGTGCCGGCCTGCAGGATGGCCGTCTGGTGCGGCAGGGCGCCTCGCGGGCCGCGGACTTCTTTGCGCTTGATCAGGTACAGGCCGTCGTTGAGCTGGTTTTCGAACTCGGCGGCGAACTCGCTGCGGGCGCCGGCGTAGTAGTCGTCGGCGGTCATCAGCGAGGCGGTGGCCTGCAGGGTTTCCTTGATCGCCGGGACCAGCGCTGTGCGGATGAAGTTGTCCGGGTTGCGGTATTCCTGGGCCATTTTCAGGAACTGGTCGCCGCCGGGCAGGCGGAAGCGCGCGGAGGACTCGACCTTCGCGTCGACGTTGCCGAGGAAGACGATGGGGAAGGCTTCGATGGTGGCGCCGAGGGCGTCGTTGTCCGGGTTGTTGTCGTTCTCGTCCATGACCAGCACGGACTGCACGCTGATGGCTTTCTTCCAGGTGGTGGCGCGGCCGAACCACTTGGTGGCATAGCCCACGTCATCGACGATCTTCTCTTCGCCGAAGATGGTGCGCACGTGGGTCATGTAGCCGGCTTCGTTATAGAAGAAGACCCCGTTGAAGAGGATGAAGCCAGCGGCGACCAGCGCCACGGGAGCGGCGCCGAACTTGATGAGATTTTCCTTGGAGATCAGCATGTTTCTTCCTTGAGTGAACGAGGCGGTGATGCTGCGCAAGTGCGCGCCTGCCGGTCAAGGAGAAACGTCCGAGAGTGCGGGAAGGTTGGCTCTTAATGGCCACTACGTCAGTGGCCGGAAGCTTCAGAGCGGGAAGGGCGCCTGCCGCAGGCCCTGGTCGTCGGCCTCCAGTGCCCAGCCCTGGCGATCCCAGTCGCCAAGGACGATGCGACGCGCCGGACGGCCATCGATGTCCAGTTCATGCACGGCGGGGCGATGGGTGTGGCCGTGGATCAGGATGCGCACGCCCTTGTCGCGCATGATGCGCTCGACTTCCGACGGGGTGACGTCGACGATCTCGCTGGCCTTCATCTGTGTCTGCGTTCGGCTTTCCTTGCGCAGCTTGCGCGCCAGCTTGTGGCGGGTGGTCAGGGGCAGGTTGCGCAGGATGAACAGCGAGAGTGGGTTGCGCAGCCAGCGGCGCAGCTTCATGTAGGCCGCATCGAGGGTGCACAGGCTGTCGCCATGCATCAGCAGGACTTTCTCACTGCCCAGGTCGATCAGGCTCGGGTCGCGCAGCAGGGTGCAGCCGGCTTCCCGGCAGAATGCCTTGCCGATCAGGAAGTCTCGATTGCCGTGCATCAGGTAGATGCGCGTGCCGCTGTCGGACAGTTCGCGCAGGGCGCGGGCGATGGAGTGCTGGAACTCGTCCATGCCGTCGTCGCCGATCCAGGCTTCGAAGAAGTCGCCGAGGATGTACAGCACCTTGGCCGTGCGGGCGCGGGTGGCGAGGAAATGCAAGAACGCCCGGGTGATGTCCGGGCGTTCCGCTTCGAGATGCAGGTCCGAGATGAACAGGACGCTCATCGAATCACTCGCCGAGGATTTCGGCTTTCTCGATGATCACGTCGTCGGCCGGAACGTCCTGGTGGCCGGAGCGCATGGTAGTGGCCACGCCCTTTATCTTGTTGACCACGTCCATGCCGTCCTTCACTTCACCGAACACGCAGTAGCCCCAGCCTTGTACGGTCGGCGCGCTGTGGTTGAGGAAGTCGTTGTCGGCGACGTTGATGAAGAACTGCGCGCTGGCCGAATGCGGCTCCATGGTACGGGCCATGGCGACGGTGCCGATCTTGTTGCCGACGCCGTTGTTGGCTTCGTTCTTGATCGACTTGCGGGTGGACTTCTGCTTCATGCCTGGCTCGAAACCGCCGCCCTGGATCATGAAGTTGTTGATCACACGGTGGAAAACGGTGTTGTCGTAATGGCCGGCCTTAACGTACTCCTTGAAGTTGGCCACGGTTTCCGGCGCCTTGTCGTCGAAGAGTTCAAGGGTGATATCGCCGAAGTTGGTCTGCAGTTTGACGGTGGTAGGCATCAGAGGGATTCCGCTCGTTGGAAAAATCGAAGGCCTGTCAGGGGGTTGACAGCTTCGGCTATGATAAGCGCTTTGGTTTGGCTGGCCTACCCTGGCCGAACATCAGCATGATCAAGGACACCATGAGCAAGCCTACCGCCGATACGAAAGAAGCCACTGTTGCCGCCAACTTCCTGCGCCCGATCGTTGCGGCCGATCTGGAAAGTGGCAAGCACCAGAAAGTCGTCACCCGCTTCCCGCCGGAGCCCAACGGCTACCTGCACATCGGCCATGCCAAGTCCATCTGTCTGAACTTCGGCCTGGCCAAGGAGTTCGGCGGCGACTGCCACCTGCGCTTCGACGACACCAACCCGGCGAAGGAAGACCAGGAATACATCGACGCCATCGAGGCCGATGTGAAATGGCTGGGCTTCGACTGGGTCGGCCCGGTGCGCTATGCGTCCAATTATTTCGACCAACTGCACGCCTGGGCGGTGGAGCTGATCAAGGCCGGCAAGGCCTTCGTCTGCGACCTCAACGCCGAGGAAATGCGCGAATACCGCGGTTCCCTGACCGAGCCGGGCAAGAACAGCCCGTTCCGCGACCGTTCGGTTGAAGAGAACCTGGACCTGTTCGCCCGCATGAAAGCCGGCGAGTTCCCGGATGGCGCCCGTTCGCTGCGTGCCAAGATCGACATGGCCTCGCCGAACATCAACCTGCGCGACCCGATCCTCTACCGCATCCGCCACGCCTATCACCACCAGACCGGCGACAAGTGGTGCATCTACCCCAGCTACGACTTCACCCACGGCCAGTCGGACGCCATCGAGGGCATCACCCACTCCATCTGCACCCTGGAGTTCGAGGATCACCGCCCGCTGTACGAGTGGTTCCTGGCCAACCTGCCGGTCCCGGCCCAGCCGCGTCAGTACGAATTCGCGCGCCTGAACCTGAACTACACCATTACCAGCAAGCGCAAGCTCAAGCAGCTGGTGGACGAGAAGCACGTCGACGGCTGGGACGACCCGCGCATGTCGACCCTGTCGGGCTACCGCCGCCGCGGTTACACCCCGGCGTCGATCCGCACCTTCTGCGACATGATCGGCGTGAACCGTGCTGGCGGCGTAGTGGACATCGGCATGCTGGAATTCGCCATTCGTGACGACCTGGACGCCAACGCCAGCCGCGCCATGTGCGTGCTCAAGCCGCTGAAGGTAGTGATCACCAACTACCCGGAAGGCCAGACTGAGGTCCTCGAACTGCCGTGCCACCCGAAGCAGGACATGGGCATGCGCGTGCTGCCGTTCAGCCGCGAGATCTACATCGACGCCAGCGACTTCGAGGAGGTCCCGCCGGCCGGCTACAAGCGCCTGATTCCGGGTGGCGAAGTGCGCCTGCGCGGCAGCTACGTGATCCGTGCCGACGAAGCGATCAAGGATGTCGACGGCAACATCGTCGAACTGCGCTGCAGCTACGACGAGAACACCCTGGGCAAGAACCCCGAGGGCCGCAAGGTCAAGGGCGTGATCCACTGGGTGCCGGCCGCCGAGAGCGTGGAGTGCGAAGTGCGCCTGTACGATCGCCTGTTCCGCTCCGCCAACCCGGAGAAGTCGGAAGAAGGCGGCAGCTTCCTCGACAACATCAACCCGGATTCGCTGGTGGTGCTCAAGGGCTGCCGTGCCGAACCGTCGCTGGCCAAGGCCACGGCAGTCGATCGCTTCCAGTTCGAGCGCGAGGGCTATTTCTGCGCCGACTCCAAGGATTCCAAGTTCGGTGCCCTGGTGTTCAACCGTACCGTGACCCTGCGCGATTCCTGGGGGCAGTAAGGCATGGCCGACTTGCAGATCTACAGCACGCTGTCCAAGACCAAGGACGCCCTCAAGCCGCTGGTCGGCAACCAGGTGCGCATGTACGTGTGCGGCATGACCGTCTACGACTTCTGCCACATCGGCCATGCCCGCGTGATGGTGGCGTTCGACGTCATCGCCCGCTGGCTGCGTCATCGCGGCTATGACCTGACCTATGTGCGCAATATCACCGACATCGACGACAAGATCATCCGTCGCGCCCAGGAGAACGGCGAGTCGTTCGAAGACCTGACCGCCCGCATGATCGCCGCGATGCACGAGGATGAGGCGCGCCTGTCGGTCCTGCGTCCGGACATCGAGCCGCGCGCCACCGGCCACATCGCCGGCATGCACGAGATGATCCAGACCCTGATCGACAAGGACTTCGCTTACGCTCCGGGCAACGGCGACGTCTACTACCGGGTCGGCAAGTTCGCCGGCTACGGCAAGCTGTCGCGCAAAAAGATCGAAGACCTGCGCATCGGTGCGCGGATCGAGGTCGACGAGTCCAAGGAAGACCCGCTGGACTTCGTGCTCTGGAAGGGTGCCAAGCCGGGCGAGCCGAGCTGGGGGTCGCCCTGGGGCGCCGGGCGTCCGGGCTGGCACATCGAGTGCTCGGTGATGTCCACTTGCTGCCTGGGCGAGACCTTCGACATTCACGGCGGCGGCCCGGACCTGGTGTTCCCGCACCATGAGAACGAGATCGCCCAGAGCGAAGCGGCTACCGGCAAGCTCTACGCGGCCAGCTGGATGCACGCCGGCGCGGTGCGCGTGGATGGCGAGAAGATGTCCAAGTCCCTGGGCAACTTCTTCACCATCCGCGAAGTCCTGGAGAAGTATCACCCGGAAGTGGTGCGCTTCCTGCTGGTCTCCAGCCACTACCGCAGCCCGATCAACTACTCCGAAGACAACCTTAAGGAAGCCAAGGGCGCGCTGGAGCGCTTCTACACCGCGCTGCGTGGCCTGCCGCAGGTGGCTGCCGAGGGTGGCGAGGCCTTCGTCGAGCGCTTCGCTGCGGCAATGGACGACGACTTCGGTACACCGGAAGCCGTGGCCGTGCTGTTCGAGATGGTCCGTGAAATCAACCGTCTGCGCGACAGCGAGCCGGCCGCGGCTGCCGCGCTGGCGGCGCGTCTGCGGGAGCTGGCCGGTCTGCTGGGTGTGCTGCAGCTGGATGCCGACGAGTTCCTCCAGGCTGGCGCGGCAGGCAAGGTCGATGCGGCGCAGGTCGAGGCGCTGATCCAGGCGCGTCTGGATGCCCGCGCGGCGAAGAACTGGGCCGAATCCGACCGTATCCGCGACGAGCTGACTGCTCTGGGCGTGGTACTGGAAGATGGCAAGGGCGGTACTACCTGGCGTCTCGCCGAGTAATTGCCTCGCCGGAAATGAAAAAGGCCGCTGATCAGCGGCCTTTTTCTTGCTCGTCGAAAACCTGTCAGGGGTGCAGGTGCTCGGCGGCGTACAGGGTGTTTTCCAGCAGGCAGGCGCGGGTCATCGGGCCGACGCCGCCCGGAACCGGGGTGATCCAGCTGGCGCGCTCGGCGGCGATGTCGTATTCCACGTCACCCACCAGCTTGCCGTCGGCCTGGCGGTTGATGCCTACGTCGATGACGATGGCGCCTTCCTTGATCCATTCGCCCTTGACCAGTCCCGGCTTGCCGGCGGCCACGACCACCAGGTCGGCGCGGCGCACGTGGTCGGCCAGGTCGCGGGTGAAGCGGTGGGTCACGGTGACGGTGCAGCCGCCCAGCAGCAGTTCCAGGGCCATCGGGCGGCCAACGATGTTGGATGCGCCCACGACCACTGCATCCATGCCGTACAGATCGACACCGGTGCTTTCCAGCAGGGTCATGATGCCCTTCGGGGTGCAGGGGCGCAGCAGCGGGATGCGTTGGGCCAGGCGACCGATGTTGAAGGGGTGGAAACCGTCCACGTCCTTGTCCGGGCTGATGCGCTCCAGCAGCTGGGAGGCATCGAGGTGGGCGGGGAGGGGGAGCTGGACCAGGATGCCGTCGATGGCCGGGTCCGCGTTCAGGCGGTCGATCAGCGCCAGTAGCTCTTCCTGGGTGGTGCTGGCGGGAAGGTCGTACGCCTGGGAGAGGAAGCCGACCTCTTCACAGTCCTTGCGCTTGTGCGCGACATAGACCTGAGAGGCGGGGTCGCTACCGACCAGGATCACAGCCAGGCCGGGGATGCGCAGTCCTTGCTGGCGGCGTTCGTTGACGCGTTGGGCAATCTGCTGGCGGAGGCTGGCGGCGATCGCTTTGCCGTCGATCAGTTTTGCAGTCATGTCGGGGGGATAACCATTAAGGCGGCTGAATAAGAAGGCGCGCATTTTCGCACGCTGCCTTCATAAGGCAAAGGCGGACGCCCCCGATTTGCCGTAACTCCTTTATCTCTTTGAATTTTTTTTAAAAAAGTTGTTGACGGGGTAGGGCCTCATCGATAACATGCGCCCCGCTTGCCGAGCACAGCCTGAAACACGAAAGAGGCGGTGCCAACCGATTCAGTGGTTCCACTGAGTCTGCTTAGCAAGGGTTGCCGCCACTTAAAGCGCCCGTAGCTCAGCTGGATAGAGCATCCGCCTTCTAAGCGGATGGTCGCAGGTTCGAGTCCTGCCGGGTGCGCCATGTGGCGTTCGGTACAAGCAAGTGTAATATGGTGGGCGTAGCTCAGTTGGTAGAGCACAGGATTGTGGCTCCTGGTGTCGTGGGTTCGATTCCCATCGTCCACCCCATATTCCGAAGCGCCAGGCCTTGAGCCTGGCGTTTTCGTTTCTGCGGTACCCTGCGGACGTGGTGAAATTGGTAGACACGCTGGATTTAGGTTCCAGTGGCGCAAGCTGTGAGAGTTCGAGTCTCTCCGTCCGCACCATCTTCTTTCCATAAGCTCTCGCATCCGTGAATCCCCGCAGCTTCCGGTCTTGGTGACTTCTGCATTTCTAGCTACTAGAATGCTTGCCCTTGATTCTGGGAGCCGGGAGGACCGGCTTACGTCTGTGCCACGAGGAATATCCATGCAAGTTTCCGTTGAAAGCACCTCCGCTCTTGAGCGCCGCATGACCGTTGGCGTGCCGGCCGAGCGTATCGAGACCGAAGTCAACAAGCGTCTGCAGCAGACCGCTCGTCGCGCCAAGGTTCCTGGCTTCCGTCCCGGCAAGGTGCCGATGAGCGTGATCCGTCAGCGCTACGAAGCCTCCGCTCGTCAGGAAGCCCTCGGTGACCTGATCCAGGAAACCTTCTACGAAGCCGTGGTCGAGCAGAAGCTGAACCCGGCCGGTGCTCCGTCCGTCGAGCCGAAAGTGTTCGAAAAGGAGAAGGGCCTCGAGTACGTCGCTACCTTCGAAGTCTTCCCTGAGTTCCAGGTTGCCGGTTTCGGCGGCATCAAGGTCGAGCGCCTGCAGGCCGATGTGGCCGACGCTGACCTCGACAACATGCTGGACATCCTGCGCAAGCAGAACACCCGTTTCGAAGCCGTTGACCGCGCCGCTCAGAACGACGACCAGGTGAACATCGACTTCGTCGGCAAGATCGACGGCGAAGCCTTCGCTGGCGGTTCCGCCAAGGGCACCCTGCTGGTGCTGGGCTCCGGTCGTATGATTCCGGGCTTCGAAGAAGGCCTGGTTGGCGCCAAGGCCGGTGAAGAGCGCGTTCTGAACGTGACCTTCCCCGAGGACTACCAGAACCTGGATCTGGCCGGCAAGGCCGCCGAGTTCGCCGCCACCGTCAACAGCGTTGCCGAGCCCAAGCTGCCGGAACTGAACGAAGAGTTCTTCGCTCTGTTCGGCGTGAAGGAAAGCACCCTGGAAGGCTTCCGCACCGAAGTTCGCAAGAACATGGAGCGTGAACTGCGTCAGGCCATCAAGTCCAAGGTGAAGAACCAGGTGATGGAAGGTCTGGTCGAGGCCAACCCGATCGAAGTTCCGAAAGCCCTGATCGGCAACGAAGTCAACCGTCTGCGCGTGCAGGCTGTCCAGCAGTTCGGCGGCAACATCAAGCCCGATCAACTGCCGGCCGAGCTGTTCGAAGAGCAGGCCAAGCGTCGCGTGGTACTGGGTCTGATCGTCGCCGAGCTGGTCAAGCAGCACGAGCTGAAGGCCGATGAAGCCCGCGTTCGCGAAATGATCGAAGAAATGGCTTCCGCTTATCAGGAGCCGGAACAAGTTGTTGCCTGGTACTACAAGAACGACCAGCAGCTAAACGAAGTCCGTTCGGTTGTACTGGAAGAGCAAGTTGTAGATACTGTCCTGCAGAAGGCCAATGTGACCGACAAGCAGGTATCCTACGAAGACGCGGTCAAGCCTGCTGAAGCTCCGCAAGCGGCCTGATCCATCGCTTCGTTCGATTGTCACAAGCCAGCCTTCGGGCTGGCTTGTGCGTCTTAGAGACATGATTTTTCATTAGGGAGTGATCGTCGGACATGCATAACCCTTATATGCCGCAAGTTCCGAACATTCAGGCCGCTGGTGGTCTGGTGCCGATGGTGGTGGAGCAGTCCGCCCGCGGTGAGCGTTCCTACGACATCTATTCGCGCCTGCTGAAGGAGCGGATCATCTTCCTGGTCGGCCAGGTCGAGGACTACATGGCCAACTTGGTGGTTGCCCAGTTGCTGTTCCTCGAAGCCGAGAACCCGGACAAGGACATCCACCTCTACATCAACTCCCCGGGTGGTTCCGTGACTGCTGGCATGTCGATCTACGACACCATGCAGTTCATCAAGCCCGACGTCTCCACCATCTGCGTGGGTCAGGCGTGCAGCATGGGTGCCCTGCTACTGGCCGGCGGTGCCGCTGGCAAGCGCTACTGCCTGCCGCACTCGCGCATGATGATCCACCAGCCGCTGGGCGGCTTCCAGGGCCAGGCCTCGGACATCGAGATCCACGCCAAGGAAATCCTTTTCATCAAGGAACGCCTGAACCAGGTGCTGGCGCATCACACCGGCCAGCCGCTGGACGTCATCGCCCGCGATACCGACCGTGACCGCTTCATGAGCGGCGAAGAGGCCGTCAGCTACGGCCTGATCGACCAGGTCTTCACTCAGCGTCCTTCCGCCAGCTGAGTTTCTCCGCAATACCGCGGCCGGTAATCCGGCCGCTTCGCGGGCTTGAAAATGCCTGCGAATGCCTTCATCTTGTCCTTCACGTATATCCCCGATTGGAACGATCGAATGACTGACACCCGCAACGGCGAGGACAACGGCAAGCTGCTGTATTGCTCCTTCTGCGGCAAGAGCCAGCACGAAGTGCGCAAGTTGATTGCCGGCCCCTCGGTCTTTATCTGCGACGAGTGCGTCGACCTGTGCAATGACATCATCCGTGAGGAGGTGCAGGAGGCACAGGCGGAAAGTAGTGCGCACAAGCTTCCGGCGCCGAAAGAGATCCGCACCATCCTTGATCAGTACGTGATCGGCCAGGAGCGTGCGAAGAAAGTGCTGGCGGTAGCGGTCTACAACCACTACAAGCGTCTGAATCAGCGTGAGCGCAAGGACGACGTCGAGCTCGGCAAGAGCAACATCCTGCTGATCGGGCCGACCGGCTCGGGCAAGACGCTGCTGGCCGAGACGCTGGCGCGCCTGCTCAATGTTCCCTTCACAATCGCCGATGCCACCACCCTCACCGAGGCTGGCTACGTGGGTGAGGACGTCGAGAACATCATCCAGAAGCTGCTGCAGAAGTGCGATTACGATGTCGAGAAGGCCCAGATGGGCATCGTCTACATCGATGAAATCGACAAGATCTCGCGCAAGTCCGACAACCCGTCGATCACCCGTGACGTCTCGGGTGAGGGCGTTCAGCAGGCTCTGCTGAAGCTGATCGAAGGCACCGTGGCTTCCGTGCCGCCCCAGGGTGGCCGCAAGCACCCGCAGCAGGAGTTCCTTCAGGTCGACACCCGCAACATCCTCTTCATCTGCGGTGGCGCGTTCGCTGGCCTGGAAAAGGTCATCCAGAACCGCTCCACCAAGGGCGGTATCGGCTTCAATGCCGAGGTGCGCAGCCAGGAAGCTGGCAAGAAGGTGGGCGAGGCGCTGCGTGAGGTCGAGCCGGAAGATCTGGTGAAATTCGGCCTGATTCCGGAGTTCGTCGGTCGTCTGCCGATCATCGCGACCCTGGACGAGCTGGACGAGCCTGCTCTGATGCAGATCCTCACCGAGCCGAAGAACGCGCTGACCAAGCAGTATGCCAAGCTCTTCGAAATGGAAGGTGTGGACCTCGAATTCCGCCCGGACGCCCTCAAGGCCGTGGCCCGCAAGGCGCTGGACCGCAAGACCGGTGCCCGTGGCCTGCGCTCCATTCTCGAAGGCATCCTGCTCGACACCATGTACGAGATCCCCTCGCAGAGCGAGGTCAGCAAGGTGGTCATCGATGAAAGTGTCATCGAAGGTTCTTCCCAGCCCCTGCTGATCTACGAGAACACCGAACAGCCGGCCAAGGCCGCGCCTGACGCCTGAAAATAGAAGGGGCCCCTGTGGCCCCTTCTTTCTTCCTATCTACCGCGCTTGTTTTTTCCCTGCCCTAACCCCATCTTAGCCCGAAGGGTCCATCCCATCGTTTTGGCCAAGTGCCGCTGTAGAGCCGAATATCATGAAAACACTCGTCGAGTTGCCCCTGCTGCCCCTGCGTGACGTAGTGGTGTATCCGCACATGGTCATCCCGCTGTTCGTGGGACGCGAGAAGTCCATCGAGGCCCTTGAGGCCGCCATGACCAGCGACAAGCAGATCCTGTTGCTGGCGCAGAAGAACCCGGCCGACGACGATCCGGGTGCGGACGGCCTGTACCGCATGGGTACCGTGGCCACCGTCCTGCAACTGCTGAAGCTGCCCGACGGCACCGTCAAGGTGCTGGTCGAAGGTGAGCAGCGCGGCCAGGTAGAGCGATTCGTCGACGAGGAAGCCTACTGTCGCGCCGAAGTTTCGATCATCGACGAGGCGTCCATCGGCGAGCGCGAGTCCGAGGTCTTCACCCGTAGCCTGCTGAGCCAGTTCGAGCAGTACGTGCAGCTGGGCAAGAAAGTCCCGGCGGAAGTGCTGTCCTCGCTCAACAGCATCGATGAACCCGGTCGCCTGGTGGACACCATGGCGGCGCACATGGCGCTGAAGATCGAGCAGAAGCAGGAAATCCTCGAGATCACCGAGCTGTCCGCCCGCGTCGAACATGTGCTTGCGATGCTGGATGCCGAGATCGACCTGCTGCAGGTCGAGAAGCGCATTCGTGGCCGCGTGAAGAAGCAGATGGAACGCAGCCAGCGCGAGTACTACCTGAACGAACAGATGAAGGCCATCCAGAAGGAACTGGGTGACATCGATGAAGGCCACAACGAAGTCGAGGAGCTGAAGAAGCGTATCGACGCCGCCGGCCTGACCAAGGAGGCCATGGTCAAGGCCACCGCTGAGCTGAACAAGCTCAAGCAGATGTCGCCGATGTCGGCCGAAGCCACCGTGGTACGTTCCTATATCGACTGGCTGGTGAACGTGCCGTGGAAGGGCGAGAGCAAGGTGCGCCACGACCTGGACAAGGCCGAGGACATTCTCGACGCGGATCACTACGGTCTCGAAGAGGTCAAGGAGCGTATCCTTGAGTACCTCGCCGTGCAGAAACGCGTGAAGAAACTGAAAGGCCCGGTGCTCTGCCTGGTCGGCCCGCCCGGCGTGGGCAAGACCTCGCTGGCCGAGTCCATCGCCCGTGCCACCAACCGCAAGTTCGTGCGCATGGCCCTGGGCGGCGTGCGTGACGAGGCCGAGATTCGTGGTCACCGCCGGACCTATATCGGTTCCATGCCGGGTCGCCTGATCCAGAAGATGACCAAGGTTGGTGTGCGCAACCCGCTGTTCCTGCTCGACGAGATCGACAAGATGGGCAGCGACATGCGCGGCGATCCCGCCTCGGCGCTGCTGGAGGTCCTCGATCCGGAACAGAATCACAACTTCAACGATCACTATCTTGAAGTCGACTACGACCTGTCCGACGTGATGTTCCTTTGCACGGCCAATTCCATGAACATTCCGGCCGCGCTGCTGGACCGCATGGAGGTGATTCGTCTGCCGGGTTACACCGAGGACGAGAAGGTCAACATCGCCGCGAAATATCTTGTACCAAAACAGACTGCGGCCAACGGCCTCAAGAAGGGTGAGCTGACCTTCGACGAAGCGGCGACCCGCGACATCATTCGTTACTACACCCGCGAAGCCGGTGTGCGCAGCCTGGAGCGCCAGATCGCCAAGGTCTGCCGCAAGGCGGTGAAGGAGGGCACCAAGGCCAGGCGTATCGACGCCAAGGTGACTCCGGAAACCCTCGAGAACTATCTGGGCGTGCGCAAGTTCCGCTACGGCCTGGCTGAGCAGCAGGACCAGATCGGCCAGGTGACTGGCCTGGCCTGGACCCAGGTGGGTGGCGAGCTACTGACCATCGAATCGGCCATCGTTCCCGGCAAGGGCGCGCTGACCAAGACCGGTTCGCTGGGTGACGTCATGGCTGAATCCATCACCGCCGCGCTGACCGTGGTGCGTAGCCGGGCGAAGAGCCTGGGTATTCCGGCGGATTTCCATGAGAAGCAAGACATCCATATCCACGTGCCGGAAGGCGCTACGCCCAAGGATGGTCCGAGTGCCGGTATCGGCATGTGCACTGCGCTCGTTTCTGCCATTACGCAGATTCCCGTGCGCGCCGATGTTGCCATGACCGGTGAAATCACCCTGCGGGGTCAGGTGCTGGCCATTGGCGGTCTGAAGGAAAAACTTCTGGCCGCGCATCGGGGTGGAATCAAGACCGTGATCATCCCTGAGGAAAATGTCCGAGATCTTAGGGAAATTCCGGATAATATTAAGGCCGATCTCGTTATTAAACCGGTTAAATGGATTGACGAGGTCCTGCAAATTGCGCTGCAATACGCGCCGGAGCCCTTGCCCGATGCGGCTCCCGAGATGGTTGCAAAGGATGAGAAGCGCGAGTCTGATTCCAAGGAGCGAATCAGCACGCATTAGTTGGGGGGCTTTCTTGACACTGTTTTTGAGCCCTTGTTATAAAGCGGCACTTGCTTTGTCAGTTGGCAAACCAGCACCTGCTTTTGCTTACACCTAACACATAGAAACATACTCAACAGAAATAAGGGGACTTAGAGTGAACAAGTCGGAACTGATCGATGCTATCGCCGCATCTGCTGATATCCCGAAAGCTGTTGCCGGTCGCGCTCTGGACGCGGTGATCGAGTCTGTAACTGGCGCCCTGAAGGCTGGTGACTCCGTCGTACTGGTCGGCTTCGGCACCTTCGCCGTGAAAGAGCGTGCTGCTCGCACCGGTCGTAACCCGCAAACCGGCAAGCCGATCAAGATCGCTGCCGCTAAGATCCCGGGCTTCAAGGCCGGTAAAGCCCTCAAGGATGCTGTAAACTAAGCGTCTTTTTGGACTAGACCTGGATCGGCTCAGTCTCGGCTGAGTCGATCACGGAGCGGCGACCCTACGGGCCACGGCCTGATAGGGATCGCTAGGGGTCACGGGCAAATGCCCGCACGCTCCACCAGTTACGAGAAGGCGCATCCTCGGATGCGCCTTTCTTATATCCGCCTTTTTCCACGCCGCGCCGCCATTGACGGCAGGCCGTGGCCGCGCTCGGGGGCCGCATGCTGCAAAACATCAGGGACAATTCTCAGGGCTGGATCACCAAGACCATCCTGGGGGTCATCGTTGTCCTCATGGCTTTGACCGGGTTCGATCAGATCATTCGCGCAACCCACCACGAGAACGTCGCCGCACAGGTCAATGGCGACGACATCGGTCTGCCGGAACTGCAGCAGGCCGCGGACATGCAGCGTCGCCAGCTGATGCAGCGTCTGGGCAAGGACTTCGATGCGTCCATGCTCGACGACAAGCTGCTCAAGGACTCCGCACTGAAGTCGCTGATCGAGCGCAAGCTGATCCTGCAGGCCGCCCAGAAGGACAAGTTCGCCTTCTCCCAGTCGGCGCTGGACCAGCTGATCGTCGAGACTCCGGAATTCCAGGTGGACGGCAAGTTCAGCCCGGACCGCTTCGATCAGGTCATTCGCCAGATGGGCTACAGCCGCATGCAGTTCCGCCAGATGTTCGGCGAAGAAATGCTGATCGGCCAACTGCGCGCCGGTATTGCCGGCACCGGCTTCGTCACCGACGACGAGCTGAAGGCCTTCGCCCGCCTGGAAAAGCAGACCCGTGACTTCGCGACCCTGACCCTCAAGGCCGATCCGGCCAAGAGCAAGGTCGAGGACAGCGAGATCAAGGCGTACTACGACGCCCACAGCACCGAGTTCATGACTCCCGAGCAGGTCACCATCGACTACGTCGAGCTGAAGAAGTCCGGCTTCTTCGCGCAGGTCGAGGCGAAGAAGGAAGACCTCGATGCCCTCTATCAGAAGGAAATCGCCGGTCTCGCCGAACAGCGCGACGCCGCGCATATCCTGATCGAGGTGAACGACAAGCAGAACGACCAGCAGGCCAAGGCCAAGATCGATGAGATCAAGGCGCGTCTGGCCAAGGGCGAGGACTTCGCCAAGCTGGCCAAGGAGCAGTCCAACGACGTCGGCTCCGCTGCCAATGGCGGCGACCTGGGCTATGCCAGTCGTGGTGTGTATGACCCCGCCTTCGAAGAGGCGCTCTATGCGCTGAAGAAGGACGAAGTCTCCGCCCCGGTGAAAACTCCCTACGGCTGGCACCTGATCAAGCTGCTGGGCGTCGAGGCGCCGCAGGTTCCGAGCTTCGAGATCCTGAAGCCGAAGCTGGAGCAGGACGTGAAGACCCAGCTGGTCGAGCAGCGCTTCGTCGATGCCACCAAGCAACTGGAAAGCGCTGCCTACGAGGCCTCTGACCTGTCCCAACCGGCCCAGGACATGGGTCTGAAGGTACAGACCAGCAAGCCGTTCGGCCGCGAAGGCGGCGAGGGCGTGACCGCGAACCGCCAGGTGATTCAGGCGGCCTTCAGTCCCGAGGTGATGGAAGACGGCGCGAACAGCGGCGCTATCGAACTGGATCCGGATACCGTGGTCGTACTGCGGGTCAAGGAGCATCGCAAGCCTGAGCAGGAAACCCTGGAGCAGGTGAGCGCGACCATCCGCACCCGTCTGCAGCAGGACCACGCGGCCACCGATACCAAGGCCCGTGGTGAAGCGCTGCTCGCCAGCCTGCGCGATGGCAAGACTCCGTTGAATCAGGATCAGGAAGGCCAGAGCTGGAAAGTGGTGGAAGCCGCTTCGCGCAGCCAGGAAGGTGTAGAGCCGGTGGTGCTGCAGGGCGTATTCCGCATGGCGCATCCGGCCTCGGCCGACAAGCCGAGCCTGTCCGGTGTGGCGCTGCCCAATGGCGACTTCGTGCTGGTGCGTCTCTCCGGAGTCAGCGAGCCGGAAGCCAAGATGACCGACCAAGAGAAAGCCATGTACCAGCGCTTCCTCGCTTCGCGCAGTGGTCAGGAGGACTTTGCAGCCTTCCGTCGCCAGCTGCAGGAGCAGGCGAAGATCGAGAAATTCGACAACGCCAAGTAATGCCCAGCCCGGGCTGCCTCAGGTAGCCCGGTGTCTGAAAAGAAAAAGGCCGCATCTGCGGCCTTTTTTCATGGGCGGGCGAAAGACCTCACTCGTCTTCCAGCGGCCCCATGGCGGTGGTGTTGAAGCCGCCGTCGACATAGAGGATCTCGCCGCTGATACCGCTGGCCAGGTCGGAACAGAGGAAGGCCCCGGCGTTGCCGACTTCTTCGATGGTCACGTTGCGCCGCAGGGGCGTCTGTCGTTCATTGGCGGCGAGCATCTTGCGGAAGCTCTTGATGCCCGAGGCAGCAAGAGTGCGAATGGGACCGGCGGAAACGGCGTTGACCCGCGTGCCCTCCGGGCCGAGGCTGCCGGCCAGGTAGCGCACGCCGGCTTCCAGGCTGGCCTTGGCCATGCCCATCACGTTGTAGTTGGGCATGGTGCGTTCGGCACCGAGGTAGGAGAGGGTCAGCAGGCTGCCATTGCGGCCCTTCATCATGCCGCGGCCGGCCTTGGCCAGGGCGACGAAGCTGTAGGCGCTGATGTCGTGGGCGATCCTGAAACCATCGCGGGTGGTGACTTCGGTGAAGTCGCCGTCGAGCTGGTCGCCCGGTGCGAAGCCCACGGAGTGGACGATGATGTCCAGGCCGTCCCAGTGCTTGTTCAACTCGGCGAACACCGCCTCGATGTCGGCATCGTTGGCGACGTCGCAGGGGAAGCACAGCTCGGCGCGGGAGCCCCAGCCGGCGGCGAACTCCTCGACACGGCCCTTGAGTTTGTCGTTCTGGTAGGTGAAGGCCAGCTCCGCGCCTTCGCGTTGCATTGCCGCGGCAATGCCGGAGGCGATGGAGAGTTTGCTGGCGACGCCGACGATCAGGGCGCGCTTACCGGTCAGAAATCCCACGGGGGCTCCTCCTCCCTGCTTCAGTGAGTTTGCGCCGGAACCATGAAGGCGGCTTCCAGCAGTTGTTGCGTATAGGCGTGCTGCGGCGCGGAGAACACCTGTTCCGCCGAGCCCTGCTCGACCACCTTGCCATGGCGGATCACCATCAGCTGATGGCTCAGCGCCTTGACCACCGCCAGGTCGTGGCTGATGAACAGGTAGGTCAGGTTGTACTTGGCCTGCAGGCGGCGCAGCAGCTCCACCACCTGGCGCTGCACGGTGCGGTCGAGCGCCGAGGTCGGCTCGTCCAGCAGGATCAGCGCCGGCTTCAGGACCAGCGCACGGGCGATGGCGATCCGCTGCCGCTGGCCTCCGGAGAACTCATGGGGATAACGGTGACGGGTGTCCGGGTTGAGACCGACTTCCTTGAGCGCATCGATGATCGCCTGTTCGCGCTCCTCGGCCGTGCCGATGCCATGGATTTCCAGGCCCTCGCCGACGATCTGGCCCACTGACATGCGTGGGCTGAGGCTGCCGAAGGGGTCCTGGAAGACCACCTGCATTTCGCGCCGCAAGGGGCGCACCTGGCTCTGGTTCATCCCCTCGATGTCATTTCCTTCGAAGCGGATGCCGCCCTGGCTGTTGATCAGGCGCAGGATGGCCAGACCCAGGGTGGACTTGCCCGAGCCGCTTTCGCCGACGATGCCCAACGTCTGCCCGCGCAGCAGGCTGAAGTCGATGCCGTCCACCGCCTTGACGTGATCCACGGTGCGGCGGAACACACCTTTCTTGATCGGGAACCAGACCCGCAGGTCGTTAACGTTGAGCAGAGGCGGGCCGGGTGGGTTGTCGGCCGGATTGCCGCTGGGTTCCGCGCCCAGCAGTTCTCGGGTGTAAGGGTGCTGGGGCGACTCGAACAGGGTTTCGCACGGCGCCTGCTCGACGATGCAGCCGTGCTGCATGACGCACACCCGATGGGCGATGCGCCGCACCAGGTTGAGATCATGGGTGATCAGCAGCAGCGCCATGCCCAGGCGCTGCTGCAGGTCGCGCAGCAGGTCGAGGATCTTCAGCTGTACGGTGACGTCCAGCGCGGTGGTGGGTTCGTCGGCGATCAGCAGTTCCGGCTCGCAGGCCAGCGCCATGGCGATCATCACGCGCTGCCGCTGTCCGCCGGAGAGTTCGTGCGGATAAGCCTTCAGGCGGCTGGCCGGGTTGGGGATGCCAACCAGTTCGAGCAGCTCCAGGGTGCGCGCCCGCGCCCGGGCGGTGTTCATGCCCTTGTGCAGGGCCAGCACTTCGCCGATCTGCTTCTCGATGGTGTGCAGCGGGTTCAGCGAGGTCATGGGCTCCTGGAAGACCATGGCGATGCGGTTGCCGCGAATGCCGCGCAGCTTGCTTTCAGGCAGCTTCAGCAGGTCCTTGCCGGCGTAGTGGATGCTGCCGGAGGGATGGCTGGCCGAGGGGTAGGGCAGAAGGCGCAGGATGGAGTGGGCGCTCACCGACTTGCCGGAGCCGCTTTCGCCGACCAGCGCCAGGGTCTCGCCCTTGCGGATATCGAAGCTGATCTTCTCCACCGCATGGACCGTCTCGTTGCCGCAGAGGAAGTCCACGGAGAGATCACGGACTTCAATGAGGTTTTCGCTGTGGGTCATCTCACTTCCTCGGGTCGAAAGCATCACGGGCGGCTTCGCCGATGAACACCAGCAGGCTGAGCATTACCGCCAGCACCACGAAGGCGCTGATGCCGAGCCAGGGTGCCTGCAGGTTGGACTTGCCCTGGGCCACCAGCTCGCCCAGCGAGGGAGCGCCAGCCGGCAGGCCGAAGCCGAGGAAGTCCAGCGAGGTCAGGGTGCCGATGGCGCCGGTGAGAATGAACGGCATGAAGGTCAAGGTGGAAATCATGGCGTTGGGCAGGATGTGGCGGAACATGATTGCCCCGTTGCGCATGCCCAGCGCCCGTGCGGCGCGCACGTACTCCAGGTTGCGCCCGCGGAGGAACTCGGCGCGCACTACGTCCACCAGGCTCATCCAGGAGAACAGCAGCATGATCCCCAGCAACCACCAGAAGCCTGGCTGCACGAAGCTGGCGAGGATGATCAGCAGGTAGAGCACCGGCAGGCCCGACCAGATTTCCAGGAAGCGCTGGCCGAGCAGATCGATCCAGCCGCCGTAGAAGCCCTGCAGCGCGCCCACGGCAACGCCAACGATGGAGCTGAGCACGGTGAGAATCAGGGCGAAGAGCACCGAGATGCGGAAGCCGTAGATCACCCGTGCAAGCACGTCGCGCGCCTGGTCATCGGTGCCCAGCCAGTTCTCGCCGGTGGGCGGGGAGGGGGCGGGCACGCGCAGGTCGTAGTTGATGGTGTCGTAGCTGTAGGCAATCGGCGGCCAGAGGATCCAGCCGTTCTTCTGCGCGATCTGCTCGCGCATGTACGGGCTCTTGTAGTTCGCCTCCATGGGGAACTCGCCGCCGAAGGTGGTTTCCGGGTAGCGCTTGACCACCGGGAAGTACCAGCTGCCGTCGTAGCGGATGGCCAGCGGCTTGTCGTTGGCGATCAGCTCGGCGCCCAGGCTGCCGATGAACAGCATCATGAATAGCCAGAGTGACCACCAGCCGCGCTTGTTGGCCTTGAAGCGCGCCCAGCGGCGCTGATTGATGGGAGACAGGCGCATCGGTTTACTCCCGGTTCTCGAAGTCGATGCGCGGATCGACCAGCGTGTAGAGGACGTCGCTGACCAGCTTCATGATGAGGCCGAACAGGGTGAAGATGAACAGCGTGCCAAACACCACCGGGTAGTCGCGGTTCAATGCCGCCTCGAAGCTGAGCAGGCCGAGGCCGTCGAGGGAGAAGATCACCTCGATCAGCAGGGCGCCGGTGAAAAAGATGCCCAGCAGCGCCGAGGGCAGCCCGGCAATGACCAGCAGCATGGCGTTGCGGAACACGTGGCCATAGAGCACGCGGCGCTCGGTCAGGCCCTTGGCGCGTGCGGTGACCACATACTGCTTGCCGATCTCGTCGAGGAAGCTGTTCTTGGTCAGCAGGGTGATGGTGGCGAAGTTGCCGATCACCAGCGCGGTGATGGGCAGCGCCAGGTGCCAGAAGTAGTCGCGGATCTTGCCGCCCCAGGTCAGTTCCTCGAAGTTGTTTGAGGTCAGCCCTCTTAGCGGGAACCAGTCCCAGTAGCTGCCACCTGCGAACAGCACCACCAGCAGGATGGCGAAGAGGAAGGCCGGGATGGCGTAGCCGATGATGATCGCCGAGCTGGTCCAGACGTCGAAGTGACTGCCGTGGCGCACTGCCTTGGCAATGCCCAGCGGGATCGACACCAGGTACATGATCAGCGTGCTCCACAGCCCGAGGGAGATGGAGACCGGCAGTTTCTCGACGATCAGGTCGGTGACCTTGGCGTCGCGGAAGAAGCTCTGGCCGAAGTCCAGGTGTGCGTAGTTCTTGAGCATGATCCAGAAGCGCTCGGGTGCCGGCTTGTCAAAGCCGTACATGCGCTCGATTTCCTTCACCAGCTCCGGGTCCAGCCCCTGGGCGCCGCGGTAGTGCGTGCCGGCAGCGGCGACTTCACCGCCGCCGCCGGAGATGCGCCCGGTGGCGCCGCCGCTGGCGGCATCGAAGCCTTCCAGCTTGGCGATCATCTGCTCCACCGGGCCGCCGGGCGCGGCCTGGATGATGATGAAGTTGATCAGCAGGATGCCGAACAGGGTGGGAATGATCAGCAGCAGGCGCCGCAGGATGTACGCGAGCATCAGTGCGCTTCCTCTGCCTGGGCGGCCTTCGCCGGAGCCTGTGTGGCAGCCTTGGTGTCGGTCCTGGTCGGCACCGCCTCGTCACGCGCCTGCCACCAGGTCATCAACGCATAGCCATAGGGCGGCAGTTTTTGCGGGTGGGCGATACGGTTCCAGTAGGCGATGCGCCAGGTGCCCAGGTACCAGTTGGGCACCACGTAGTGCCCCCAGAGCAGCGCGCGGTCGAGTGCGCGTGCGTGGCGTACCAGGCTCTCGCGGGAGTCGGCGTTGATCAGACCGTCCACCAGGGCGTCGATGCCCGGATCGCGGAGGCCGATGAAGTTGCGGCTGCCCGGTTTGTCGGCGCTGCTGGAGTGCCAGAACTCGCGCTGCTCGTTGCCCGGCGAGTTGGACTGCGGCCAACTGCTGACGATCATGTCGTAGTCCCGCGAGCGCAGGCGGTTGACGTACTGCGAGACGTCGACTCGACGCAGCTGCATGTCGATGCCCAGTTCGGCGAGGTTGCGCTTGAACGGCAGCAGCACGCGTTCGAAGTCGGCCTGGGCGAGCATGAACTCGAAGCTCAGCTGCTTACCGTCGGGGCCGACCATCTTGTCGTTCTCGATCTTGTAGCCGGCGTCCAGCAGCAGCTGGTAGGCCTTGCGCTTCTGCTCGCGGATGATGCCGCTACCGTCGCTGGTGGGCGGTACGCAGACCTGGGTGAAGACCTCTGGCGGCAGCTTGTCGCGCAGCGGTTCGAGAATCTTCAGTTCCTCGGCGTCAGGCAATTGGTGCGCGGCCATTTCGGAGTTCTCGAAGTAACTGCCGTCGCGCAGGTAGGAGCCAAAGAACAGCTGCTTGTTGGTCCACTCGAAGTCGAACAGCTGGATGATCGCTTCACGCACGCGGGCGTCCTGGAACACCGGGCGGCGCAGGTTGAAGGCGTAGCCCTGCATGCCCCAGGGATTGCCGTTGACCGGCTCCTCGCGAACGATGCGACCATCGCGCACCGCCGGGGTGTCGTAGGCAGTGGCCCAGTTCTTGGCGATGCGCTCGTCGTTGAAGTCGAACTGCCCGGCCTTGAAAGCCTCCAGGGCGACCGTGAGGTCGCGGTAGGAGTCCACCACCACTGCGTCGAAGTTGTTGAAGCCGCGGTTCACCGCCAGCTTGTCGCCCCACCAGTTTTTCACCCGCTCGTAGCGGATCGAGCGGCCCGCGTCGACCTTGGAGATGCGGTACGGGCCACTGCCCAGTGGCGGCTCCATACCGGTCTTGTTGAAGTCGCGGGTGGCCCACCAGTGCTTGGGCAGGATCGACAGCTGGCCGAGGATCAACGGCAGCTCGCGGTTATTGCCGTGCTTGAAGTCGAAGCGCACGCGCAGTTTGTCTTCGGCCACCACCTTGTCGACGTCCGCGTAGTAGTTGCGGTACATCGGGTCGCCGTCCTTCATCAGGGTCTCGAAGGTAAACACCACGTCCTCGGCGGTGACCGGTGTGCCGTCCTGGAACTTCGCTTCGGGGCGCAGGTAGTAACGCACGAAGCGGTGCTCCGGGTCCTTCTCGATCTTCTCGGCGAGCATCCCGTATTCGGTGAAGGGTTCGTCGAGGGAGTGGAAGGTGAGGGTGTCGTAGATAAGGTTGATCTGCGGTGCGGAGTTGCCCTTGGCGATGAAGGGGTTGAGGCTGTCGAACCCGCCGAAGTCGGAGAGGCGCAGGGTGCCGCCCTTGGGCGCGTCCGCGTTGACGAAGTCGAAGTGCTTGAAGTCAGCCGGGTATTTCGGCGCTTCGTCATAGAGGGTGATGGCGTGCTGCGGCGCGGCCTGCGCACTGCCCAGCAGTCCCAGCAACAGGCCGGCGAACAGCGCGGCGCGGCGGGGGCTCTTCATAGGGTGTTCTCCTGGTTTTTCTGCCACCAGGCGCGCAGGCCCAGGGTATAGGGCGGCGTGGTGACGAAGGCGAAGCGATTGCGGTACGCCAGTCGATGCTTGTTCAGGTACCAGTTGGGAATGCTGTAGTGCTGCCATAGCAGCACCCGGTCCAGGGCGCGCGCGGCAACTTCCTGCTGGTCGCGGTCGGCGGCGCCGAGGAGTTTGTCGAGCATCGCGTCCACCACGGGGTTGGCGATGCCCGCATAGTTCTTGCTGCCCTTCACCGCCACCTGGCTGGAGTGGAAGTACTGCCATTGTTCAAGGCCGGGGCTCAGGGTCTGGGGCAGGGTCATCAGAATCATGTCGTAGTCGAATTGGTCCAGACGCTGTTTGTACTGGGCACGGTCCACGGTGCGCAAGCGCGCATCGATACCAATGCCGGCGAGATTCTCCCGATACGGCTGGAGTATCCGTTCCAGGCTGGGATTGACCAGCAGGATTTCGAAGCGCAGCGGCTTGCCGCTGGCGTCCAGCAGACGGTCGCCGGAGAGTTTCCAGCCGGCGTCGGCCAATAGACTCAATGCGTGGCGCAGGGTTTCCCGTGGAATGCCGTGGCCCTGGGTGACCGGTACCGTGAAGGGGCGGGTGAACAGTTCGTCCGGCAGCTGCTTGCGGTAAGGGGAGAGCAGCAGCCATTCCTGGCCCTGGGGCACGCCGGTGGCGGCAAAGGCGCTGTTGGGGTAGTAGCTGCTGGCGCGCGCGTAGGCATCGTTGAACAGCGCGCGGTTGGTCCATTCGAAGTCGAACATCATGCCGAGGGCTTCGCGCAGGCGGCGGTCGGCGAAGGTCGGCCGGCGCGTGTTCATGAACAGCGCCTGGGTCTGGGTCGGGATCTGGTGCGGGATTTCCGCGCGGACCACGTCGCCGCGTCGCATCGCCGGGAAGTGATAGGCACTGCGCCAGTTCTTCGCCTGGTGCTCGATGTAGAAGTCGAATTCGCCGGCCTTGAAGGCTTCGAAGGCAATACCGGCATCGCGGTAGAACTCCACCTCGACCCGGTCGAAGTTGTACTTGCCGCGATTCACCGGCAGGTCCGCGCCCCACCAGTCCTTGATCCGTTCGAACACCAGGCGTCGCCCCGGCACTACTTCGGTGATCCGATAGGGGCCGCTGCCCAGCGGCGGTTCGAAGGTGGTGGCCTTGAAGTCGCGGCCTTTCCAGTAGTGCTGCGGCAGCACGGGCATTTCGCCCAGGCGCAGGATCAGCAGCGGGTTGTCGCTGCGCTTGAGGACGAAGCGGATGCTCTGGGCCGAGAGGATGTCGACTCGCTGCACTTCCTGCAGGGCGGTGCGGTACATCGGGTGCCCGTGCTTGAGCAGGGTGCGGTAGGAGAACGCCACGTCGTAGGCGGTGATCGGCTTGCCGTCGTGGAAGCGTGCCTGTGGACGCAGGTTGAACACCACCCAGCTGCGATCCTCCGCGTACTCGACGCTGCCGGCGATCAGGCCGTAGCTGGAGGCGGGCTCGTCACCCGAGGGGTCGTAGAGGCCAGTGCCGACCATCAGCGGCTCGTTCAGCTCACTGACGCCGTACTGCAGGAAGTCGGCGGTGCTGATCGGCGGGCTGCCCTTGAGGGTATAGGGGTTGAGAGTGTCGAAGCTGCCCATGCCCATCAGGCGCAGGGTGCCGCCCTTGGGTGCACTGGGATTGACCCAGTCGAAATGGTCGAAGTTGGCGGGATACTTCAGATCGCCGAATTGCGCGTAGCCGTGGCTTTCAGTGATCTGGGCCGACGCGGGCAGGCTGAGCAGGAGGCCGAGGAACAGGAGGGGCAGGCGACGCATCGGGCGTTGGGTCCGATCCTTGGCTGGCGAGCTTCGTACAGTAGCAGCTTGTCCTTGCCGCCAGAAGCCGCGCGCCGGACATTTGCGTCACGGCGCGTTGCGAGGGTCAGCGGCTGGCGGTGTCGAGGTAGAGCGTCAGGGTCTGGCCCGGCTTCAGGGCCTTGCCGCTGCGCGGGTTCCAGCGCTTGATGTGCTGCATTTCGACGTTGAAGCGCTTGGCGATCAGGTACATCGAGTCGCCTTGCTGGACCTTGTAGTAGGTCACGTTGTCCTGCTTGCTCTTGCTGCTCGAGGCCACTTGCTGGGTGGCGGCGCTGGCGCCACCTTGCAGCTTGAGCGTCTGTCCCGGCTTCACGCCGTGGCTGTCCAGGTTGTTCCAGCGCTTGATATCGGCAACGTCGACGTCGTTCTTCTTGGCGATCTGCCAGAGGGTGTCGCCATTCTTCACGGTGTAGGTGCGGGCCTGGGCGCGAGCGGGCGCGCGCTCGACCTGCGCCAACTGACGCGGGCTCTCCGGCTCGACGACCGGGCGGCCCACCTGGCTGGGGATCGCCAGGACCTGGCCATTGCGCACGTGGTTGGCGCCCAGGTGGTTGGCGGACTTCAGTTCGGCGACAGTCAGGCGATAGCGCTGGGCGATGCTGTGCAGGCTGTCACCCTTGCGTACGCGGTACTTCTGGGCAACGACGATCTCCTGCGGCTTGAGCGTGGCGATGCCGGCCTTCAGGGTGTCGGCCTTGTCCTTTGGCACCAGCAGGTGTTGCGGGCCGTCGAGGGTGACCTTGCGCTTGAAGGCGGGATTCAGCTGGTACAGCTCGTCCTCGTCGAGATCGGCGAGGGCGGCGACGCGCGACAGGTCGAGGCCCGGCTTGACGCGAATCGAGGTGAAGTAGGGTTCGTTGGCGATCGGGTTGAGGCTGATGCCATAGATGTTCGGGGCCATCACCAGCTGCGACAGGGCCAGCAGCTTGGGGACGTAGTCCTGGGTTTCCTGCGGCAGCGGCAGGTTCCAGTAGTCGGTTGGCAGGCCGAGCTTCTGGTTGCGCTCGATGGCGCGGCTGACCGTGCCTTCGCCGGCGTTGTAGGCGGCCAGGGCGAGCAGCCAGTCACCGTTGAACATATCGTGCAGGCGCGTGAGATAGGTCAGCGCGGCGTTGGTGGATGCCTGGATGTCGCGGCGACCGTCATAGAAGTTGGTCTGGCGCAGGTTGAAATGGGTGCCGGTGCTCGGGATGAACTGCCACAGGCCGACGGCTTGGGCGCGAGACACCGCCATCGGGTTGTAGGAGCTTTCGATGACCGGCAGCAGGGCCAGTTCAAGCGGCATGTCGCGCTCTTCGAGACGCTCCACGACGTAGTGCATATAGGGGCTGCCGCGTTCGCTGGCGTTTTCCAGGAACGACGGGTTGCTCATGAACCACAGGCGCTGGCGCTCGATGCGCGGATTGGTGTCGATCTGATCCTGCAGCTGGAAACCGAAGCGGATGCGTTCCCAGATATCGTTCTGGTTCTGGGCATTCGCCCACGCCGGTTTGAACTTCACGTCCACGGCGCGGCTGGCATTGCGGGCCTGGCTGTCGGAGGCGACGTGCTGGGTCGACTGACAGCCGGCGAGGCCCGCGGCGAGCAGCACCGCGGAGACTCGGACAGCACGAGCCAATGCGTCTAGATCGAAGGTCTTGCTGGTCTTTGGCGGCATTGGCTGATGACTTTGTCCGGGGCAAAAATTTCGGGGATTCTAGAAATCGCGGCTGCCCTGGTCAAGATTTCGCCATCAGTCAGAACTGGTCCTTCCAGCGGCGAATGGTCGCAAAGACCTCGTCCGGCGTGCGGATTTCCTGGCCGCTCCGCTCGTCGGCAACTTTCTTAACGGATGTTTCTGACACGCGAAGGAATGGATTCGTCGCCCGTTCCAAGGCAATGGAAGAGGGCAGGCTGATCTTCCCCTGCTCGCGCCAGCGGCTGACTTCGTCGAAGCGCGCGCGGACCTCGGGATTGTCCGGTTCCACCGCGCAGGCGAAGCGCAGATTGCTCAGGGTGTATTCGTGGGTGCAATAGACCAGCGTTTGGCCCGGAAGTGCCGCCAGGCGACTCAGCGAGGCGTGCATTTGTGCCGGGGTGCCTTCGAACAGGCGGCCGCAGCCGGCGGCGAACAGCGTATCGCCGCAGAACAGCAGCGGCGGCTCGTGGTCCCGATTGAAGTAGGCGATATGCCCGAGGGTGTGGCCGGGCACGTGAATGACGTCGAAGCCGAGACCGAGCACTTCGATGTGGTCGCCATCTTCCAGCGCCACGTCGCGTGCGGGGATTCTCTCGCCTGCCGGGCCGAGCACACGGGCGCCGGTCCGGTCCTTGAGCTGCGCGACGCCGCCGACATGGTCGGCGTGATGGTGGGTGACCATGATGTCGCTCAGGGTCCAGCCGGGATGGGCGTCCAGCCAGGCCAGTACCGGCCCGGCGTCGCCCGGGTCGACCACCGCGCACTGGCGGCGGGTTACATCCTGCAACAGCCAGAGGTAGTTGTCGGAAAAGGCGGGTAGCGCGTCTATCTGTATCATGGCTGGAAAGTCGCTAAGTAAGGGGCATTGGCGCATAGTAGTGCGGTTACGCACTTTTGTGTCGCGCGCTCCCACAGGGGGTAGTGATGATCGAACCCGAACCCTTCGCCCAGGCCGACGCCGACTGGCTGGAACTGTTCGCCCAGGCGCGTCACTGGCTGGCCGGACCGATCGGCGGAATGATGCTCGCCGAAGAGCAGCAACTGCTGACCGACGAGCTGGAACGCTATTTCGGTGGTTACCTGGTGCATTACGGCCCGCACGCCGAGCTGCCGGCCCGCACCGGCAACATCCAGCGCGGGGTGCGCCTGGGCCCGCCGTTGCCGGGGGTGGAGATCGCCTGTGACGAAGCCGCCTGGCCGCTGGGGGAGCATGCCGCCGATGTCGTGCTGCTGCAGCACGGTCTGGATTTCTGCCTGTCGCCCCATCGGCTGCTGCGCGAAGCCGCGCGCAGCGTGCGGCCGGGCGGGCATCTGCTGGTGGTCGGGGTCAACCCGTGGAGCGCCTGGGGCATCCGCCACTACTTCGCCCGCGACGCCTTGCGCCGCGCCCGCTGCATCTCGCCGACGCGGGTCTGTGACTGGCTCAACCTGCTGGGATTCGCGCTGGAGAAACGCCGCTACGGGTGTTATCGTCCGCCGCTTGCATCGGCGAAATGGCAGAGCCGCCTGGCTCGTATGGAGACCTGGGGACCCGTCCTGCAGGGCTCTGGCGCCGGCTTCTATCTGTTGGTGGCACGCAAGCTGGTGGTCGGTTTGCGCCCCTTGCGCCAACCCCGCCGCGAGCCGCGCGGGCAACTGGTGCCGCTGCCGGTGGCCAAGGTCAGCCGCCGCGATTCCGAGTCCTGAATACGAGCGATATGAGCGAAGAGAAAGTCGAGATCTATACCGACGGCGCCTGCAAGGGCAACCCGGGCCCGGGCGGCTGGGGTGCCGTGCTGTTCTACAAGGGCGCCGAGCGCGAACTGTGGGGCGGCGAGCCGGAAACCACCAACAATCGCATGGAACTGATGGCCGCCATCATGGCCCTGGCCGCGCTCAAGCGGCATTGCGACGTGCGCATTGTCACCGACTCGCAGTACGTCATGCAGGGCATCACCGAGTGGATGACCAACTGGAAGAAGCGCGGCTGGAAGACCGCTGCCAAGCAGCCGGTGAAGAACGCCGACCTGTGGCAGGCGCTAGACGAGCAGGTGAACCGGCATACTGTCGAATGGCGCTGGGTGCGCGGCCACACTGGCCACCCCGGCAACGAGCGCGCCGATATGCTGGCCAACCGTGGCGTGAGCGAACTGCCGCGCTAAGCGTCCAGGTATCAGGATCAAGGTCGTCCGGCGCAGTCCGGGCGAATCAACCGCAAGAAGGTTTCACACAGAATGCGCAGCGTCGTACTCGATACTGAAACGACCGGTATGCCGGTCACCGACGGCCACCGGATCATCGAGATCGGTTGCGTCGAACTCGAAGGTCGCCGCCTCACCGGCCGGCACTTCCACGTCTACCTGCAGCCCGACCGCGAGATTGACGAAGGCGCCATCGCGGTCCACGGCATCACCAACGAATACGTCAAGGACATGCCGCGCTTCCGCGAAGTCGCGGATGACTTCTTCGAGTTCATCAAGGGCGCCCAGCTGATCATCCACAACGCGGCGTTCGACGTTGGCTTCATCAACAACGAATTCGCGCTGCTGGGGCAGAGCGAGCGCGCCGACGTCGCCGACTACTGCGGCATCCTCGATACCCTGCTGATGGCCCGTGAGCGCCATCCGGGCCAGCGCAACAACCTCGACGCCCTGTGCAAGCGCTACGGGGTCGACAACTCCGGCCGTGACCTGCACGGAGCACTGCTCGACGCCGAGATCCTCGCCGACGTCTACCTGGCGATGACCGGCGGCCAGACCAGCCTGTCGCTGGCTGGCAACGGTGCCGAAGGTGACGGCAGTGGTCGTGCTACCGCGACGGCTATCCGTCGCCTGGCGGCCGAGCGTGGGTTGACCCGGGTGATCCGAGCGACTGATGCGGAGATTGAGGCACATGTCGCGCGGTTGGCGGTGATCGAGAAGTCCGCTGGCGGTCCGTCGCTGTGGGCGCAGATGGAAGCGCCGAAGGAGTGATCTGCCGCGCTGCTTGAGAGCAAGGCCCTTGTCAGGGGCCTTTTTCGTTTCAGCAGACGGCTCTTGTAGGAGCGGGCCATGCCCGCGATCGCGCGCATGGCGTGCTCCTACAGGTCGGCTCCGTCGTTTCAGTTCTCGTAGGAGCGGACTCTGTCCGCGATGTTTTTGCCTCGGGTTGGGTGCTCCTGCGCCGCTTCGAAGTGCGCGTGGACGTCTCGTTTCGCCCCCTCGGGCGAGTTACTTTCTCAAACTGCGGATGGCCGCCCCACAGAAAGTAACCAAAGGTCTTGCCCCTGTATCCGGGTCCCGCTTCGCGGGACTGATTCGCTTCGCTCACCCTACGGGCCAGCCTTCGGCTGTTACTTCGCTGCGCTCCGTTTCCCTCGCTCCATCGAAGTTTCAGGGGCCCGCGTCGACGGGCCATCCCTGGCCCGACGACGCTCTCGCGGCATCCATGCCGCTCAACCCCTGAAACTCCTATTCCACTCGGCCTCCTGAAGGGGCGCTCCGGAGTGTGCGGAGGTTTCTCTGGAAATCTTCAAGAGCCAGAGCAGAGTAATCAGCGTGAGCAGGGCTGGTTCCTTTGAGAAATGCCCTTTCCTGTCAGCGACGCGACGTTTTATTACAGCCGTCAGCCGGCCGCATTCCCCTACATTTAGTAAGTCCATACTCTAGTAAGGATCGACGCCAGCAGAGCGTCCGCCTCAGGGGCTCACAATGTATAAAGACTTAAAATTCCCCATCCTCATCGTTCACCGCGACATCAAGGCCGATACCGTGGCCGGTGACCGGGTCCGTGACATCGCCCGCGAGCTGGAGCAGGACGGCTTCAGCATCCTCTCCACCGCCAGCTCCGCCGAAGGGAGGATCGTTGCCTCCACCCACCACGGGCTCGCCTGCATCCTGGTCGCCGCCGAGGGGGCGGGGGAGAACCAGCGCTTGTTGCAGGACGTGGTGGAGCTGATCCGCATGGCGCGGGTGCGCGCGCCGCAGCTGCCGATCTTCGCCCTTGGCGAGCAGATGACCATCGAGAACGCGCCGGCCGAGTCCATGGCCGATCTGCACCAGTTGCGCGGCATCCTCTACCTGTTCGAAGACACCGTGCCGTTCCTCGCCCGCCAGGTCAGCCGCGCCGCGCGCAAGTACCTGGAAGGCCTGCTGCCGCCGTTCTTCCGCGCCCTGGTGGAGCACACCGCGCAGTCCAACTATTCCTGGCACACGCCCGGCCACGGCGGCGGCGTGGCCTATCGCAAGAGTCCGGTGGGGCAGGCGTTCCACCAGTTCTTCGGGGAAAACACCCTGCGCTCGGACCTTTCCGTCTCGGTGCCGGAGCTGGGCTCGCTGCTCGATCACACCGGCCCGCTGGCCGAGGCGGAGGCCCGCGCGGCGCGCAATTTCGGCGCCGATCACACCTTCTTCGTGATCAACGGCACCTCGACCGCGAACAAGATCGTCTGGCATTCCATGGTCTGCCGCGATGACCTGGTGCTGGTGGATCGCAACTGCCACAAGTCGATCCTGCACGCGATCATCATGACCGGTGCGATCCCGCTCTACCTGATGCCGGAGCGCAATGAACTGGGCATCATCGGCCCGATTCCGCTTTCCGAGTTCAGCCGCGAGTCGATTGCCGCGAAGATCGCCGCCAGCCCGCTGGCGCACGGGCGCGAACCCAAGGTCAAGCTGGCGGTGGTGACCAACTCCACCTACGACGGCCTCTGCTACAACGCCGAGATGATCAAGCAGGCGCTTGGGAACAGTGTCGAGGTGCTGCATTTCGACGAGGCCTGGTACGCCTATGCGGCCTTCCACGACTTTTACGACGGGCGCTACGGCATGGGTACCAGCCGCCAGGACAGTGGCCCCCTGGTGTTCACCACCCACTCCACCCACAAGATGCTCGCCGCCTTCAGCCAGGCCTCGATGATCCACGTGCAGGACGGCGGCGCCCGGCGCTTCGACCGCGCGCGCTTCAACGAAGCCTTCATGATGCACATCTCCACCTCGCCGCAGTACGGCATTATCGCCTCACTGGACGTGGCCTCGGCGATGATGGAGGGCCCGGCGGGAAGCTCGCTGATCCAGGAAACCTTCGACGAGGCGCTGAGCTTCCGCCGTGCCCTGGCCAACGTGCGGCAGAACCTCGCCGAGGACGACTGGTGGTTCTGCGTCTGGCAGCCGCCGGGCGTGGAGGGCACCGACGAGGTGAAGACCCGCGACTGGGTGCTGGAGCCCAACGCTGACTGGCATGGTTTCGGCGATGCGGTCGAGGACTACGTGCTGCTCGACCCGATCAAGGTCACCCTGGCCACGCCGGGCCTAACCGCCGGCGGGCGGCTGGATGCGCGGGGCATTCCCGCGGCAGTGGTCAGCCGCTTCCTCTGGGAGCGTGGGCTGGTGGTGGAAAAGACCGGCCTGTATTCCTTCCTGGTGCTGTTCTCCATGGGCGTGACCAAGGGCAAGTGGAGCACCCTGGTCACCGAACTGCTGGAGTTCAAGCGCAGCTACGACGCCAACCAGCCGCTGGCGGACGCCCTGCCCAGCGTTGCCCAGGCGGGTGGGGCGCGGTATGCGGGCATGGGCCTGCGCGATCTGTGCGACGAGTTGCACTGCTGCTACCGCGACCACGCCACCGCCAAGGCCATGAAGCGCATGTACACCGTGCTGCCGGAAATCGCCATGCGCCCGGCCGATGCCTACGCGCAGTTGGTGCGCGGCGAGGTGGAGGCGGTGCCCATCGACCAGTTGCTGGGGCGTATCGCGGCGGTGATGCTGGTGCCCTATCCGCCGGGCATCCCGCTGATCATGCCGGGCGAGCGGTTCACCGAGTCCACCCGCTCGATCCTCGACTACCTGGCCTTCGCGCAGAGCTTCGAGCGCAACTTCCCGGGCTTCGACTCGGATGTGCACGGGCTGCAGGTCCATGAGGTGAACGGCGAGCGGCGCTATACGGTGGAGTGCTGCAAGTGACGGACGGGCCCTGATGCGCAGGGCCCGCCTTTTTTAAAAGACCAACTATTCTTGTCGGGATCGGTACAGGGAGAAACGAGGAAAAAGGGAGGTTTCCCCATGCGCTGCCCCTCGACATTGCCGAACGAAAGCGAACGCCTGAGCGCGCTTTCCGACTATGGATTCGACGATGAAGCCCTGCTGCCGAGTCTGGACCCGGTGGTGCAGATCGCTGTGCGCATGTTCGGCATGCCGGTCGCTGCGGTGAACATGATCGGCAGCGATCACGTGTTCTTCGCCGCGGCAACGGGCGTGGGCGAGGTGGACATGGGGCGCGACGTCTCCTTCTGCGCCCACGCCATCACCCAGAACGAGGTGATGGTGGTACCCGACGCCAGCCGCGACGAGCGTTTCCACGATAATCCGTTAGTGACCCAGCCTTCGGGCATACGGTTCTACGCCGGTGTGCCGCTGCTGTCGGTGGAGGGCCACCCGCTGGGCGCCTTGTGCATCATCGATAGCCAGCCCCATGACGACTTCTCGGTCGACGACCGGGAACGCCTGCGTGAACTGGCGCGCATGGCTGCCGACCGCCTGGAGCTGCGTCGCATCGAAGTGATGTCGGCGCGTACCCGACCGCTGTTCGAGGAGTACGCCGGCAGCTCGCCGACGCCGGTGGTCTGGTTCGATTGCTGGGGCGAGATCGTGGCCTGGAACGAGGCGGCCGCCAATCTGTACGGTTACGCGCTGGAAGAAGGGGCGGGGCAGTCGTTCGAGTCGCTGCTGCCGGAGCGCGGGCGTGCAGCCTTCCGCAGCCTGATCAACCGTGCCATCGACGCGACCTCGCTGGATGGCATGGAGGTGCCGACGGAAATCACCGGCGTGCGCCGGGACGGCACCGAGCTGGCCCTGGGGCTCACGCTGTTCTGCTGGACGGAGAAGGGCAAGCTCAAGTTCGAGGCCGTGCTCAAGGACCTGACCGCCCGGCATCAGGAAGAGGAAGCGCTGCGCCAGTTGGCCAGTGTCGATGTGCTGACCGGCCTGACCAACCGTGGCCGTTTCTACCGGGTCACCGAGGACATACTGGTGCAGTCGCGTCCGGCGGCGGTGCTGATGATCGACCTGGACGGCTTCAAGGACGTCAACGACTCGCTGGGGCACGCGGTGGGCGATGGCATCCTGCGTGAGGTCGCCGTTCGTCTGGAGCGCCTGGCCAGCGCGGGGGCCACGGTGGCACGCATCGGCGGCGACGAGTTCGCCATACTCGAACCGAATCTGATCGCGCCGGATCAGGCCATGCGTCTGGCCCAGGCGGCCATCGCACGCATCGCCGACCCCATCATCATCGACGCCCACGAAGTGCGGGTGGCTGCCAGCTGCGGGGTGGCACTGGCGCCGCTGCACGCCCAGGAAGCCCTGGAGCTGGTCGGCGACGCCGACCTGGCACTGTTCAAGGCCAAGAGCAGCGGGCGCGGCCATGCCTTCGTCTTCGTTCCGGCGCTGAAGATGGAAGCGGCGGCGCGGCACCTGTACGGCATGGAGTTGCATCGCGCCGTGGCCAATGGCGAGTTCCTGCTGTTCTACCAGCCGCAGGTGAGCCTGCGCGATGGCTCCCTGTGCGGCGCGGAAGCCCTGATCCGCTGGCAGCATCCGCAGCGCGGGCTGTTGTCGCCTGCTGCCTTCCTGCCATCGCTGGAGGGTGGGCCGCTGGCGGCGATAGTTGGCGCCTGGATTCTCGACGAAGCCTGCGCCCAGGTCGCCTACTGGCGGCGCAACGGCGCGCCGAAGGTGCGCATGGGTGTGAATCTGTTCGGGGCGCAGTTCCGTATGGGCAACCTGGTCTCCCAGGTGCTCGAAGCGCTGGAGCGTCACGGCCTGCCGGCCGAGGCCCTGGAGCTGGAGATCACCGAGAATATCGTGCTCAACCATGACGACGTGGTGCTCAATACCCTGCGCACGCTGCGCAGCTACGGCGTGGGGATTGCCTTCGATGACTTCGGCACTGGCTACGCATCGCTGAGCCTGCTCAAGACCTACCCGCTGAGCCGGATCAAGATCGACCGCTCCTTTGTGATCGGCATGCTGGAGTCCCGGCAGGACCTGTCGGTGATCCGCGCGATCCTCGACATGGCCCGCAGCTTCGACCTCGATACCATCGCCGAAGGCATTGAGACCTCGGCCCAGCGCGATCGACTGCGCAGCGAACGGTGCGCGGAGGGGCAGGGCTACCTGTTCGCCAAGCCGATGCCGGCCAATCAGTTCGAGCAGGTCTTCGGCATCGGTGGCCGGCAGTTCGGTTCCGCCTGAGCGACAAGGGGCGGAATTTCGCCCCTTGGATTGATCCCGCGCGGGGAAATCGTTCGAAGGCTGCGCATTCGCGGTGGAAACTGTTTCCTCCTTTGCCTTGTGCTGACTACCCTGTAGGGCAGATCGGAACATTGCGTCCGAATCAGGAGGCCTTCGCCATGAACGGCGCGGCAGGTAGGAACCAATAGAACAAGGCCGCAGACTTTAAGGAGTGCAGATGGCGGGAGCGAAAAAGGGCAGCATGGGGTTCTGGAGCTGCACCGCGCTGGTGGTGGGCAACATGGTCGGCTCGGGGGTGTTCCTGTTGCCGTCGAGCCTGGCGGCGTACGGCGGGCTCAGCCTGTTCGGCTGGCTGGTGTCGACCACGGGGGCCGTGCTGCTGGCCTTCACCTTCGCCCGGCTGGCGCGGCTCAATCCCGGCGCTGGCGGCCCCTATGCCTATACCCGCGACGGATTCGGCAGTTTCGCGGGCTATCTCTGTGCCTGGACCTACTGGAAAGCCGCCTGGATCGGCAACGCGGCGATCGCCGTGACGCTGGTGGGCTATCTGCGCGTATTCATCCCGGTGCTGGCCGACCCGCTGCTGATGGTCGCCACGGCCATCGGCGCCATCTGGCTGTGCACCCTGATCAACCTGCGCGGCATCACCGCCTTCGCCCTGGTGCAGAACCTGCTCACCGCGCTCAAGCTGATTCCGCTGATCCTGGTCGGCATCCTCGGCTGGTTCCACTTCAATCCCGACTACCTGACCATTCCCGCAGCCAGCGAGCTGCCGAACATGGGCTACGCCCAGGCCATTGCCACCACGGCGGCGTTGACGCTCTGGTCGTTCATCGGGCTTGAGTCGGCCACCGTGCCGGCGGACGACGTGCGCGACCCGAAGAGGACCATTCCCCGCGCCACGCTGTTCGGTACGCTGGCGGCCGCGGCGGTGTACATCCTGTCCATTACCTCCGTGCAAGGGCTGATGCCGCCGGAAGTGCTGGCCAAGTCCACTTCGCCCTTTGCCGACGCCGCGCGCATCCTGCTGGGCGACTGGGGCTACTACCTGGTGGCTGGCGGTGCAGTGATCGCCTGCCTGGGTGCGCTCAACGGCTGGGTGTTGCTGCAAGGGCAGATTCCGGTGGCGCCGGCCCGCGACGGGCTGTTCCCCGAGTCCCTCGGTAAGCTCAACAAGAATGGCGCGCCGGCCAACGGCCTGCTGTCTTCCGGGTTGCTGGTCACCGCACTGGTGATGGTCGACGGCCACGGCGAGTTGGTGGAGGTGTTCAACGTCATCATCCTGCTCGGCACCATGACCGGCGTCGTGCCCTATGCCTTCTGCACCGCGGCGCTGCTGCAGCTGCTGGCGGTGAAGCCGGACTCCTTCTCGCCGCGTTCGCGTCCGCAGGTGCTGGCCATCGGTTGCCTGGGCTTCCTCTACTCGCTGTGGGCGCTTTACGGCACCGGCGAGCAGGCAATCTTCTGGGGCTTCCTGGTGTTCATGGCCGGCATCCCGATGTACACCTGGCGGCAGTACCGCAACCGTGTCCAGGGGCTGCCACTGGCGGCAGGCGACTGAAAGTCCGTTCCGGCACGATCCCGTCAGATCAAGCACTTGATGGCGGTTTTGCAAGCCAACTCGCGCCCGATGCCGTGGCCTGTGTCACAGACCACGGCATCGACTTTTGGTCTTGCCTTGTTATAGTGACGCGATTTCCGACATCTGTTTCTGACGCCAAAAAAAGAACTGTATGCCGGGCCCTTGCGGTGGTTAGCCGCAGCCTGGCGTGAAGCAGGCATCCCCGAGGACATTCCGTGACCGAGTACAAAGCATTCCGCGTCGAACTGGCGGACAAGATCGCCCATGTGCAGATCAACCGCCCGGAAAAGATCAACGCCATGAACGCCGACTTCTGGAAGGAGATCATCGATATCTTCCAGTGGGCGGACGAAACGGATGAAGTCCGTGTGGTGGTCCTCAGCGGCGCCGGTAAACATTTCTCCGCCGGCATCGACCTGGCGTTGCTGGCCCAGGCCGGCAGCCAACTGGGCAAAGACGTCGGTCGCAATGCCCGCGCCCTGCGCAAGACCATCCTGCAGCTGCAGGGCTCGTTCAACACCGTCGATAACTGCAGCAAACCGGTGCTCGCCGCGATCCAGGGTTACTGCATCGGTGGCGCCATCGACCTGGTCTCCGCCTGCGACATGCGCTACTGCAGCGCCGATGCGCTGTTCTCCATCAAGGAGATCGACATGGGCATGGCCGCCGATGTCGGCACCCTGCAGCGCCTGCCGCGCATCATCGGCGACGGCATCATGCGAGAGCTGGCCTACACCGGCCGCAACGCCGACGCCGAGGAAGCCCGGCAGATCGGCCTGGTCAATCGCGTCTACGCCGACCATTCCGCGTTGCTCGATGGGGTCATGGATATCGCTCGGCAGATCGCCGCCAAGTCGCCGATCGCCATCCGTGGCACCAAGGAAATGATCGGCTACGCCCGCGACCACCGTGTCGAGGACGGCCTGGAATACATCGCCACCTGGAACGCCGCCATGCTGCAGTCCGCCGACCTGCAGACCGCCATGATGGCGCACATGAGCAAGAAGAACCCCGAGTTCGCCGATTGATGCCCATCCACTCTTCTTGCGCGCAGGAGGCGCACTAGGCCGATGGTTACTGGAGCCACGTCCCTCAGTCTGGTTCGCGACGAGCTGTTCGCCACGATGGAAGAGGCCGAACAGAATCTCGAGCACTTCATCGCCGAGCGTCAGAACGGCCACCTGCTGCAGCACTCGGTCGAGTGCCTGAGCCAGATTCGCGGCACCCTCAATCTGATCGAGCTGGCCGGCGCCGAGCTGCTGGCCCAGGAAGCGCTGTCGCTGGCCACCGATATTCCCGCCGGTGTCAGCGAGGACCGCGATGGCCAACTGGCCGCACTGGGCAATGCGCTCTACGTGCTGCGCCGCTACCTGGAAAACCTCGAAGCACATCGCCAGGAAATCCCCGAGCTGTTGCTGCCGGCGATCAACGACGTGCGCCAGGCCGCCGGCCAGCCGGCCTTGCCGGAGAGCTTCTTCTTCAGCGCGCGGCTGGACCTGCCGCGCCCGCTGCGCGCGGTGACGGCACCGCAGGTGGATGACTCGGCCCGTGAAGTCCGCCGGCTGCGGCAGATGTACCAGGTCGGCCTGCTCGGGTTGATCCGAGAACAGAATCTCTACCCCAGCCTGAAGCTGATGGGCCGCGCCCTGGCCAAGCTCGATCTGCTGCTGGGCAGCGCCTCGCGCACCCGCCTGTGCTGGGTTGGCGCCGGCGCGCTGGAAGCGCTGGTGGATGCGCGGATGCTGCCGCGCAAGACGCGCAAGCAGGTCTTTGCCCGCCTGGACCGCGAACTCAAGCAACTGATCGGCAATCCGCAGTACGAAGCGCCGCGCCAGTTGCTCAAGGAACTGCTCTATCTCACTGCGCTGGCCGATACCAAAGGCCAGCGCGCCAGCGAACTGCGCCAGGTGTTCGGCCTGGCGCCGCTGCCGTTCACCGATCATCTGCTGGAAGACGAATCGCAGCGCCTGTCCGGCCCCGGCCAGTCGGTGATGCGTTCGCTGTCGGTGGCGATCCGCGAGGAACTCACCGCGGTCAAGGATCAGCTCGACCTGATCGAGCGTGGTGTGTCCCAGGCCGATGCGCTGGGCATCCTGCATACTCAGCTGGGCAAGCTGGCCAAGACCCTGGGCATGGTAGGCCTGAACTCGGCGTCCATCGCCCTGCAGCACCAGCACACGGTGGTGGCGGGGTGGGTGGCCAAGGGGACCGCGGATGATCCGGGCGCCCTCAATGCGCTGGCCGATACCTTGCTCTACGTCGAGAGCATGGTCGGCAACCTGGAGCGCGGCGAGCGCCCGAGCGCGCGCGCCGTGCCGCTGGGCGAGGATGAGTCGTTCGCCGTGCATCAGCTGGCCGAGGCTCGCATCGTGGTGATCGACGAGGCCCAGGCGGGCCTCGCGCTGGCCAAGCGGGCGATCACCGCGTACCTGGAATCCAACGGCGACAAGCTGCACCTGGCCAACGTCCCCATCAGCCTGCAGGCGGTGCGCGGCGGCCTCTGGTTCCTTGGCCAGGAGCGCGCGGCATTGCTCGTGGGCGCCTGTGGCGATTACATTCAGGGGCAGATGATCGAGACGACCCAGATGCCGTCCGAGCAGATGCTGGAGACCCTGGCGGATGCGCTGACCGGCCTGGAGTACTACCTGGAGGGTGGAGCCATGATGCGGCTTGAAGGCCAACCCGACGTCCTGGACGTCGCCAGCGAGAGCGTCAAGGCGCTCGGCCTGACGGTGGCCGCCTGATGCGTACCGGACGCTGGGAGTCGGCGTTGTTCGAGGTGGCGGCGCATGGCGGCTGGGCGGTTGCCCACTGCCAGCAGCAGTTCCTCGCCGACAGCAACGGCGTGCTGTTCCCCCGTGACTGGCTGAAGCGCCAGGACCTGGCGGTGCTCTCCGAGCATGCTATCGGCCAGTTCGACGGCGAGCCGGTGTACCTGCTGGAAATCGAGCGTCCCGACCCGCTGGACGGTGCCAGCTGGATCGGCCTGCGCCAGTTCATGCTGGAGGGCGAGGAAGACATCTTCGCCATGCTCGGCTTCGCCAGCCAGATCGGCATCTGGTGGCGGCAGAACCGTTTCTGCGGCAGCTGCGGCCAGCCCAACCAGCGGATGCCCCGCGACCGTGCCATGCAGTGCGAGACTTGCGGCATCCAGCGTTACCCGCTGCTGTCGCCGAGCATGATCGTATTGGTGACCCGTGGCGACGAACTCCTGCTCGCGCGTTCGCCGCGTTTCGTGCCCGGCGTGTACAGCACCCTGGCCGGCTTCGTCGAACCGGGCGAGTCAGTCGAGCATTGCGTTGCCCGCGAGGTGCGCGAAGAGGTCGGGGTGGAGATCACCAATATCCGCTACATCGGCAGCCAGCCCTGGCCGTTCCCGCATTCGCTGATGTTTGGTTATCACGCCGAATACGCCAGCGGCGAGATCGTCATGCAGCCGGACGAGATCGAGGACGCGCGCTGGTTCCATATCGATGACTTGCCGCGTTTGCCGGCTGGGCGCTCCATCGCCCGCTACCTGATCGAGCTGTACCTGGCGCGCCGCGCCGGCCGGCCCGATCCCATCCTGTCCGGCGCCTGAGAACCTGTTTCCGATCTGCTGCGCGTCGGCCGTAGGGCGTTGGATAGCGCCCTCAGATGCTCATTTACAGATCGTAAACTCCGCTCTTCGGGCGCAATCCGCCAACTACGGCTCTAGCTCGCAGGATCGGTAAACAGGTTCTGAGGTTTCAGGCGCCGCGTCAGGCCGCGTTGAACCAGTGTTGCCAGGCCAGGCGCACGGTCAATGCCAGCACCACCAGGATGAACACCGGGCGAATGAACTTGGCGCCGCCGCCAATTGCCGTGCGCGCGCCGAAGTAGGCGCCGATCATCAGGGCGCTGCCCATGCACAGGCCCATCACCCAGATCACCTGGCCGGAGGCGACGAACACTGCCAGGGCGAGCACGTTGCTGACGAAGTTCATGCTGCGCGCCACGCCGCTGGCGCGTACCAGGTCCAGCGGGTACATCAGCAGGGTGCTGACGGTCCAGAAGGCGCCGGTACCGGGGCCGGCGACGCCGTCGTAGAAGCCCAGGCCTAGGCCTTGCGGCCACTGGCGGCCCTTGGCGATCTTCGGATCGGCGTCCAGCGGGGCCTCCGGGGTCTTGCCGAACAGCAGGTACAGGCCGCAGCCGAACACCACCACCGGCAACATGCGGTTCAGCCATTCTGCCGGCATCAGGTGCGCGGCCCAGGCGCCCAGCGCTGCGCCGATGGCGGTGCCGATAATCCCGTTTCGCCATTGGCGCGGATGGAACAGCTTGCGCCGGTAGAAGGTGTAGCTGGCGACGGCGGCGCCGAAGGTCGAGCTCAGTTTGTTGGTGCCAAGCGCCAGGTGCGGCGGCACTCCGGCGGTGAGCAGGGCGGGGATGGTCAGCAGGCCGCCACCGCCGGCGATGGCGTCGATGAAGCCGGCGAGGAAGGCGACGCCGGCGAGGATGACGAGGGTGGTGGGGTCAACAACGAGTTCGAAGGGCATGGGGTCGGCCTTGATCGGGGGCCCGTCGTCCCGCTCCTTTGTAAGGAATGGGACGACAGGGAAACGTTAACGGGCCCGAAAGCTGCAACGGTCTGGCTGGCCGCGCAGGTACGCGGTGCGCATAATGCCGGCAATTCTACATGTAAGGAAATCATTCGATGCAGTACGACGGTCTGGCCTGGGTCATTGCGTTCGTGGCCCTGCTGGCCCTGCTGGTGGCGGCCCGCATTCTTTTCGACCGGCACTGGTTTCTCGGCTGGCTGCGCGGCATGGCGGGTCTTGCGTTCATCGCGCTCGCCGCGCTGGTCGGGCTGGTGGCCTGGGACCTGCGCAGCTACGACCCGCTGCCGCAGGATCATCCACTGGCCACCCTCAGCTTCAAGCAACTGAGCCCGCAGCGGTTCGAGGTGACGTTGCTGGAAGGAGACCAGGAGCGTCGTGTGGAACTGGCTGGTGACCTCTGGCAGCTGGATGCGCGGGTGATGGAGTGGAAGGGCCTGGCGCGGCTGATCGGCCTCGCGCCGGGGTATCGCCTGCAGGATCTCAGCGGTCGCTTCCTCGCCGTGGAACAACAGTCCATGGGGCGCAAGGTGCCGCTGGTGGGCGAGGTGGCGGGCATCGACCTGTGGCGCTGGCTGCGCGACGGCCAGCACGACCTGCTGACCTTCGTGCCCAGGGCCGGGCGGGTGAATTACCTGCCGATGGCCGACCAGGCGGTGTTCGCCGTGCGTTACGGGCCGGGCGGGCTGACCGCCGAGCCGATGAATGCCGCGGCGATCCAGGCGTTGAAAACCTGGCAGTGATCCGCCTGCTTGCGTAGGAGCGGACTCTGTCCGCGATTGGCATCCGCCGTGAAGAAATCGCGGATGAATCCGCTCCTTCGAAAAGCCCACGTTCCGCCCATGAAAAAGGGAGCCAACCGGCTCCCTTTTTCGTTTGCGCGATAACCCTCAGGCGAGGAAACCACCGTCCACGTTCAGCGTCACGCCGGTGGTGTAGCTGGAGGCATCGCTGGCGAGGTACAGCACGGCACCGGCCATTTCGCTCGGGTCGGCCACGCGCTTGAGCGGGATGCGCTGCAGGGCGATGTTGCGGATGGCGTCATTGCTGACTAGCGCCGAGGCGAACTTGGTGTCGGTCAGGCCCGGCAGCAGGGCGTTGCAGCGGATGCCGAACTGCGCGCATTCCTTGGCGAAGACCTTGGTCATGCTGATCACCGCGGCCTTGGTCACCGAGTAGATGCCCTGGAACTCGCCCGGGGTGACGCCGTTGACCGAAGCGACGTTGATGATGCTGCCGCCACCGTTGGCCTTCATCAGCTTGCCGCCTTCGATGGACATGAAATAGTAGCCACGGATGTTCACGTCGACGGTTTTCTGGAAGGCCGACAGGTCGGTGTCCAGCACGTTGCAGAACTGCGGGTTGGTGGCGGCGTTGTTGACCAGGATGTCGAGGCGGCCGAACTGCTCGCGGATATGCGCGAAGACGCTCTGGATCTGTTCCATCTCGCCGATGTGGCAGGCAATCGCAGTGGCCTTGCCACCGGCGGCGACGATCTCGTCGGCTACGGCCTGACAACCGTCGATCTTGCGGCTGGAGACGATTACGTGCGCACCCTGCTGGGCCAGCAGCTTGGCGATGGCTTCGCCGATGCCACGGCTGGCGCCGGAAACGAAGGCGATCTTGCCGTCGAGGTCGAACAGTTGGGTCTTGGACATGGTTGGCTCCTTGTTATTGGGTGCGCCTTACAGGCGGGACTTGCCGATGACCTGCAGGCTTACCTGCTCCAGCAGCTTGTTGGCGTGGATGAAGGTGGCGAAGCGCTTGTCCTGGGTCTGGCCGTGGAAGAAGCGGTAATAGATCTGCTGCATGATGCCGGCCAGGCGGAACAGGCCGTAGGTGTAGTAGTAATCGAGGTTGTCGATCTGGATGCCGGCGCGCTCGGCGTAGTAGTCGGCGAACTGCTGGCGGGTCAGCATGCCCGGCTCATGGCTCGGCTGGCGCCGCAGCATCTGCAGCGGCTGCGGATCATCCGCCTGGATCCAGTAGGCGAGGGTGTTGCCCAGGTCCATCAGCGGGTCGCCGAGGGTGGTCATTTCCCAGTCCAGCACGCCGATGATCTGCATCGGGTTGTTCGGGTCGAGGATGACGTTGTCGAAGCGGTAGTCGTTATGCACGATCCCCGGCTTGTGGTGGTCGGCCGGCATCTTCTCGCGCAGCCACACCTTCACCTGTTCCCAGGCCGGCGCGTCTGGGGTCAGGGACTTCTCGTAGCGATCGATCCAGCCGCCGATCTGGCGCTGCACGTAGCCCTCGGGCTTGCCCAGGTCGCCCAGGCCGCAGGCGTTGTAGTCGACATTGTGCAGGTCGACGAACTTGTCGATGAAGCTCTTGCACAGCGCAGTGGTCTGCTCCGGGCTGAAATTCAGCTCCTTGGGCAGGTCGCTGCGCAGGATGATGCCGTTGACCCGCTCCATGACGTAGAACTCGGCGCCGATCACCTGCTCGTCGGTGCAGTACAGGTACGCCTTCGGGCAGTAGGGGAAGCCGTCCTTGAGCTGGTTGAGAATGCGGTACTCGCGGCCCATGTCGTGGGCCGACTTGGCTTTCTTGCCGAAGGGCGGACGACGCAGGACCAGCTCCTGGTTGTCGTACTGGATCAGGTAGGTCAGGTTCGACGCGCCACCAGGGAACTGGCTGACACGCGGCTGGCCCTGCAGGCCGGGAATGTGATCCCGGAGGTAGCCGTCGATCACGGCGGCATCGAGTTCTTCGCCTTCGCGGGAGCGGATGGTCTGGTCAGTCAACGACATGCTGGTCCCTTCTTCTACTGGTCTTCCCCGTGGGGCCGGAGGCACCGTACGAGGTGGCGCGCAGGCCGGCGGCATGCTCTGGCTGGATCAGACAGAAGAATGATGGCGCCGGGTGATCATTGGCTAATCTAATGTCGGGTCCTGCCCGTCACAAGCATTCGAAGCCGTTATTGGCGTCCGTGTTGCACCCCGATCAGGCTGCCTGATTCGGCGGTTGCGCCAGGGCGCGGGCATAAAAAAACCGGAGCCATGGACTCCGGTTTTTCGTGCGGCTTGGGCAGGTTGCCTCGGATCAGACCGGGAACAGTTCGCCCAGCTTCATCGCCAGCATCATGTCGCCTTCGGCGCGCAGCTTGCCAGCCATGAAGGCCTGCATGCCGTCGGTTTCGCCGCTGGTGATGCCCTTGAGGGTTTCGCTGTCCATGATCAGGGTGACGTTGGGGTTCTCGGCATCGCCCTGTACCACTTCGCAGGTACCGTCCTTGACCACCAGATAGTGGTTGTCACCGTCTTCGATGTTGAACTGGAACACCAGGTCGAGGCCTGCGGCCGCGCTGGCGTTGAACTTGCTCTTCATGGTGGAAACGATGTCAGCAACGCTCATGGTTCTATTCCTTTTCTAGGTTTTCTCGCGCGACGGTCGAGGTCGCAATGGGCCGGTACTCAGCGATAGGTGATGAGTTCCGGCGCCTTCAACAATTCCAGATGCACGTGACTGTTGAAGGAAGCCAGGGCCACTTCGCTGCCGCGGAACTTCAGGCGGTTGAGCGAAGTGTTGACAATCTGCCAGTTGAGTTCGAAGGCGTTCAGCGGCGGAATGCCGGTCACCAGTTGCAGCATCGCGGTGATGGTGCCGCCGGAGGTGAACACACCAATGCTGTCCTTGCCGCTCGCTGACTCCAGCAGGCGCTTGAGGCCGCCGTGCACGGTATCGAGGAATTCGGCCCAGCTGACCAGACCGTCCTTGTCGTGCTCGCCGGAGACCCAACGGGCAATTACGGTGGAAAACAGACGCTGGAACTCGGCGCGGTGGTCGGCGGCGTTGCGCATGATGTGCAGCGCCTGCGGCTCCAGTTCGAGGATATCCGGCAGGTGCGCGCGGATCACCGCGTCGGCTTCGAATTCGTTGAAAGCGGGGTCTATTTCCAGCGCAGGGATAGCGATCCCGGCGTCGCTCAGGCGGCCCATCACCGCTTCGGCGGTATGCCGCTGGCGACGCAGGTCGCCACTGACGCAGCGGTCGAAGCGCAGACCCAGGTTCGCCAGGTGCTCGCCGAGGACTTCCGCCTGGCGCACGCCAATGGGCGAGAGCACGTCGTAGTCGTCGGAGCCGAATGAAGCCTGGCCATGTCGAATCAGGTAGATGCTTCCCACGCGCAGTATCTCGGCAGGGCTGAAAGTTTCGGCGAGGTTATGAGGATCACCTGGGGCTGTCAACGAAAAAACATACGCTTGTTTGAATGCCATTCGCTGGACTGATGCAGCGGTTTGCCAGCGCTGGTGGCGGGCCTGCGGCGTGGGTATGCTTGCGGGATTCGCTGCGCTCGCCTGGCGGGTGCGAACAGAATTGTAAAAGGGGATGTGAGTGGAGTTTCTAGCGGATTACGCGGGTTTCCTGGCCAAGACCATCACCGTGGTGGTGGCCATCGTCATCGTTCTGGTGGTGATCGCCGCGCTGCGCGGCCGCGGTCGCCGGGGTGGCGGCGGGCACCTGGAGGTGCACAAGCTCAACGACTTCTACAAGGAGCTGCGCGAGCGCCTGCAGCACAGCGTGCTGGAGAAAGCCAAGCTGAAGGCCCTGCGCAAGTCCGAGGCGAAGTCGGCCAAGGATGCGAAAAAGAAGAAGGGCGGCGAGCAGAAGAACCGCGTCTACGTGCTGGACTTCGACGGCGACATCAAGGCCTCGGCCACCGAGCAGCTGCGCCATGAAGTGACGGCGTTGCTGACCCTGGCCACCCCGCGTGACGAAGTGGTGCTGCGCCTGGAGAGCGGCGGCGGCATGGTCCACGGTTACGGCCTGGCAGCTTCCCAGCTGGCGCGCATCCGCCAGGCCGGCGTACCGCTGACCGTCTGCGTCGACAAGGTGGCGGCCAGCGGCGGCTACATGATGGCCTGCATCGGCGAGCGCATCCTTTCCGCACCCTTCGCCATCCTCGGCTCCATCGGCGTGGTGGCGCAGCTGCCCAACGTGCACCGCCTGCTGAAGAAGCACGACGTCGATTTCGAAGTGCTCACCGCCGGTGAGTACAAGCGCACCCTGACCGTGTTCGGCGAGAACACCGAGAAGGGCCGGGAGAAGTTCCAGGAAGACCTGGAAACCACCCACGAACTGTTCAAGCGCTTCGTCGTCCACTACCGCCCGCAACTGGCCATCGACGAGATCGCCACTGGCGAGGTCTGGCTGGGTCAGGCGGCGCTGGGCAAGAAGCTGGTGGACGAGCTCAAGACCAGCGACGAATACCTGGCCGAACGCGCCCGCGAGGCGGATGTCTACCAGCTCAGCTATGTGCAGAAGAAATCCATCCAGGAGCGCTTCGGCGTCGGCATCAGCGGCGTGATCGACCGCGTGCTGGTGACCTGGTGGGAGCGCCTGGGGCGCAGCCGTTTCTGGCAATGAATCCAGCGGGCGCGGGAGTGCGCCCGTCAAGCTATCGAACGAGGAGGGCGAGATGAGTGCATTCAAGGCGTTGTGGGTCACCGAGTCGGCGCACGGCGTGTACGACCTGCAAGTGACCGAGCGGCAGGTTTCCGATCTGCCGGCAGGTGAAGTGCTGGTGCGGGTGAAGTATTCCTCGCTGAACTACAAGGATGCGCTGTCCGCCAGCGGCAACCGGGGCGTCACCCGCAAGTACCCGCACACGCCCGGCATCGATGCCGCCGGTGTGGTGGAAGAGTCTTCGGCGGGCGAGTTCGCGGTTGGCGACGAGGTGATCGTCACCGGCTACGACCTGGGCATGAACACCCCAGGCGGCTTCGGCCAGTACATCCGCGTCCCGGCGGCCTGGCTGATCAAGCGTCCGCAGGGTCTGTCGCTGCGCGAAGCGATGATCCTCGGCACCGCCGGCCTGACCGCTGCACTGTGCGTCGACAAGCTCGAGAACGCTGGCGTGACTCCGTCCTCGGGTCCCGTCCTGGTCACCGGCGCGACCGGCGGCGTGGGCAGCATCGCGGTGATGCTGCTGGCTCAACTGGGCTACACCGTGGCCGCCGCCACCGGCAAGCTGGAGCAGGCCGAGCTGCTGAATCGTCTCGGCGCGCGGCAGATACTCGACCGCGCTACCGTCTCCGACGGCGTCGATAAGCCGCTGCTGCGTGAGCAGTGGGCCGGTGCGGTGGACACCGTGGGCGGCGACATCCTGTTCAACGTGGTCAAGTCGCTGCAGTACGGCGGCAGCGTCGCCTGCTGTGGCCTGACAGCAGGCGCCGCCTTCAAGGCCACCGTGCTGCCCTTCATCCTGCGTGGCGTGAACCTGCTGGGCGTGGACTCGGTGGAGCTGCCGCTGGTGGTCAAGGCTTCCATGTGGGACAAGCTGTCCCTGCAGTGGAAGCTCGACAACCTCGAAGCGGCGGTGCGCGAGATCAAGCTCGACGATCTGCCTGCCGCCATCCACCAGATTCTGGCCGGCAAGCTTGTAGGGCGGGTGCTGGTGAATCTGGACTGATGAAACTCGAAGGGGCCCGCGATGGGCTCCTTTGTCCTTCTGAGGCAAGGAGGCCTTGGAATGGGATGGAGGTCAGTATTTCTCGGTAACGAGAGCCCTTCGAGGGCGCGTCTGATTGTGATGTTGTCCACTTATGCCGTGCTGGGTCTGCTCGGACACGGATTAATTACCGATTTCATTCCCACGGCTGACTGGCTCTCGGATGGAGTGATCCCTTCAGTATTGGTCGCAGGGATTCTGTCGCTCGCTTTCTACTGGACGCTCTTGACTGATCGTGGGTATTTCGCCCTTGAGACGCCTCGATTGGTGAGGTGGTTGGCAGTAGTGTTGGCGCCTGTACTGCTGTTCATGTGCTGTCTCATCGTGCTGGTCTATGCGGGAGGCGACCTGCAGGCGCGCTTTTGGGGACGGCCTCAGTCCGCGACTGTCACGCTGGAAAAGCAGCACACCAACAGTCGTCGTACTTGTCACTACCGATTGGTGGGTGAGGATCTGAAGCGATCCCTGTTCAAGCACGCCTGTGTCCAACAGGAACGCTATGGGACATTGCCAGCGCGTGCCGCCTACGTTCTGGTAGGTAGGTCATCTTCTCTCGGTCTTCATATCGACGAGATCATGACGTCCAGCGGAGAGCGGATACTTTCACCGCTGGAAGCCTTGCTTCGCTGACTGGAACTACTGCTTCAACCCAGGTCCGGCAGCAGGTAATCCGCCCACAGCGAATCGGCGAACTGGTGGCGGAAGAAGCCGAAGTGGCCGATGCGCTTCACGCCGATGTCTTCTGGCGCAATTCGCTTCAGCGTCTTCGGCGAGCCGTGATAGAAGCCGTGCAGCGACTCGGTATTGCGTCCGGACATCATTTCGTCGTCGGTGAAGGAGATGGAGGTGATGGGTGTGCGCACCGATGAATACGCCTCGCGCACCGCGCCACCTTCGGCGCCCACCGCGTATTCCGGGTTCAGGCACCAGCGCCGCCATTGCTCGATCACCCCGCGCGGCAAATCCCCGACCACACCCAGGCGTTTGCCTGGGAAATAGCCCAGCAGTGGCGTGACAGTTGGTGCCAGGAAATACCAGAGCAGCCAGGCCTTGTGCCGCAATCCCTTGGTGTTTTCGCGCCAGTAGCCGCTGCCGGTGGCGATGGTGAAGGCGCGGTGGATGCGCTCGGTGCCGCGTACGAAGGGCAGAATCTGCCCGCCGAGGCTGTGGCCGATCCAGTACACCGGCAGGCCGCCTGCGGCTTCCACCACGGCGTCGAGCATGGCGCTGCAGTCGTGGTTGCCCCAGGCCAGGACATCCACGTCCAGGTCGCGCAGGTGGCCGCTGCGGGACTGGCCCATGCCGACGTAATCGAAGGTCACGGTGAGATAGCCACGCTCGGCCAGCCAGTTGGCGAAGGCGGTGTAGAAGCGCTGCTCGACGCCCATGGCGGGGACGATCAGCACGGCGCCACGGGCTTTGCCAGGCGGGTAGTACCAGTGGCTGGAAAGGCTGTGGCCGTTGCCGTTGGCCAGGGGACGCGGAAGCGGGGTGATCATGGCGGACTCCGTGATAAAGAGGCCCGGCAGTGCCGAGCCGAACCCGTCAGGCCTGGCTGACGTACATGGTGATCTCGGCGCGGAACACCGGCTTGTCGCCGACGTAGGCGAGCACCGGCACGCGAATGTCGCCTTCCTGGCTCCAGTCCACCGCGCTGGCGTCGGCCACGGCGCGCACGTCGCCGGTGGCCTTGGCCAGGTATTCCACCGTCATGCCACGGGGACTCCAGCGGCGGCCCGTGGGGATCGATACGTCGGTCACGGTGCCGGCCACCAGTTCGGCGGCGTTGCACAGGGCAATGGCGTGCACGGTGCCGATATGGTTCAGCACTTCGCGGCGCTTGGCGAAGGTGACTTCCGCATAGCCTGGGCGCAGTTCGACGAACTGCGGGGCGATGGTGGAGAAATACGGGGCGATCTGGCCGATCATGGCGCTGAACTGCGCCGGGCCGGCTTGTTGGTACATCTGCAGCATCTGACTCATGGTGACTCCGCGAACTGGCTGGAATGAGCAAGCAGGATTGAAGATGGATGCGCGCCCAGGCAGTATACGAAGACTAGAAATTAATTCTAGAAGATTATTCTAGAATTTTATTCGAGACGTCGATCTCGACAGGAACCCCATGGCCCGACCCTCCCGCAAAGACGACATCCTCCAGGCCGCACTGGCCTGCTTCAGCGAATCCGGCGTGGACGCCACTACCATCGAGATGATTCGCGACCGTTCCGGCGCCAGCATCGGCAGTCTCTACCACCATTACGGCAACAAGGAGCGGATCATTGGCGCGCTGTACCTCACCGGCGTCGGCCAATACGCAGCACTGCTCGACGCCGGATTGGAGGAGGGAATGAGCGCGGAGGCTTGCGTGAAGCTGTTCGTCACCTGCTACGTCGACTGGGTGGCAGCCAATCCGGACTGGGCGCGTTTCATCCTGCACAGCCGTGGCCGTGTCGAGGCAGGAGAGGTGGGCGAGGCGTTGCGTGAGGCCAACCGCCAGCAGGGCCGACGCATTGCCGGAGCGCTCTCTGAACACCGCAAGGCCGGTGCGTTCAAAGAGCTTGCGCCGGAGTTGTTCAATTCGGTGGTGATCGGCCCGAGCCAGGACTACGCGCGCAACTGGCTGGCCGGGCGGACGAAGGTGGATCTGATCGATTGCCGGGAGCAGTTGGCGCAGATCGCCTGGGAGAGTGTGCGGGCCTGAGTGCTGCGCGTACCGTGACCCTGCAGGAGCGAGCTTGCTCGCGAACAGAGTTTCCAGCGACACCGAAGTCAGGCTGGTTCGCGAGCAAGCTCGCTCCTACGAAGATCAAACGCGCAGAAATGAAAAAGCCCCGCATTGCGGGGCTTTTCCTTGTTGGCCGGATCAGGCGAGCTGACGGCGCCGGAACAGCGGTTGCGGCTGGGTCACTGAGGTCTGGTAGACCTCGGAGAAGTCTTCCAGGCTCGCCAGCGCGTCGTGCGGATCACGGTCGGCGCGGATGGCGTAGGCGTCGAAGCCGCAGCTCTGCATGAAGAACAGTTGGTCGCGCAGCACGTCGCCGATGGCGCGCACTTCGCCCTTGTAGCCGAAGCGCTCGCGCAGCAGGCGCGCGGTGCTGAAGCCGCGGCCGTCAGTGAAGGCAGGGAAGTTCACGGCGATGACCTTGAACTTGTCCAGGTCTTCGGCGATGGCTTCGGGCTCTTCGTCCGCGTCCAGCCAGACGCCCAGGCCGCCGTCACGGCCGCGCAGGGCAGGGCCGTGTTCCAGCCACAGGTTCAGCGGGATGATCACGTCGTCGCAGTTGGGCACGGTCTCGAGGGTCGCGTCCTTGGGCAGCAGGTGCCAGCGGTCGTCGACGACCTCGCGGTTCTTAATGATTCGCTGCATATACGCGCTCCTTGAAGGGATCGATGCCGATGCGACGGTAGGTATCGAGGAAACGTTCCTCTTCGGTGCGCTGTTCCACGTAGACGTTGATGATCTTCTCGATCACGTCGGCCATCTGGTCCTGGGCGAAGGATGGGCCGAGGATCTGCGCAAGGCTCGCCTCACGGCTGGCGCTGCCGCCGAGGGAGACCTGGTAGAACTCCTCGCCCTTCTTGTCCACGCCGAGGATGCCGATGTGGCCCACGTGGTGGTGGCCGCAGGCGTTCATGCAGCCGGAGATGTTCAGGTCGAGGTCGCCGATGTCGAACAGGTAGTCCAGGTCATCGAAGCGACGCTGGATGGCTTCGGCCACCGGCAGCGACTTGGCGTTGGCCAGGGAGCAGAAGTCACCGCCCGGGCAGCAGATGAGGTCGGTCAGCAGGCCCACGTTCGGGGTCGCGAAACCGTTCTCGCGCAGTTCGCCCCAGAGGGTGAACAGCTGCGCCTGCTCGACGTCGGCGAGGATGATGTTCTGGTTATGGCTGTTGCGCACTTCGCCGAAGCTGTAGCGGTCGGCGAGGTCGGCGACCACGTCCAGCTGCTTGTCGGTGATGTCGCCAGGCGCCACGCCGGTGGGCTTGAGCGACAGGGTCACGGCGACGTAGCCGGGCTTCTTGTGGGCGAAGGTGTTGCGGGTGCGCCAGCGGGCGAAGCCGGGGTTCTCGGCATCCAGCTGGGCGAGGGCCGCGTCCTGGTCTTCCAGGGCCTGGTAGGCCGGGTCGACGAAGTGGGCGGCCACGCGCTGCAGTTCGGCGTCGGTCAGGGTGCTCGGGCCGTCCTTCAGGTTCGCCCATTCGGCGTCGACCTTCTGGGCGAAGACTTCCGGAGTCAGTGCCTTGACCAGAATCTTGATGCGCGCCTTGTACTTGTTGTCCCGACGGCCATAGCGGTTGTACACGCGCAGGATGGCGTCCAGGTAGGACAGCAGGTGCTGCCAGGGCAGGAATGAATGGATGAAGCTGCCGACGATCGGGGTACGGCCCAGGCCGCCGCCGACGGAGACGCGGAAGCCCAGCTCGCCGGCTTCGTTCTTCACCGCTTCCAGGCCGATGTCGTGCACCTCGATGGCGGCGCGGTCGCTCACGGCACCGTTGACGGCGATCTTGAACTTGCGCGGCAGGTGGGCGAATTCGGGGTGGAAGGTCGACCACTGGCGGATGATCTCGCACCAGGGGCGCGGGTCCACGAGTTCGTCACGGGCGACGCCGGCGAACTGGTCGGTGGTGGTGTTGCGGATGCAGTTGCCGCTGGTCTGGATCGCGTGCATCTGCACGGTGGCCAGCTCCGCCAGGATTTCCGGCACGTCTTCCAGTTCCGGCCAGTTGTACTGGACGTTCTGGCGAGTACTGATGTGTGCGTAGCCCTTGTCGTAGTCGCGGGCGATCTGCGCCAGCTTGCGAACCTGCCGGGAGGACAGCAGGCCGTAAGGCACGGCCACTCGCAGCATGGGTGCGTAGCGCTGGATGTACAGGCCATTCTGCAGACGCAGCGGGCGGAATTCCTCGCCGGTCAGTTCACCTGCCAGGTAACGGCGGGTCTGATCGCGGAACTGCTTGACGCGATCTTCTACGATCCTTTGATCGTATTCGTCATATACGTACATGAATCATCCTGCTGTCAGGCTATAGCGCTCAGGCGTACTGCGTATCCCAGCGCGCACGGCAACGCGCTCCACGCGGAGTGGGGCGCACGATACCAGTTAGGGAATATGCGTAAAAGTGATGTTTGAGTATATGGCGAGAACTTTTGGATCTATGCCGCGCCGGGCCTGAAACTCAGGCCGGCCGGCGGCTTGCACGGGGGCGATACCGTCATGCTGCGTCGGGATTTTTCACCCGCGCGCAAGCATTGAATCAGACCTCGCGGCCGTGGGCGGCGTCGCGCAGTTGCGAGGTGTCGACGCGTACGAAGATCGAGTCACCGACGCAGGTCAGCACATCGCCGGCGTAGACCTCGCAGATGATCCTGCTCTTGCGCCCGACCTCACCCGCTACGTGCGCCTTCAGGGTCAGCGGCACTCCCATCGGCGTCGGCTTGATGTACTTGATGCCCAAGTTCCCGGTCACGCAGTCGATACGCGGCAGGCTTCCCGGCTCGCGCCCCTCGGCGCGGTAGTGGTAGGCCATGGCGGTCCAGTTCGAGTGGCAATCCACCAGCATGGCGATCAGACCACCGTAGACCAGTTCCGGCCAGCCGCAGTACCTGGCGTCGGGCAGGTGCTCGGCGACGACGTGGATGCCATCCTCGTGCCAATGGCTCTTGACGTGCAGTCCGTGCGGGTTGCTGCCGCCGCAGCCATAGCAGACGCCTTCCGGCGCGACGGTGTCTTGCAGTGAATCCAGGTGCATGGCCCTTCCTGATGTATTTTCGCTTGTTCTTGTCGAAGACGCAGCCTAACGGCTTTGGCGGCATCGCGGAAAGGGGCGGTTCCTTGAGGGGTGGACGGAGCTGGTCTTAACTCTCGTGTGTGGTCCTTCAGCCAATAACGAGAACAAGGGGGAAGCATGAGCGAAGAGTCCAGCAATGATCGCGACAGCGTCGTCGATGCGCGTGCCGCGTTCGTCCTGATCCTGCTGGTGGTTGCCACGGCGGTGTACTGGGTCAGCCATCAGTGACGGCAATGCCGGCGGGTCGCTCTGCGGCCCGTCCGGCGCCTTGCCTTTCCAACCCGCCTTGCTAGAGTCCGGCGAAGTGCAGCACCACTCGCACCAGGGCGTAGAGCAGCAGCACGAAGACCAGCGTGAACAGGATGCCCATGGCGATGAAGTGGCTGGGCTTGCCCTGGCTGAAGTCACGTGCGCGGTTTTTCCCGCTCTGCACGCCGAAGGCGGCGGCCAGCACGCTGTGCAGCATCTGCCAGAAGGTTGGTGGCTTGTTCTGTTGATCGTCCATCGTTCGCACCTCCTATGCTTTGAGACTAGCTCTTGGAAACATAGCCGCTAGAGTTCGATCTGGGTCCACTCGCGCTTCTGCCACATCATCGCGAAGATCACCGAGGCCAGTCCGCGCTGGAGAATCTGCATGCTCCAGATCGCCAACAGGCCGCCACCGAGGACCGGCCCCACCAGGTAGGCCAGCGGCAGGAAGAACAGCCACTGGTTACCCAGGCTGACCGCCATCACCGTGCGGGTGGCGCCGGCGCCCAGCAGGGCCTGGGTGAGCACCAGGGCGGTGGCATCGATCACCATGCCCAGTCCGGTGAGGGTCAGCGGCAGGCGGCCCAGTTCGATCAGCACAGGGTCGCTGACGAACAGTCGCAGGATGGCTTCTGGGAACAGCCAGAACGGTGAGCCCAGCAGCGCCAGGCCGCAGGCAGCGACCTTCACCACGTCCCATCCCCAGCGGTGTGCGCTGTCGAAGTCGCGCTCGCCCATGCTCTGGCTGACCAGCGTTGTGGCTGCCATGCCCAGCCCGATGCCGGGCAGGATCAGGAACAGCGCCAGGTTGATCAGTACGTGGGCCACCGCCAGTTCGGGGGTGCCGACCTGCGCGATGATCCAGAACAGCAGGGTGATGCCGGCGGCGAAAAAGAATTGCTGCAGCGAGTTGGGCAGCGACAGGCGCAGCATCACGCGGATATCGCGTTCGCTCGGCAGGCGCGGGCGCAAGCCCAGGGCGCGGGCGTCGCGCCAGGTAATCCAGGCATAGATCAGGGACCCCAGGTAGAGCGCCAGGGTGGTGCCCAGTCCGCTGCCCACGGCACCCATGCGCGGCAGGCCGAACAAGCCGTGGATCAGGCTGTAGCTGATCGCCGCATTGGCCAGGTGCATCACCACCAGTGTGCGCATGTACATGCCCGAGCGGCGTGTGCCGTTCCAGTAGCCACGGAAGGAGAAGTTCAGCCCCACCGCCAGCACCGACAGCGCGCGCCATTCGAAGTAGGGAATGCCGACAGCCAATACGTCGGAATCGCTGGACAGGGCGCGGACGATGGGCTCGGCGAACAACAGGCAGACAAGTGTGATCGGCAGCGACAGGCCCAGTGCCACCAGCAGGCCACAGTTGAGCGGGGCGGCCTGGTCCTCCGTGCGGCCTTCGCCTCTTCGCCGCGCCACCAGCGCCTGAACGCCAGCGCCGAGGCCCATGACCAGGGAGATCGCAACGAAATTCGCGTAGCTGCCGATGCCGACACCGGCCAGGGACTTTTCACCCAGATGGCCGACCATCGCGGCATCCACCAGGTTGAGCAGGCTCTGGCTGAGCATTCCACCGATGATCGGCAGGCCCAGACTGAGAATGTTCTGGAGGCGCTGGCGCTCTAGCATGGCGTCCTTGGAGGCAGTGTGCTTCCGGCCTGTTGTGGAAGTCGAGCGCACCCATGCCGGTAGGGTGCACTGAGCGAAAGCCTAGCGTAACCCTGCTGCCCCCGCCGCGTTTCAGGCCAGCAATAGCTCCGCGAGGCGGGCGGCGTGCACACGCAGCTCCGGCACCGCCGTGGCCTCCCAATGGCTGGCGCGCAGCATCGGGCTAAGCAGGTAGAGGTGAGGATTGACTGCGCCCTGGGCATCCAGCAGGTGGAAGCCGGCGTCGGTATCCAGGCCCAGGCCTTGTTTGTCCTGGCGAATCACGCCTTGTTCGAGCAGGCCGCGCAGCAGTGGCTCGTCGACCGTGCGCAGGTTGGTGCTGGGGCCAGTGCAATTGATCAGGAAGTCGAAGCGCTCCACTACTGTCTCCGAGGCACCCCGGCGGCGCACGTCCAGCTCGATTCCGCCCTGGCTGGACCGTGCGGCCAGCACGCGGCCAGCTTGTACACGCAGCTGCCCGGTGGCGCACAGCTTGTTGATGCGTTGTGCCACCGGTGGCGCGGCGCGGTGACGGTGCACATCCCAATAGGGTTGCAGGTGGCGCAGGAAACGCCCGCGATCGACCTCGTCGAGACCTTGCCAGAGCTGCGGCGTCACCGGGCGTAATGCAGCGATCACATCCCGCCAGTCGTGGCCGTCCTGCGCAGCCTGGTGGATCAGTGCGCGCAAGCTGCTCAGGCGCTGGGTCAGGCGCATATCGTGGAGGAAGTCTTCGGGCAGCTTCGGCAGCACCGGGTGATGGGCGTTATCGCGGTGCGCCTGGGGTAGAAGGGCACGGCGAGACAGCGCCAGTAATGCTCCCCGGTGCCCCTGGTCCTGTAGCGCCAGGGCCATGTCATACATGGTCAGGCCGGTGCCCAGCAGCAGCACGCTGGCGTCGGTTGGAATCGCCTCAAGCGCGCCTGCGGTCCATGGGTCGCGCAAATAGCGCGGGTCCTGCTCCAGGGGCGTGAGTGGCCCGGGAGTGGCTGGCGCGAAGTTGCCGGTAGCGATGACGACCTTGTAGCTGTCCAGCGTCTGGCCGTCGTCCAGCATCAAGCGCAGGTGGTCGCCCTGGTCGGTCAGTTCCACGACCTGCTGGCACAAGCTACTGAAACGCACACCGGGCGCGGCTTCGGCGATGGCGCGGCCAAGGCGATCCTGCAGGTAGTCGCCATAGAAGCGTCGGGGCAGGAAATCGCCAGGGCGTGCATCGGGCATCTGCTGGCGGGCGAATTCGAGGAAGTCGGAAGGCCGGTCGGGGAACAGGCTCATCCGTTCGGCCGGCACGTTGAGGATGTGGCTGGCGGAATGGGTGCCGTACGCCAGACCGCGAGCCAGGCGGCCCGAGCGGTTAATCAGGCTGAGGCGCAGCGGTCCGTTGGCATTGCGCAGCAACTGGATGGCCAGTACCGTGCCGCAGAATCCGCTTCCAATGATGGCGATATGTTCCATGCAACCCGCTCCATATTCAAACCCGCGCAGGGTCGCAGAGGTGGGGCGCGATGACAACCGTGACGAAACGACGCGATGGGCTGCGTCCGGCGATGCAGGGGCAATCGCCGGACACGTTGAGGTTTACTCGAACAGCCCGTGCCAGCAGTCGCTCAGCTCGCCCAGTTCGAAGGACTTGCACCAGGACTGCTTTTCCAGCCACAGGCGGGTGGTTTCGCGGTCGGCGTCGGTCAGGCTGCCGACGGCATTCAGGCACAGGTAGCCGGTGAACTCGCCGTCTTCGGTGGCGCCGCCGACGAAGACCCAGCCCTCGGACTCGACGAAGGCGATCCACTCATCGAGCACGTCGTCCAGTTCGCCGGTGTAATTCACTTCCAGGCTGAAACCGAACTCCTGGAACTCGCCCAGGCGCAGCTTCTTCTGCAGGCGGCGCTTGCGCGGTTTGGCCATCTGTTCGGGGGTGAGGTATTTCATCTGTCGTTCTCTCGTCAGGGTAAGTCCGGCAGGTGGCCGGGCTTCAGTCCATGGTGTCCTGGGTGATCCGCACGTCGGCGAACCACAGCGTTCGCCAACGCGCCATGCGCTCTTGTAGAGGCAGCAGGCGTGGTGAGGCGGGCTGCGGTGCTCCCAGGGTGGCGGGATTATCCAGTATCTGGGCGTTCAGTGCAGCGTAGGTTCGGCCATTGTCTTCCCACAACGCGGCGACCAATACGCCACAGTGGCGGCAGAGCAGGAAGTCCACGGTGCCGCTGCCCTGGTGGTAGCGCAGCGCGTTCGCCGCCGAGCGGCACTGGATGGAAAGTTTTCCCTGGGCGTCGGAAATGTAGGCCGCGCCGTGCTTGCGGCAGAAATCGCAGTCGCAGGCACGTGGTGTGAACTGGTCAGGTTTTCGACTGAGTTCGGCCTGAACGGAAATGTTCGCGCAGTGGCAGTGCCCTTGGATGAGGTTCGTCATGCTGCCGGCTCCTGAGTTTGCGTCTCGGAGGGTGCAGTCCCTTGCCGTATGGAGCAAGCCTGATCGTGGCTTATGGGGTGAGGCGCCAGGCCTGAACGAGCTGCAACGAAAAGGCACCCGGAGGTGCCTTCTCGATTCGCCCGTCGGACATTAAAGGTAAAAGACCGTCAATTGCGCAGTGCCAGTGACCTTTCCTCCCGTGACCTGTGCAGCGGTGCCGATTCGGTAGTAGGACACGTTCATTTTGATAGGTAAGGCCGAGTTACCTGATGTCGGGCTGTAATCCGATACGACGTAGCTGGCGTCGCCGAAGCGAATGGGGGCGGTATTGGATTCGTTGGTGATCCGAAGGCCGACGCCTTTCGCCATATTGGCCCCGGTAGCGTTCTGGAAGGTACCGTCCGTGGCGCTGATGATCGTACCGATCGGATCGAGCTGATACTTGATGCTGTTCATGCCGCTGGGGCAGTTCCGTAAGGTGAACTGGAAGGGTTTGGTCTTTACACTCGTTGCCGAGACGAAGTCGCTCTTTTTCGCCGTGTCGAGAATGACATCTGTCCCTTCTGCGGTGCAGCTCAAAGCTTGGAGTGTAACCGGTCCGATGATGTAGTTCCGGCTTCCGATAGCGGTCGAGAATGTCCCATCGGTTACCTGCGCGGAATTGGTCATCGTGAAGGTTTGTACCGTTCCGGCAGTAATTCTTCCTGTCTGGATCAGACGAAATTTCAGCTGAGCGCCAAATGAGTAACTGCTCGACCGTGTGTTTTGGCAATACCGATCACTGTATGGGACTGTCCCTGAGCCGCTGAGCCAAGGGTTCCAGCCATTGACTCCACCATTCTGGTCGCAAAAAGCACCGCTGGTGTAGAGGCGAAATTCGTAAATTATGCCGACGCCAGGCACGTTGGTATTGAAAACCTTGTAGGTCGTCCCAGCTTCGCTGTAGCTCCCCGCCTGCGCCATGGTGGGGAATTTAATTCCGATACCACCTTTTGTGCTGTTGCTGAGAGTGCAGGTGTAGATATTGGTTACTGCTTCTCCGGTTACCCAGTTCGAAAGCGGCGCCATTGAAGCACTGTTGTCACGAGGTACCGAAATTGGGCTCGGAAAAGTGAAAGTCTCGGCGCTGGAACCGTTGAAGGTGCAGGATGCGGCGGCCATTGAGTTCTGACTCCAGAGAATCATGGAAATTGCCAGGGAGCCATACGCCGCGGCCGATTGAAGTCTGCGATTCTTTCTCCAGTTCCTGAGTCCACATACATTCATTGCAGTGCTCCTTAATTAAAGAGGGAGGTGGTGGCCTGGTGCGAGGGAATCGGAATGAGCTGCACCTTCTTGGCATGTCCAATCCCGACGGGCGCTCGTGACGCAGGCAAAAGGCCTCGACTGTGTCCACCAGAGTGAGTGATTAATACCGGATGCTTCGATTCGGGTCTGTCCGAGCACGCGGTCCCGGATGTTGGGAAAATTCTTGTTTTCGCGAGGATTGCTTCTCGGATTGCGCGACTATTCATAGGCCTGTGGAGGTTTCGAGAGCCTTCAGCCGTGATGTGGGGCCACCTGGGGGCTAGCGCGCTTTCACTTGGTGGGAGCGAAGCCGTAGCGGGAGGGGTGATCGGCAAGGATCCAGTTCGGATAGGCATCCCCATAGGCCTGCTCAATGCAGTTCGCCACTTGCTGGGGAGCATCGTCGCGCTTGAGTTCTATGGGGGCGTAGATCCGGTGGCCGAAGTGTCCCTTCGAGAATGTAATGTGGAAGCACAGCAGTACGGCGTCGACATGGCTGCCAATATTGAAGACGCCACGGTGCAGACGAGCTGGCCGTCCCAGCATGGAGACCTCGACCGTCTCCATGGGATAGCGTTGCATCGTGTGGGGCGGCGCATCGCTGAACAGAACCGCAATGCGCTCCTGCCGCAAGGCCCGCATCAGTCTCAGCCCCAGGCCGGAGCGATTGTTTTCATCGTAGGTGTGCAGTATCCGCAGGCCGGGAATCAGAACGTCTTCGCGATTGCCATAGGCCTCCCGGGGGCTGCCAGATACAACGGCCAACTCCTTGAGGTTCAGTGCCGCACGCATTGCATCGACGACGTAGATGTTGGCGTACTCGGAGACGTAGTGAAACGGTGAGACCACCACCGGTCTGCCGGGAGTCTTTTGTTGGATCGCACGTACAGCCTCTGCCAGTTCCCTGGCCGCCAACTCCAGTTCAGGCCACAGGTGTCCTCTGCCGTACAGCCGTCCCATCTGCATGCGGCGGTCGATCAGGGCTTCCAGTTCCTTGCTGGCCATGGTGCGCCACTTATCCGCGCGGCTCAGCGAGGTGCTGTCCGCGCCCCACTCGTAGCGAAGCCGGCCGTTCCAGCGCGCATTGGTACTCAATAGGCTGCGCACGCCCCAGGACAACAGCGCTGTGCGCTCGATTCCCCGTGCGGACAAGGACAGCAACCAGCGGTCCCGCCAGCGAAGTCCCGCTTCAGCTTTCTTGGTCATCGGAGGTCAACCAGTTGTCGAGCATTTTAATGTCGGCCATTCCCAGGGAAGCGACTTCCGCCTTGAGTGCCAGGTAGGCAGACAGCATCTCGTATTGGGCTTTGGCCCGTTCGCCACGACTGGCGAACAACACTTCCTGAGCTCTCAGCACATCGAGGTTGGAGCGGCTGCCGGTTCTATATCCGATGCGTGTTGCCTCCAGCGAGGACTCGTTCAGGCGAACGATTTCTCCCAGTGCATTGCTTCGTTCCTGGGCCCAGTTGAAGCGCTGGAACCACTCTTGGGTATCGGCAGCCGATTTTCGCGTGGCAGCGAGCAGTGTGTTCTGTGCTTTTTCTTCGCCGGCCACGGCTTGGCGAATGCGAGCCCGGTTTGCACCACCGGTAAACAGCGGGGCCGATATGGTGAGCATCGCGCTATTGGTCGTGGTGGGCTCTGAATAGCCAGAGCTGGCGCCAACAGGCGAATGACTGGCAGTCAGGTTGATCACCGGATAACGCTGTGCGCGAGCCTTCTCGGTATTCTGGTCTGCATTGCGAAGCTCGAGCTTACCGAGCTGAACAGGGAAGCTGTACGTTTCGGCCTGGTGGACCCATTGTTGCAAGCTCTTGGCTTTCAGCCAGGGCTTCGTGCGTCTTGTCGATGACAGTTCGGTCGGCGTGATATTGCGCCCGGTCAGGGTTGCCAGGGCACGCTGGCTCGAGTCCAGGGCGCGGAGAGCATCCTGTTGGCGCAACTGAGCCTCGCTCAGGCGTGAAAGGGCTTCCTGCACGTCGATGACCGTAGCCTCGCCGCCAGCTTGCAGTTTCACGGTCAAGGCGTGTTGTTCCCTGACAGCGCGAAGGTAGTCTGTCGCTCGAGTATGTTCCTGGGTGGCGGCCAGTAGGTCGAAATAGGCATTGGCACTGCGTAGCACCAGGGCCTGCCAAGTGCTGGCATATTCGAGTTCTGCCTTGGCGCTGGCAATACTTGCCTGGCGAAGTTCGACCCAGCGCTCCCAGTCGAAGACGGGCTGGGTCAGCGTTACCATCCAGCCGTTCTGCCAGTATTTGGTGGTTGGACCATTGTCAGTCTTGATCTGGTTATAGGTCCGCCCCCAGCCTCCGTCGAGCCTTGGCAGGAGAGCCGCTCGCGCAAGCGGCACTTCCTCGCGCTCGATCGCGATCTCGGAATTCGCCGCTGAGAGTTCGGCGTCGCGGGCGAGGGTGTCGTTGATGACGGACAGGAGTTCGCCCGCTGGGGCAACGAGGGGCATGAGTGCAATTCCGAGCCCCACCGTAATCAGTGCTTTCCAGGTTTTCATGCAGGGATACCATTGTGCTGAGCACGGGGAATGAGCCTGCCTTCGATCAGCTGATAGCTACGGTCGAATCGCGACGCCAGCGAGGGGTCGTGGGTAATGACGATGATCGTGCGGTCCAGGCGTTGAAGTAAGTCGGCGATACCGGCCACTGAGGCTGGATCGAGGTTGGATGTGGGCTCATCGAGAAGCAGCAGTTCGCTGTCCTGGTAGAGCGCGCGTGCCAGTAGCAGGCGCTGGCGCTGCCCGGCGGAAATATTCGCGATTGAATCGCTGATGACGGTCTGGGTGCGCATTGGCAGTCGCATGACGTCGCCCAGCAGGCCGACGTCCTTGAGCAACTGGTTAATCCGGTTGTGGTCGGCATTGGCGCTGAACAACGAAATGTTATCGGCAATGCTGCCGTTGAGGATCAGGTCGCCTTGGCGCATCTGCGTCATGTGATGGCGCACTTCGTCGACAGCGAGGTTGGCGTAGCTCACATCGTTCAAGCAGATGTCGCCCTGCTGCACCGGTTCTGCCGCGCAGAGCAGCTTGAACAGCGTCGACTTGCCCACACCGGATGGGCCGACGATGACGATCTTGTCGCCGCGGCGGATGTCGAGCGATACGCCGTCCAGCACCTGGCGGTCGGATATGCCGTAGCTGAAGCTGACGTCGCGCACCTTGATCGACTCGAGGCGACGCAGTTCTGCAGTTCTTCCTATCTGTTCAGGCGGGGTGTAACGCTCCGGTTCGTGTTCCACGATATCGGCGACACGCTGCACCGGTACGCTGAGCATGAAGCGACCGAACAAGGCGTTGATGGACTGGGCCAGTCGCTCGGAGGAGAGGGACTTGTAGATCATGAAGGAGTAGAACACGCCAACGGAGATCTTTCCGTCGAGCATCAGGCCGGCGGCCAGCCAAGTAATGACGATTACATCGGCGTATTCGACCAGCTTCAATACCGCATCCCGGCCAGCGGTCAGTTTTGCGCTGTGGAGCGCCGCGGCCGCGTTGGCTCGGAACTTCGCCATGAAGATGGCAGTGCGTCGGGTTTCTCCGCAGGCGAGCTTGATCAGCGACGCGCCACGGACCGTTTCGATCAGCGCGTCGTCACACTGCGCCGATCGCTCCAGTACCAGCATATGGGCATCGCGCATCGGCGCGTACAGGGCGAATGCCGTGCCCAGGTACAGAACGAAGATCCCCAGTGCGACGATGGCCAGCAGCGGGCTTTGTATCAGCATGAGGGCAATTGCAAGGGAGGCTACTGTGAGGTCGATACGAAGCGAGATGCTTGTCCGCACGGTGTAGTCGTTGATTTCCTCCTGCGATTTCAGGCGCGCGAACAGGTCGCCGACATTGCGCTTCTCGAAGTAGGAGATGGGGTTTCTCAATAGCTGTCCCAGCAAACCCTGAGTCACGTTGACGCTGACCAGGGTTCCCGCCAATGCCGTCAGGTAGCCCTGCACGAACTTGCCGAAGGTACCGATGGCGAAGATGCTCGCGAACGTGATGGCAAGAATGTGCAGCAGGTTGCGGTTGTCGCTGGTCACCACATGGTCGAGGACCAGGTTGCCGAAGTAGGGCATGGCGAGGATGGCGAACTGACTACCAATGGCCACGAACATCAACTTGGCGAGTTGGCCACGCAATTGCGGGTTCAGCTTTCGTACCCGGGTCAGTGCGCCGGGAACCTGGGACTTCGCGCGGATACGGGGAAGCTGGGGCGTCGGCGAGCATTCGAGGAGGTAGCCGGAGACGTTCGCCAGGAACATGTCCAGTGCCAGTCGGCGTCGGCCCGAAGCCGGATCGATGATCACTACGTAGTTGCGTCGGACCTTCTCTAACACCACGAAGTGGGCGCCGCCGAAATGCAGGATCGAGCCTGGCTTCAGGTTGGGCATGTCGTTGGCGTCGAACTGGTAGGCCTGGACGGCGAGGCCGAATTCGGTCGCCACATCGTACAGGTCCATCAGCGTCAGGCCGTTGGATGAAAGGGGGCGGTGTGCGGTGATCTCGCGCACCTCGGTTGCGCGCCCCAGGTGCGTCAGCACCATGGCAAGACAGGCGTAGCCGCAGTCTGCGACCTCGTTCTGATAGATGATTCGCATGATCAGCCCCGTATCATCTGGAACAGCGGCTCGAGGACCCATTCGGCGATGGTCCTGCGCTCGATCACTACGCTGGCGCTACCGCGCATGCCCGGGAGAATTTGCAGGGGCTTGCCGGCTGTACCGAAGGTGTCGCCGGGCAGGGTTGCCCAGGCCATGTAGTTGCTTGTCTCGACGGGCTTGCCGAGTGCCGCGGTCGTGGTGCTTTCGCTTTTGTTCATGACGGTGTCGGAGATCGACGCGATGCTAGCCTGCACGGCGCCGAAGCGTGCGTAAGGGAAAGAATCCAGCTTGAGGCGCACGAGTTGTCCCACCTTGACGAAACCACGCTGCCGAGTAGGGATATTCAGTGTCGCCACCAGGGGTTGGCCGGAGTCCGTGTTTATCACTTGGGCGACATCCTCTGGCTGGAGCATGTGGCCGGCCACCAGGCTGGAAAAAGTCACGGTCCCTGCCTGGGGGGCGTAAACGGTGGTGTTCTGACGCGCTGCCTCATAACGAAGGCGAATTTCCTGCACGTCGCGATTGAGCTGTGCACCCATTTCGCGTTGTTGAGCCTTCAGTTCCTGCTGGCTGCCACGCAGGGTTTCCAGTTCGCTCACCAGCGATTGGCGCCGGGCATCACCCTGAGCGATTTCCGCGGAACTCTGGTTGGCTTGCAGGCGTGCCTGCTCTACCCGATCGGCCGTGACATAGCTGGCCATGTCTTCCAGGCGTCGGAGAGTGTTGGCGGCATCGGCGGCGATCTGACGGATCCGCGACTGCTGCTTGGCGAGCGCCTGCAGTTCCAGTTCTCTTGCGGCCGCTGTACGTTCGCTGGCCTGGAGGCGCGCGGTAATCGCTGCAAGCCGGTCCTCGTATTGACTTCTGGCAGTGGCGATCTGTTCGTCGCGCATCGCTTCGTCGAACTTGGGCTTGGGAGTTCCATCACTCGACAGATTCAGGTCCCGGGCAAGTTCGAATAGTGGCTGCCCCTGCTCGACTTTTTGGCCGGAAATAATATGTACTGAAGTAACCAGGCCGGTGAGTCCGGTAATCTTGACTTCTGAAGGCGAGACTATTTCGAAGGGAACGTCGCGCTTGAGTTCGATTTCCTGGAAGAATGCATAGACGATGGCCAATGCCACCACGAATGAGCTGAAGTAGGCGATCCAGCGCCAGGAAATGTCAGTGAAGCGCGGTAGCTTTTCTGCTTGGATGCTCAAGGGGCTACCTGCTGCGGTGTGAAACCGTGCTGTGTCGTTTATTAAGTTTCTCGTGGCCGATGTATGCCGGGATTTGCCGAGCGCTATCCGGCGCAAGGCCGGACAGCGTCGTAACGCAATAGAACGTCAGGACAGAACAGAGTACGTTCGTCGATCAGTGCTTGATCTGCTGCCGTTGCAGTCCTGAAGTCATCGGCTTACACCAATTACGTCGTAGCGGGCGCGCGGGTGGTGCCGCCGCTGCCACCGCCGCTCGGCGGGCACGGAGTGGGGGCCGGAGCCGGTTGATTCTTGGACTTGCAGCAGCCGCCGGCCAGTTCGGATTTGACGAGTGCGTCGCGCTCTACTTTTTTCATTTGAGATTTTCCTGAGAATTAAGATTTCTTTGGATGGTAAAATTTGGTTCGTGTGAATTGTTTAATGCTGAAGGATTGGGATTCGGTTTCGTGTATCTCCTCCCTTGCCGTTGCTTGAATAATTATGAGTATCTCTGGTAGAAGTTCGTGCATCCAGTATGTGTACTACGAATGCGCTTTCGGATGTTCGAGTACTTTTCATCACGTATGAATGTGAGGTTCGATAAAAATTGGAGCAGTTCGTGATGCTCTCTGTCGGCTCTTCCAGTTTCGGACGACTTATTCGTGCCGAAATCGAGTGGCTGCCGACGAGGTGAATTTTTTCAGTTTGAGGCGGGACGAACAATGTGAATGTGTAAGGTCTTGCGTAGGAATACTCTGAAGTTTCTACTGGCGAGTATCAGCAGTGATAACCAGTTTGGAAATTTTGTAGGGAATTTCATGGGGGATCGTTTTTTAACGATGGACTTGCAGCAGTTCTGAGTTTTGTGCGCTCTGTCGCGCTGGCAGCATCCCGTATCCCGGGATGTCGATCTTGTGCATGCGTGCAATGGGGGCTGGATCAAGGGAAGGGGAGTGTGAGTGCACCCTTGCGTTCAGGATCGATCAGCTCGAGCAGGGGGCGGAGGGAGAGGAGATGGGTTGAGCGGCAAAGTGCGCTGTACTAAAGGGGAGGGCGGTCGGATTGGGCCCCCGAAGGACGTCTGGTTTCACTCCGGGGGCTCTGGTGTGGGGGATCGAGTCAGCTGTCGTAACCCAGGTTCGGCGACAGCCAGCGTTCGCTGGTGGTGATTTCCTGGTCCTTGCGCGCGCTGTAGCGTTCGACCTGGTCCTTGTCGACCTTGCCGACGGCGAAGTACTGCGCCTGCGGGTGGGCGAAGTACCAGCCGCTGACGGCGGCGGCGGGGAACATGGCGTAGTGCTCGGTGAGGGTCACACCGGACAGGCCCTTGGGATCGAGCAGCTTGAACAGCGTGCCTTTCTCGGTGTGGTCCGGGCAGGCCGGGTAGCCGGGCGCCGGACGGATGCCGACGTACTGCTCCTTGATCAGCGCCTCGTTGCTCAGGTGCTCCTCGGGCTGGTAACCCCAGTATTCCTTGCGCACGCGCTCGTGCAGCCACTCGGCACAGGCTTCGGCGAGACGGTCGGCGAGGGCCTTGACCATGATTGCGCTGTAGTCGTCGCCCTTGTCCTGGTAGGCCTTGGCCACTTCCTCGGCGCCGATGCCGGCGGTGGTGATGAAGCCGCCGACGTAGTCCTTCACGCCGCTCTCTTTCGGCGCGACGAAGTCGGCCAGGCTGAAGTTCGGCTTGCCGTCGGGCTTGATGGTCTGCTGGCGCAGGTGGTGCAGGGTGGCCAGGGTGTGACCGTCGTCGCCGTAGACTTCCAGGTCGTCGTGGTGGACCTGGTTGGCCGGCCAGAAGCCAAAGACCGCCTTGGCGCGAATGAGCTTCTCGCCGATCAGCTTCTTCAGCATCGCCTGGGCGTCGTTGAACAGGCTGGTCGCCGCTTCGCCCACGACTTCGTCGGTGAGGATGCGCGGATACTTGCCGGCCAGGTCCCAGGAGATGAAGAAGGGCGTCCAGTCGATGTACTCGGCCAGCACGTTCAGGTCGATGTCATCCAGCACCTTGACGCCGGTGAAGCTCGGCACCGGCGGCTGGTAGCCGACCCAGTCGAACTGCGGCTTGGCGGCGATGGCCTGCTCGTAGCTCAGGCGCTCGGTACGCGCGCTGCGGTTGGCGGTGCGCTCGCGGACTTCCGCATACTCCTCGCGCAGCTTGCGGGCGTACTCGGGCTTCATTTCCTTGGACAGCAGGGTGGTCGCCACGCCCACCGCGCGGGAGGCGTCGGTGACGTAGACCACCGCGTCGTTGCTGTACTGCGGGTCGATCTTCACCGCGGTGTGTGCCTTGGAGGTGGTGGCGCCGCCGATCAGCAGGGGCAGGTGGAAATCCTGCCGCTGCATTTCCTTGGCGACGTGGACCATCTCGTCCAGCGACGGGGTGATCAGGCCGGACAGGCCAATGATGTCGCACTTCTGCTCGCGGGCGGTCTGCAGGATCTTCTCGGCCGGGACCATCACGCCCAGGTCGACGATGTCGTAGCCGTTGCAGCCCAGCACCACGCCGACGATGTTCTTGCCGATGTCGTGCACGTCGCCCTTCACCGTGGCCATGAGGATCTTGCCCTTGGCCTCGGGCTTGTCGCCTTTCTCGGCTTCGATGAAGGGGATCAGGTGGGCCACGGCCTGCTTCATCACGCGGGCGGATTTCACCACCTGCGGGAGGAACATCTTGCCGGCGCCGAACAGGTCGCCGACCACGTTCATGCCGGACATCAGCGGGCCCTCGATGACCTCGATGGGGCGCGCGCACTTCTGCCGGCACTCCTCGGTGTCCTCGACGATCCAGGTGGTGATGCCCTTGACCAGCGCGTGCTCCAGGCGCTTCTCGACGCTATGGCTGCGCCATTCCTCGTCCTCGACTTCCTTGGTGGCGCCGCCGCCCTTGTAGTTATCGGCGATGGCCAGCAGCGCCTCGGTGGCGTCCGGGCTGCGGTTGAGCACCACGTCCTCGACCTTGTCGCGCAGCTCCTTGGGGATCTCGTCGTAGATCTCCAGCTGGCCGGCGTTGACGATGCCCATGGTCAGGCCGTTCTGGATCGCGTAGTAGAGGAACACCGAGTGGATCGCCTCGCGCACCGGGTTGTTGCCGCGGAACGAGAACGACACGTTGGACACCCCGCCCGAGCTCAGTGCGTAGGGGAGGTTGTCGCGGATGTAGGCGCAGGCGTTGATGAAGTCGACTGCGTAATTGTTGTGCTCCTCGATGCCGGTGGCGACCGCGAAGATGTTCGGGTCGAAGATGATGTCTTCCGGCGGGAAGCCCACTTCGTTGACCAGGATGTCGTAGGAGCGCTGGCAGATTTCTTCCTTGCGCGCCTGGGTGTCGGCCTGGCCGGATTCGTCGAAGGCCATCACCACCACGGCGGCACCGTAGCGCTTGCACAGGCGGGCGTGGTGCTTGAACTGCTCGACGCCTTCCTTCATGGAGATGGAGTTGACGATGCCCTTGCCCTGGATGCATTTCAGGCCCGCTTCGATCACTTCCCACTTGGAGGAGTCGATCATGATCGGCACGCGGGAGATGTCCGGCTCGGAGGCGATCAGGTTGAGGAAGCGAACCATGGCGGCCTTCGAGTCCAGCATGCCCTCGTCCATGTTGATGTCGATCACCTGGGCGCCGGCTTCCACCTGTTGCTGCGCCACTTCCAGCGCTTCGGCGTAGTTCTCCTCGCGGATCAGCCGGGCGAACTTGGCGGAACCGGTGATGTTGGTGCGCTCGCCGACGTTCACGAACAGCGAGCTGCGGTCGATGGTGAAGGGCTCGAGGCCGGACAGGCGGCAGGCGCGGGGGATTTCCGGAATCGCGCGCGGTGCGTACTTGGCCACGGCCTTGGCAATGGCTTCGATGTGCGGCGGGGTGGTGCCGCAGCAGCCGCCGATGATGTTGAGGAAGCCGGAGGCGGCGAATTCCTCCACGACCACCGCCATTTCCGCCGGGGTCTCGTCGTATTCGCCGAAGGCGTTGGGCAGGCCGGCGTTGGGGTGCGCGGAGACGTGGGTCCCGGCCTTGGTCGCCAGCTCTTCCAGGTAGGGGCGCAGTTCTTTCGCACCGAGGGCGCAGTTCAGGCCGACGGAGATCGGGTTGGCGTGGCGCACCGAGTTCCAGAAGGCCTCGGTGGTCTGGCCCGACAGGGTGCGGCCGGAGGCGTCGGTGATGGTGCCGGAGATCATGATCGGCAGCTCGACGCCCAGCTCTTCATAGACGCCCTGCACGGCGAAGATCGCGGCCTTGGCGTTCAACGTGTCGAAGATGGTCTCGATCAGGATCAGGTCCGCGCCGCCCTCGATCAGGCCACGGGTGGCCTCGCTGTAGTTCTCCACCAGCTCGTCGAAGGTGACATTGCGGAAGCCGGGGTCGTTGACGTCCGGGGAGATGGAGCAGGTGCGGCTGGTCGGGCCGAGCACGCCGGCAACGAAGCGCGGCTTGGCCGGGTTCTCGGCTGTCTTGGCGTCGGCGACCTGGCGGGCCACGCGCGCGCCCTCGACGTTCATCTCGTAGGCCAGCTCTTCCATGCCGTAGTCGGCCTGGGAGACGCGGGTGGCGTTGAAGGTGTTGGTCTCGAGGATGTCGGCGCCGGCGTCCAGATAGGCCTTCTCGATGGCCTGGATCACGTCCGGGCGGCTGAGCAGCAGCAGGTCGTTGTTGCCCTTCACGTCGCTCGGCCAGTCGGCGAAGCGCGCGCCACGGTAATCCTCCTCCTGCAGCTTGTAGCTCTGGATCATGGTGCCCATGCCGCCGTCGAGGATCAGGATGCGCTCCTTGAGGGCTTGCTGGAGGGCTTGCAGGCGGGCGGCGCGGTCGGACATTGGAGGTACCTAGAAGGAGGCGTGACAATAGGTCACTGATGATATCAAAGCTGTAGAAAATTTGAGCTTGCGGAGATTTGCATGAAAATCTCTCATGTTCTGCCCTTGGATAGGCAGCGCCGCGGCGGCGTTCCCGCTAGAATCCGCCCATTCCGAAGGTCTGGAGCCCTACATGTCCCGGCGAGCACGC